>JAAWBF010000051.1 GCA_022792555.1 Oscillospiraceae bacterium
TATCTGCCGGGAGGTCGGGGTGGAACTTGGAAATGCCGAGGTAGGGGCCTTCTCCGATGGAGAGCACTTTGTCTCCATCTATGAGACTGTCCGAGGCTCTGATGTGTTTGTGGTTCAGTCCACCTGCGCACCGGTCAACGATAATTTAATGGAAATGCTGATCATGATTGACGCCTTTAAGCGGGCCTCTGCAGGCCGGATCACTGCGGTGATCCCCTACTTTGGCTATGCCCGGCAGGACCGCAAGACCAAGCCCAGAGATCCCATCTCGGCCAAACTGGTGGCTAACCTGATCACCCGGGCCGGCGCTGATCGGGTACTGACCATGGATTTACACGCCTCTCAGATCCAGGGGTTCTTTGACATCCCAGTCGATAATCTGCTGGGCAATCCCATCTTCACTACCCACTTTTTAGAGCGCTTCGGGGACGACCCGGACACTATGGTGGTCTCCCCCGATGTGGGCAGTGTGGCCAGGGCCCGGACCTTTGCCCAAAAGCTGGGGATGCCTCTGGCCATTGTAGACAAGCGCCGTCAGAAGGCCAACTCCTCCGAGGTTATGAACATCATCGGCGAGGTTCGGGGGAAAAAGGTCATCCTCTTCGACGATATGGTAGATACCGGCGGATCTCTGTGCGGTGCGGCCCAGGCCCTGGTTGATCTGGGCGGGGCCACAGAGGTCTACGCCTGTGCCTCCCATGGAGTCCTCTCCGGCCCGGCGGTACAGCGCATTGAGGAGAGTGTCATCAAAGAAGTGATTTTCCTGGACACCATCCCGCCCCGTCCCAATATCAAGTGTAGCAAGATCAAGTATCTGTCGGTTGCCACCCTGTTCGCCGAGGCCATTGAGCGCATCTATGAGGAGATCTCGGTCTCCAAGCTCTTTGTCTAGCGGGAGGAACGAACTTGTTTGGACGAAAGCAGGAGGGGGTCCAGTGGATTGTCGCGGGCCTGGGCAACATGGGCGAGCGGTATGAGGGGACCCGCCACAACGTCGGCTTCCAGGCCCTGGATGCCCTGGCCGAGGGGGCAAATGTACCCGTACAGCGGCTGAAATTCCGGGCCCTGACCAACACAGCGGTAATTGGCGGCTGTAAGGTCCTGCTGATGAAGCCCATTACCTATATGAACCTGTCGGGGGAGGCCATAGGTCCGGCGGCGGCTTTCTACCACATTCCGCCAGAGCGGGTGTTGATCCTCTCAGACGATGTGGCTCTCCCGGTGGGGAAGCTCCGGGTGCGGCGCAGCGGCTCCGCCGGTGGACACAATGGATTGAAAAACATCATTCAGCACCTGGGGACCGACCAGTTTCCGCGGATTAAAGTGGGGGTCGGAGAAAAGCCCCACCCAGATTATGATATGGTGGACTGGGTGCTGGGCAGATTCGGGAAGGAGGACCAGACCACAATCGAAAAAGCTGTCCAGCGAGCGGCGGAAGCGGTGGAATGTCTCCTCCAGGATGGAATCGACCGGGCCATGGGCCGGTTTAATTGAGGTTCATATCAGAAGTGTCTCCCCCTCCTCGAAAGGGAGGGGGAGACACTTCCGTTTTTCAATTGCCTGACTACAAAAGGACGCGTTGTGGAGAGAAAATGCTCCACAACGCGCCCTTTTTCTTTTAGCGCATGGCCAGTGTGACGACTGCCGAGACGCACAGGTCCCCAGTCTTCGCATTGTAGGAGGCAGTGTCACAGGAGACGATGGATTTTTCGGGCAGCTCCTGGGCAATTCTCGCTGTCATACACATGTGCATCCCAGGTAAAACCTTCCGTTTAAATTTTGCCCGGTCGATGCCAATAAACAGAGGTGTTTTGCCCTGATAGCGCTCCATAGAGAGCAGCAGGATGTCTGCAGTCTGCGCCAGGGATTCTACCGAATACACCCCTGGGAGAATGGGCTGGTCTGGGAAGTGGCCCTGAAAGACGGAGAGGGAGGGGGAGACATAGAAGCGTGCTTCTATGGATTCGTTGGGGATCAGATCCGTGACCTCATCCACCAATAAAATGGGATCGCGCTGGGGGATAATTGTCTTGATCTGATCCAACGTCAGCGTCATGGCACATTCCTCCTAGTTTGGATAGTGGACCTGCGGTAAACTCCGTGGTTATATTACTATCCTGCAAAGGAGGTGCCAAGTTCTATTTCCAGGTGAGAGAGAAAATAAGACAGAGGAACCAGAGAAATTGTCAGTTTTGACAAGCGCACTTGATCAAAAAACCGCCAGACGCCTGCAATTAGAATGGGTTGCGCGGGTTGTCATTTTTGACATGGGAGTTCTCAAAAATGATAACTATGCTAAAATGGTTCAAATTCCGTACTATCCCCGTATTTATCCTCATAATTTTTCTTTTTTCGTGCGAAGGTAGTAAAATTCATACCCAGAGCGGCGGCCGCCGTCTTGAGGGTTCCATACTTTTCATAGGCCTGGCGGATATACCCGTATTCCAGACGTTCCAGCAGAGCGGGGAGATCCACCGGCTGACTGAGATCAAACAAGGCGTGGTGTACGGTCCCTCCGCTCCCCCGAAGGGGGAGATCTCTGGCGGTGATCTGGTCGCTCTCGCTCATAATCACCACCTGCTCCACAATGTTGTTCAGCTCCCGTGCGTTGCCGGGCCACGAGTACTGCTCCAGCGCGTGGAGGGCCTGGCGGGTGAGGACTTTTTTGTAGTGGTATTTTTCATTGTATCTGGCCAGGAATTTTTCTGCTAAGGGCCGGATATCTCTCACCCGCTCCCGGAGCGGAGGGAGCTGGAGCTGAACCACATTCAGACGGTAATAGAGGTCTTGACGAAAGGTCTTTTCGGCAACCATTTGCTCCAGATCCCGGTTGGTGGCGGCCACCACCCGTACATCGATCTGAATGGGCCGGGTGCCCCCCAGGCGGACAATCTCCCGCTCCTGCAGGGCTCGGAGCAGCTTTACCTGGAGATCCAAGGGGAGCTCTCCGATCTCGTCCAAAAAGAGGGTGCCCTTGTGGGCCACCTCAAAATACCCCATTTTACCGGAGGAGGAGGCCCCTGTAAAGGCCCCTTTTTCATAGCCGAAAAGTTCACTTTCAATGAGATTTTGTGAGATCGCACCGCAATTTACTTTAATAAACGGATTTTTACTGCGCCGGCTGTTCTCGTGGAGAAATTTGGACAGCTCTTCCTTGCCCGTGCCCGTCTCCCCAGTCACCAGGACGGTGGTGTCGGTAGGGGCTACCTTGCTGGCACGATAGAGGACCTCCAACATCTTAGGGTCCTCTGCCACGATGTCTGGCTTCTCGTAAAGCTGTTTTCGGATGGCGTCCATGCGGGATTGGTACTCGCTGGCCAGCGCCCGTGAGTGGGAGAGCTGGGCGCGCAGATGGTCGATCTCTTCAAAATCCCGGTTGTTGCTAACGATCATCATAATTTCCCCATGTGCGTCAAAGACAGGACTGCTGGTGATATAGGCGGTCCGGTTGGTGAGGTAGAATTTTTGTTCAATTGTCACCGGTTTTTTTGTTTTCAGCACCATCAAGGAGGCGGATTCCGAGATAATATGCTCCTCCAGCTCGGTCATGTGCTTCCCCATCACATCCTCCCGGCGGATGCCGCACAGCTCCTCATAGCTCCGGTTGACCTTGATGACACGGCCGGTTCCGTCCGTGATAAAAAAGCCGTCCTTGGAGTTCTCGATAATGGCATCCAGTGCCTCATACAGCCTGCGGGTGAACTTCAGCTCCTGCAAAAGAGATGTGCGTTGGAGGACCTCCGGATCTAGGTCGCGATGGTAGTAAGAAAAGTCAAAGGCTTCCAAAGCTGATTCCTCCTGCCCAGGACCAGCTGGAACGCTCGAAATCCATGCTGGTCCACAGTGTAAACAATAGACCAATCCGTGCTGGCCTTTATTGTACCAGTAGCAAGACGGAACTGCAAATAAAAAGATTTTACACCGGAGTATGATGGATAAGTTGGCATATATGTTGCAAAGTATATGGGCTGTCGGGAGGGCAGAGCCATCAGAAAATAGCAGACAGAAGCTGGAGCAGAAAGGAGCATGGGTTTGGAGTTTCGAGAAAAAGTAGTAATGCTCACAGGGGCTGGCAAAGGAGTTGGCAGAGAGACTGCCAAACACTTTGCCGGTGCCGGCGCCCGCGTGGGGCTTATCGCCAGAACGCAGAGGGATATTCAGTCCCTGGAAAAGGAGATCCGTCACAGCGGCGGACAGGCCATGGCACTGTGCTGTGACATCTCTCAGGAGGAGCAGGTGGACGCTGCGGTGAAACAGCTGGAGACGGCTTGGGGCGGGGTGGATATTCTGGTGAACAATGCCGCTGTCTTTCGCGGCGGCCTAGTGGAGGAGCTCTCCCTGGAGGATTGGCACTATCCCATTCGTGTGATTCTAGACGGCACCTTTTTGTGCTGCAAGCATGTGCTGCCAGGGATGAAGCGCAGAAAGTACGGCAAGATTGTCAACATTGCCTCCAGCGCCATTCAGCATGCCTTTCCTGGCTACAGCGCCTATGCTGCTGCAAAGGGCGGGGTTGTGGCCTTCGCCAAGACCTTGACGGAGGAGGTCCGGGCCTACGGGATCAATGTCAACACCATCATTCTGGGGCTGACCAATACGGCAGAGGTCAAGCAGCGCTCAGACATCCCGGCGGAGAAGATGTTGCAGCCCGCGCAGGTAGCTAACACCATCCTGTATCTCTCATCCGATCAGGCCAAGGGATTCCAAGGGGCCGCGCTGGAGTTTTTCGGCGATTACCTATAGGAAGCCGCAGAAGCGGGCCTTCCGCAGAAAACGTGTAAAGGAGATGTTTTCGTGTTAGAAGCAGAGACCTTGAAAAAGATGTACTACGACATGGTATTCGTCAGACGCTTCGAGGACAAGGTAGACGAGTACTCCAAAAAGGGCTTTATCCCCGGCTTTGTCCATCTGGGGACCGGCCAGGAGGCGGTGCAGGTGGGCGCGGTCTATGCCCTCAAGCCTACCGACTACAAATACCCGGACCACCGCTGTCATGGGGCGATCAGCCTGTTCGGCACCGATAAGAAGGCGGTCATGGCCGAGATCTTTGGAAAAGCCACTGGCATCAACGGGGGCCGGGGGGGCTCTATGCACGTTGCCGACCTCAAGGTGCGCAACATGGGCAATAACGGCATCCAGGGCTCCAACGTGGTCTCCGCCCTGGGCCCTGCGTTCTATGCCAAATATAAAAATGAGCCCGATGTGACCGCCGTCTTCATGGGGGACGGCACCCTGGGCGAGGGGGCCTGCCATGAGAGCCTCAATCTGGCCGCCACCTGGAAGCTGCCCGTGGTCTACATTCTGGCCAACAACGAATACGCTATCGCCACCCACTACTCCGAGGCCTATAACATCAAGCAGCTGGCCACCTGGGCGGACGGGTACAATGTCCCTCATGAGGTAGTGGACGGCAACGATGTGGTTGCGGTCTACGAGGCAGTCCAGCGGGCCGCAGAACACGCCCGGTCAGGCAAAGGACCCATGCTGCTAGAGCTGATGACCTACCGGTGGCAGGGACACTTTGCAGGAGATCCGGCGGCCTACCGCCCCCAGGAAGAGGTGGACGAGTGGATCAACAACCGCTGCCCCATCAAAAAGCTGCGGGATCAGCTGGCCGGGCAGGGGATGACCGATGCGGAGTTTGACCAGGTCCAGGCCGATGTCAACGCCGAGGTAGACGCCCTGGTAGAGTATGCCATGAGCAGCCCGGACCCCAAGCCGGAGGACGCGATGCTGCATGTATACGCGGGAAGAAAGGTGGAGGTGCATGATGCCTAGAAAGCTCTCGTTCAGTAAGGCGCTCAATGAGGCGCTGCATCAGTCCATGGAACAGGACGAGAATGTATTTATCATCGGGGAAGATGTGGCCAAGATGGGCGGCGACTTCGGTATTACCCAGGGAATTTGGCAGAAGTGGCCCAATCGGGCCTACGATACCCCCCTGTCCGAGCAGGCCATCATTGGACTGTGCAGCAGCGCGGCCGCCCTGGGCCTGCGGCCCGTAGCCGAGATTATGTTTGCCGACTTTTTAGGGGTATGCTTTGACCAGATTGTCAACAACGCCGCCAAAATGAATTTTATGTACAACGGGGAGGCTAGCGCCGCCATCACAGTCCGCGCCTCCACCGGCGGCGGGATCCGCTGTGCCTACCACCACTCCCAGTGCGTAGAACCCTGGCTGATGAACGTCCCCGGCCTGGTGGTGGTGGCGCCCTCCACCCCCTACGAGGCCAAGGGCCTGCTGAACGCCGCCATCCGGGACAACAACCCGGTCATTTTCCTGGAGCACAAGGGGCTGTACAACGTCAAGGGCGAGGTCCCCAAGGAGTATTACGAGCTGCCCCTCTACCAGGCCGAGGTTAAGCGCAAGGGGACTGATGTCACCGTGGTGGCCACCATGATGATGACCGGTCTGGCCCTGAAGGCCGCCGAGGTCCTGGAGAAAGAGGGGATCAGCGTGGAGGTCATCGACCCCCGGACCCTCTTCCCCCTGGATAAGCAGACCATTATCGACTCGGTCGGCAACACAGGCCGCCTGGTGGTGGTGCAGGAGGGACCGCAGTTCATGGGCTTTGGCGCAGAGCTGGGCGCGATGGCCGCCTCTGAGGTCCTCTTCGAGTACCTCAAGGCCCCGGTCAAGCGCATTACCTCCGAGGACGTCCCCACCGCCTATGCCCCCTGCATGGAGGACTTCATCCTGCCCAACCTGGACAAGGTTCTCCAGGGGATCCGCAGTACGATGGCGTATTAGAGCGGTTCTCAAAATTGTTGATACTGTCTCCATCCCCGGAGGGGGATGGAGACGTAAGAGCTCGATTGCTATAAGTAGTTCTGCGTCGAATTGCCTAGCACAGTCGATCCACCGCGCAGGCCGGCCCGGCGGGTAGTACTATACAGAAACCGCCAGACAGAAGGAGATAGACGATGAATGTTGTCGAAATGCGCCATATCAGCAAATATTTTGGCAGTTTTTGTGCCAATAAGGATGTGAGTTTTTCCCTAGAGGAGGGGGAGATCCACGCTCTGCTGGGGGAAAACGGCGCGGGAAAATCCACCCTGATGAACATCCTGTATGGGCTGTATATGCACAACGAGGGAACCATTCTAATTCGGGGAGAAGAGGTCAGGATGGACAGTCCCAGTGTGGCCATCTCCAAGGGAATTGGTATGGTCCACCAGCACTTTATGCTCATTCCACAGCTCACAGTGACGGAGAATGTCTTTCTGGGGATGAAAGAGGCGGGGCTTGTGCTGGACCGCCGCTCTCTCCAGCGACAGGTAGAGACGCTTAACAGCCGCTATGGCTTTAACGTCAAACCGGATGCCTATATCTGGCAGATCCCGGTGGGGGTACAGCAGAAGGTAGAGATTCTCAAGGTGCTCATGCGGCAGGCGCGCATCCTGATCCTGGATGAACCCACGGCAGTCCTGACCCCAGATGAGGTGGTAGAGCTCTTCGATTCGGTCAAGGCCCTGTCCAGAGAAGGATACTCTATTATTCTCATCACTCACAAGATGGGGGAGGTCCTCAGCTACGCCGACCGTGTGACCGTCATGCGCCAGGGCCGGGTGGTGGATACCGTCAAGGTGGCGGACACCGACGAAAAGGCCCTGGCCCGCATGATGGTAGGCCGGGATGTGGACCTGGAACGGCAGATCACAGGGGGCGACTTTGGCGCCCCTCTGCTAGAGATCTCCAACCTGACGGTGAAGAATGACAAGGGACTTGACGCGGTCAAGGATGTGAGCTTCACCGTGCGGGAGGGGGAGATCGTCGGCATTGCCGGGGTGGACGGCAACGGACAGCTGGAGCTGGGAGAGGCGATTGTGGGCCTGCGTCCGGCGGAGGCAGGGGAGATCCTGCTCTGCGGACGCCAGGTGACCCAGGCCAGTATCAGGACCCGGCTGGACGAGGGCCTCTCCCACATCCCAGACGACCGGCATAAGAAGGGGCTGGTGCTCCAATTTCCCATCAAGGAGAATCTGATTATGGGGATGCAGCGATCCCCAAAGTACGCCAAGGGAATTTTTATGCGGCGGGACGCCATTGACGCTCACGCCAAAGAGCTGGTGGAGGAATTTGACGTGCGTCCCGCTGATATCTCCTATACGGCGGGAGGGCTGTCAGGGGGAAACCAGCAAAAGGTCATTCTGGCCAGGGAGGTAGACCGGGCGCCCAATGTCCTGCTGGCCATTCAGCCCACACGGGGGCTGGACATCGGCGCGACGGAATTTGTCCGCAAGAAGCTGGTGGAGGAGCGGGAGAAGAAGAAGGCCGTCCTGCTCATCTCCACCGATTTGGATGAGATCATCTCCCTGAGTGACCGGATTCTCATCCTCTACAACGGGAGCTTTATGGGAGAGGTTCAATATGACACTCCGCTGGAGGTGTTCAGCCTGCTGATGGCAGGCCGGACGGCCAGGGACGAGGAGGTGGTATAGACCATGGAACGGATGAGACAGACGCTGACGTCCTTCTGGAAGCCCGCGCTGGCCATTTTGGTGGCCATTGTCATCAGCGCTGTGGTGCTGACTGTTGCGGGCTACGATGCCTGGAAAGCCTTTGAGGCCCTGTGGAACGCCACCTTCCGTAATCTAAAATCCTTTGGCAACACCTTAAATAAGGCCAGCCCGCTGCTCTTTACCGGAGTTGCCGTGGCGGTCTCCTTCCGATGCAATGTATTCAACATCGGAACCGAGGGACAGTTCCTCATGGGGGCCATTGCGGCCACCTGTGTCGGCATTGTAGGCAAGGGCCTGCCGGGGATTGTGCTGGTGATTCTGATGTTTTTGGCGGGCGCCGCTGCCGGCGCGGCCTGGGGCTTTCTGCCTGGGTGGCTCAAGGCCCGCCACGGAGTCAGCGAGGTTATCACCACGATCATGTTTAATTACATCGCCATGCAGTTCTTAGGCTACCTGGTGCGCGGTCCCCTGCGGGACACCAGCCAGGCCGAGCCCCAGTCCTTCCCCATCGCGGATCAGGGCTTTTTGCATTACATCATCTCCGGGACCCGGCTGCATATCGGCTTTTTCCTGGGCTCGATACTGGCCATTGTGATGTATCTCTGGCTCTTCCGCACTTACTATGGCTATGAAGTCCGCTCGGTGGGCTTTAACGCCACGGCGGCCAGATGCGGCGGCGTCAATGTAAAGCGGACTATGGTACAGGCTATGCTCATGAGCGGCGCCATTGCCGGACTGGGCGGCGCCATTGAGCTGGCGGGCAATGCCCACTACCTCTTTGAAAACCTCTCGCCAGGCTATGGGTATACAGCAATCGCCGTGTCAATCCTGGCCTCCAACAATCCAATTGGCGTGATCTTCAGCGCCCTTCTTTTCGGCTTCCTCAACGCAGGTTCTACCGCGATGCAGCGGGCGGCTGATGTCTCCGCCTCGTTCGTGAACATCTTCCAGGGGATTGTGATCGTGTTTGTGGCGCTGGCCGCCATCAGCAAGAAACACAGCAAAGGCCGTGCGGCGAAAGGAGGCGCGTAAACTGTGGAGCAGCTTTCCTATTTTTTGGCGGCAACTGTGCGCATGGCCACCCCGCTGCTAATCGCGGCGCTGGGGCTGGCCATTGCCGAGCGGGCCGGTATGATGAACATCGGCGGCGAGGGTGTGATGCTCATGGGCGCGTTCGCCGCCTATGCCGCCACCCGGCTGCTGGGCAGCTATTGGTTCGGCGTCCTCTTTGCCATTGTGACCAGTGTCATGCTCATCACTGTCTTTGCGGTTGTTACTATTACCTACAAGGCGGAGCAGGTGGTGGTAGGTGCAGCCATCAATATGCTGGGTGCGGGGATTACCAGTGTGGTCTACCGCAAGCTCTTCTATCGGGCCGGAGAGGGAATCAGCGGTATGATGGTAGAGAGCTTTCCAAGTATTCCTATCCCCGGCCTCTCCCGTATTCCGGTGCTGGGTCCCATGCTCTTTGACCACAATGTCATTGTCTATTTTGGCTTTTTCCTCGTGTTTGTGCTCTGGTTCATCATGCGGCATACCTCCCTCGGCTTAAAAATCATCGCCTGCGGCGAGCATCCGGAGGCCGCCGACAGTTTGGGAATCCATGTGATCCGGGTGCGCTACCTGACAACCCTGTTCAGCGGTGTTTTGATGGGGATTTCCGGGGCCTACCTCTCCATTGCTCAGACCAACGCCTTTGGAGAGGATATGACAGGCGGCAAGGGCTATATCGCCCTGGCGGTCGTCATTCTGGGCAAGTGGAGCCCTCTTGGTATCCTGGCCGGTTCGGCCATCTTCGGCGGAGCAAACGCTCTGCAGATGACCGTACAGAACCTGGGAGTGGGGCTCCCAAACAATATTATCATGATGATCCCCTATGTTGTTACCGTCCTGGCCGTCCTGGCGGTGAGTAAAAAACGGGTGGGCGCTCCCAGCGCGCAGGGTGTTCCCTATGAGAAATCTTGAGGATATTCCCAATCGCAGAATAATGGGAGGAATATAGTATGAAAAAATGCTTGTCTCTTATCATGGTACTGCTCCTGCTTTTGACTGGATGTTCCAGCGGGCAGCATACAGCTAGCCCCACTCCAGCCCCGGAAAGTAATCCGCCCCAGCAGAGCGGCCTGCCCAATCAAACCGAGACTGATCCCTCCAGCCTGAAAGTGGCCACCCTGATTCCCGGTTCTCCTACCGACGGCGGCTTTTGCCAGCTGGGGGCCGAGGCCACCCAGGCAGTGAAAGAACAGCTGGGCTGTGAGGTAACCATTATAGAGGCGGCCACCGCCGATAAAATGAAGAGCGAGGCTGAGACCCTGGCTGAGGAGGGGTATGACATCATTTTTGGCCACGGCGGTCAGTATTCCAGCCCCTTTGCCGAAATTTCGGGTGAGTACCCGGACACCTGGTTTGTCACCTGTGGCGGCACAGAGATCCAGAAAAACCAGTTCCCTTTAAACATCACCTTTGAGGAGAGCACCTATGTGGCCGGTGTCGTGGCGGCTATGATGAGTGAGAGCGGCAAGATCGGGATGCTGGTGGGGGGAGATTACCCTTCGTATACCAAGACCACGCGTGCCTTGGAGCTGGGGGCCAAGAGTGTCAACGAGACAGTAGAATGTATGTTTGCCGTCCTCAGCAATATTGATATGAACGAGGCCTATGAGACAACGATGAGCCAGATTACCTCCGGCGCAGATATCATCTTCTCCAATTCCAACGAGGGCTCTCTCGGTTCCATCAAGGCCGCGGTAGACAACCAGATCTATTGTATCGGTGCTCTGGCCGACTATAGCGCAGAGGCGCCCCAAAGCTGTCTGCTCTCCTGCATCTGTGACTACAATATGGCCTATGTGGCGGCAGTCAAGGCCTGTGCCGCTGGGATTGAGAAGAGCGACATTCTGTTCATCGGGATGGCCGACGGTGCTGTGCGCCTCGTTTGGAATGAGAATTTAAAGAACAAAGTACCTCAGGAAGTTCTGGATGCGGCTGACGAGACCATTGAGAAGATTGTGTCCGGCGAGATCCATGTCCCTACAGAGTATGAGTGATAGGAATCCCCGCCTCAGGCGGTTCCATATATGGGTTCCAAAAAAGGAGGAAATACAATGAAAAAACTGTTGGCAGTACTGCTGGTAAGCACGACTCTGCTGGGGCTGGCGGGTTGTTCAGGCTCCGGCGGACAAGGCGGGACACCCGCCTCTGCGCCCCCCGCGAACAGTCAGGCCCCTGAAAACAGCAAAGCACCTGAAAGCAAGGATCCAGCTGGCTCTGCCGAGGATCTGTCCAGCCTGAAGGTAGCCGTCCTGGTCCCCGGCTCTCCCACCGACGGCGGCTTCTGCCAGCTGGGCGCCGAGGCCGGACATGCCATCCAGACCGAGCTGGGCTGTGAGACCACCGTCATTGAGGCGGCTACCGCAGACAAGATCAAGAGCGAGGCGGAGGCTTTGGCCGATGAGGGGTACAACATCATCTTCGGCCACGGCGGCGAGTATGCCAGTCCCTTTGCCGAAATTTCGGGCGACTATCCAGACACCTGGTTTGTCACTTGCGGCGGCAATGAGATAAGCGCCAATCAGTTCCCCTTCAACATCACCTTTGAGGAGAGCACCTATGTGGCCGGTGTGCTCATGGCTATGATGAGCGAGACCGGAAAGCTGGGTATGATGGTCGGCGGCGACTACCCCGCCTATACCAAGACCACCCGTGCCATGGAGATGGGCGCCAAGAGTGTGAATCCCGATATGGAGTGCATGTACGCGGTGCTCACCAATACCGACATGAACGAGGCCTATGAGACCACTATGAACCAGATCAACGCCGGGGCCGACTTCGTCTTCTCCAATGCCGACGCCGGAACCCTGGGATCTCTGAAGGCCGCCAATGAGAAGGGGGTCTACTCCATCGGCGCCCTGGCCGACTACAGCTCCGAAGCCCCTGAGTCCTGCATCATCTCCTGCATTTGCAGCTATGACATGGCCTACATCGCGGCGGTCAAGGCCTGTGCAGCCGGGATTGACGAGCCCCAGATCCTCTTCAGCGGCATGGCCGACGGTGCTGTGTCCCTGGTGTGGAATGAGAACCTGAAGAGCAAGGTCCCCCAGGAGGTCGTGGACGCGGTAGACGACACCGTTGCAAAGATTATTTCTGGCGAAATCCATGTCCCAAATGAGTACGAATAAACACAATGTATCAATGCGCACCGCCGGGCTGGAAGCGCCGGCCCGGCGGTGCGTATCCTAATGTCTCCCTGATTCCGGGGAGATGAGAAACAACAGGAGGTTTTCCACATGCTTAGCTTGACCAAGAACGTGATGGGTGTGATCCACGAGATTTTGGCCGACCCGGAGGCCATCGGCTGCCAGGCGGATAAGCTGCCCTGCGGGGCCACCGTGGTGGACATGGGGCTGCACTGTAAAGGGAGCTGGAAAGCGGCCCTGCTCTTTACCAGGGCCACACTGGGGGACCTAGCCATTGTCCAACTGGGCAATTTTAAGCTCAACGAGGACTACTCCTTCGCCTCTGTAGAGGTCTTTTTGGAGCAGCCCATGATCGCCTGTATGGCCTCTCAGATCGCCGGCTGGAGCTTGGGGGAGGGGGAATATGCCACCATCGCCTCTGGCCCTGCCCGCTCCCAGGCGGTGGTGGACTCCGACCACTACATCCATATGACCCCCTACCGGGACCAGAGCGATCAGGCGGTGGTGTGCCTCCAAGATGTCCACTATCCCACCGACGCGCTGGCCCTGGAGGTGGCCCAGGCCTGCCATGTCAAGCCGGAGAACGTCTATATCCTGATCAGCGACAGCACCTGTATCGCCTGCTCCATGCAGGTTTCCGCCCGGATCATCGAGCAGTCCTGCCACAAGATGATGCGCAACGGCTTCAGCGCCGAGCAGATCATCCTGTGCCGGGGACGGGCCCCCATCGCCCCCATTGTCAAGGACGAGCTGAAAACCATGGGCCGGATCAACGATGCCCTGATCTACGGCAGCGAGGCTGAGTTCTGGGTGGACGCCAAGGACGAGGACATTGAGGCTGTCATTCATAAGATGGTCGGGATTACCTCCTCCCCCAGATATAATGAACGGTTTGAGGACGTGTTCGACCAGGCGGGCCGCAATTTCTTCCAGGTGGAGGTCGATGTCCACTCCATTGCTAAGTGTCAGTTCCACAATGTGAACACCGGAAGATCCTTCCATGCCGGTGAGATCAACTATGCGCTGTTAGAACGCAGTTTTTTAGCATAGGAAAAGTTATAAATTCATTGGAAGGCAGTAAACCAGAGAAAAGAGAAGGAGAAACAGCATGGTAACAAGGATAGAAATGCCAAAATTTGGTCTCTCTATGGAGGAGGGCACCATTGCCGCCTGGCTGGTCAAGGTTGGGGATACCGTCAAAAAGGGGGACGAGCTGGCGGAGATCAACTCGGAGAAGCTGACCAATACCGTGGAGGCCCCAGTGGACGGCGTGGTTCGCAAACTGCTGCTGGAGGAGGACGAGAGCGCCCCCTGCGGCGCACTGATCTGCCTGATGGCTGACACCGCCGGAGAGGATATCTCGGATGCAGCGGGACCGGCGGATCTTCAGCCAAAAGCCCCAGCACCGGAGCAGGCTCCGGCCCCCCAGACTGCACCCACTCCAACCACCTCCCCGCAGGAGGTCAAGATCACGCCGCGGGCCAAACGGATGGCCGAGCAGCAGGGGCTGGAGTATGCCCACATCACCGGCAGCGGCATCGGAGGGGCGATCACCATTGACGACCTCAAGAAGTATGGCCGTCCCAAAGCAGCAGCCGATCCTATCCCCGCCGCACCGGAAGTCTCCCAGGCTCCGGCTCCAATCGCGCCAGCTCCTGTATCTGCCCCCGATCCGGTCTATGCCGTTGCCAGAACCGGAGAGGAGACTGTCAAAATGTCCCCCATGCAGAGCACCATCTGCAGGTCCATGTTCGCCAGCATGATCACCTCCGCCCAGACGACCCTGACCACCGAGGCCAACGTACAGAACCTTACCAAGGTCTACCGGTCCATCAAGCCAAAATACACCGCAGCAGGGATCAAACTCAGCTATACCGCTATGATCATCAAGGCGGTAGCCATGGCCCTGGAACACCATCCCATCATCCGCGCCCAGCTTGTGGACGGTAATCACTATAAAATTTGCAGTCAGATTGACATCGGGATTGCGGTGGATATCCCCAACGGCCTGATTGTCCCGGTGATCCGGCAGGCCAATTTAAAGGATCTGCGTACCATCTGCACCGAGCTGTCTGATCTCACGGCCAGGGCCAAAAGAAATGCCCTCACCCAGGAGGACCTGGGGGGTGCAGTCACCACCATCACCAATCTGGGCATGTTTGGCATTACCTACTTTACCCCCATCCTCAACGCGCCGGAGAGCACTATTTTAGGGGTAGGCGCCATCATCAAAAAGCCGGTGGAGTGTGATGGCGGGATCCACCTGTCCCCCGTGATGAGCCTGAGTCTCACCCACGATCACCGGGTATCTAACGGCGCACCCTGCGCCCGCTATCTACAGGAGATTGTGGTGGGATTGCAGGACTTCCGGTGGATTTAGAGCATATTCCCAAGGAGGCGTCTATGACGGAACAGCACGAAATTTTGATTTTAGGGGTGAGCGGCAGTCCCCGCCACGGGGCCACGGAAAAGGCCACCCGGATCTGTCTGGCTGCGGCGGCAGAGGTGCCGGGCGTCAAAACCGCTCTGATCAATCTGGCAGAGGGCAGGCAGATTAACGCCTGTGTCAACTGCAACGCCTGTCTCAAGCAAGATCTGGGCAAGTGCGCTGTCTTTGACGACGGCATGACACCGGAGTATCTCTCCCTTTACCGCCAGTGTGACGGACTGATTCTGGCCTCCGCGATCTACCAGATGAACCCCACAGGGTTGCTCACCAATTTCATTAGTCGGGTACGGCCCTTGGCGAAGGAGAGCCGCTCCGGTATATTTGATATGAGGATGGGGGGAAGCATCGCCGTAGGCGGGATGCGCAA
>JAAWBF010000011.1 GCA_022792555.1 Oscillospiraceae bacterium
CAAGGAAAACCGCTTCGACCCCATAGGAGGTAAGACGGACTTCTGGATCATGAATGTCTGCCGGGCCTATGCTGACGGGGTGATTCTGGGGACGGGCACCCTCAAGGCCCGGATGCACAAGCTGTGGTACGCACAGATCACGGACCCTGATTTGGCAGAGGCCCGCCGGGATCTTGGGAAAACAACCGGAGAGCCCCTCAATTTGGTGGTCTCTATTGACGGAAGGGACGTCCCAACTGGGCATCCGATCTTTCACCAGCTCACCCCCAAGCCCCTGATTCTCACCTGTATGTCCGGGGCAAGCTATTTAAAAACAGCCTTTGATCAGCCAGTCCAACTTGTGACACAGCCCCAGGACCTGATCGGCGGGCGGGATGTGATCCAGGTGGTCGCCGCCGGAGCAGATACGCCGGATACAGCGGCTCTGCTGGCCTTGTTGCGTCAGAGCGGCCTGTGTTACCTGTCAGTGGAGGCCCCAGGGTACATCTGGCAGCTCATCCGGGAAGGGCTGCTGGACGAGTATATGCTCAACTATTCCGGCGTCATGGCCGGCGGGGATGTGGCCGTGGGGACCTGGGCGGGCTGTACCGCAGAGCGCCACCCCCACGCCGCCCTGCTCAGTGTGGGCTGTCACCCCGGCTTCCTCTTCACCCGGCAAAAGCTCCTCTACGATTGACAAAAGAGGGATATATCAGTAAGCTGATAGCATTCTCCCTCTGGAGGGAGAACAAGGTAAATTTGCTCTCCTCCCCCAAAGGGGGAGAGAACAACTGAATCGTGAGGTTTGAGTTATGATTAAAATCGTAGGATTGTGTGCCAGCCCCCGCAAGAGCGCCTCAGAGTATGTCACGGAGCAGGCTCTGGCGGCGGCCCGCAGCTTTGACCCGGCTATTGAGACCGAGCTTGTCACCCTCCGGGGCAAGAAAATCGCGCCGTGTATCGACTGCGGCTATTGCAAACGGGAGAAGACCTTCTGCTGCATCAAGGACGATATGCAGGAGGTATTCGAGAAGATCATCAACGCCGACGGCCTGCTGGTGGTCTCCCCGGTCTATGTGATGGCCGCCACCCCCCAGCTCCACGCGGTGGCCTCTCGGATGCGCCCCGCCATGCACTGTTACCCCGGTATGCTGCGCAACAAGTTTGTCTCCGCCGTCGGAGTAGGCGGCACCCGCAACGGCGGGCAGGAGATCACGGTCACTGATATTATCAACCTCTTTGGTACCCGCGGGATGAACGTTGTTACCAACGAGTCCGGCGGCTACACCGGCGGCAAGGTCTGGAGCCAGGACGGCGGCGCGGAAGGGGCGGCCAAGGATGAGATTGGCATGAAGACCGCCACCGATGTGGCCCGAAAGCTGGCCGAGGTGTGCCTTATCTACGACCTGGGCAAGCAGGCCTATCAGAACCGGGAGGCTTAGGGATGAAAACCGCATGGCTGAATGTCCATATCGTCACCGTGGACCCGCAGGACCGGGTGATCCCAAACGGGGGCCTGCTGTGTGAGGATGGGGTGATCACCGCTGTGGGACCTAGCGGTGAGATTGCGGCGCTGGCCCAAAAGCAGGGGGCGGACTGTGTGGACGGCGGCGGGAAATATCTCTTTCCCGGCCTGGTCAATACCCACACCCACCTCTACCAGGAGCTGACCAAGGGCCGCGGAAGCGACCTGAGCTTAAAAGATTGGTTCCCGCGGGCTATGGCCCCGGTGGGAGCGGTTCTCCGGGCGGAGCACATGACCGCCGGAGTAGCCCTCGGCCTGCTGGAGGCCCTCCGCAGCGGCGTCACCACAGTGGCGGACTATATGCAGCACCAGCCGGTAGAGGGGTTGGGGATCGCCGAGCTGGAGGTAACTCAGAAGCTGGGGGTGCGCATGGTCTATGGCCGGGGCTACCGGGACATTGGCCGTCCGGAGGTGGTGGAGACGGCGGACCACATCTTTCGGGATGTGGACGACCTGAAAAAACGCTATGAGGGTGACGGTATGGTGACAGTATGGCTGGCTCCAGCCGCTAGTTGGGGGCTGACACCAGAACTCATGCGGGCCACCAGAGACTACGCCAGCCGGAACAGCACCCCCATTATGATGCACATGTTTGAGACGGGGGAGGACGAGCAGGGCAGCCAGGCGCGCTTTGGAAAATCTGCGATCCAGTGGTATGAAGAATGCGGACTGCTGGGGCCGGACCTGTTGGCCGTCCACTCTGTGGCCCTGGGGGAGGCCGAGCTTGCGGCCTATCAGGCCCACCGGGTCAAGGTCTCCTATAACCCGGTGTCCAATATGTACCTGGCCTCTGGTATTGCTCCCATTCCCAAGCTGCTAGAGCTGGGCCTCACCGTGGGTCTGGGGACTGACGGCGCCGGATCCAACAATAGCAATGATATGCTGGAGGCCATGAAGTTCGGCGCGCTCCTCCAGAAGGTCGCCAGCCGGGACCCCCAGGCCCTCACTGCCGAAAAGACCCTGCGCATGGCCACCATTGAGGGGGCCAAGGCCCTGGAACTGGACCATCTCATCGGTTCTATTGAGCCGGGCAAGCGGGCGGACTTCTTCCTCTTCGATCCCCAAGCCAGCGTCAAGACCTGCCCCGTTCTAGAGCCCATTTCCGCTCTGGTCTATGCCGGGGATTGCCGGGGGGTGGACACGGTAGTAGTCAATGGAAAAACTCTCCTGTCCGGTGGTCAGTTTACCGAGGCCGATGAGGGCGCGATTTTAGCCAGAGCCCAGGAGATGGCCGAGGACCTCAATCAAAAAGCAGGTCCCTGTTGATACTTTTTCTTGGAAGAAAAAATATCAACAAGAACTTTAATACGAAGCTCAAGCCTGCTGACATTGGTTTTCCCTTCAAACATAAGGTCCCTCCCCGCTTTGGGGAGGGAGAACATAAAGGAGCAGTTATATGGAAATCCACGATTTAAGGAGCTTCCTCCAGGTCTTACAGGAAAAAGATCTCCTCTTTACTGCCGGGAAAGAGGTGGACTGGAACCATGAGATTGGGTCCATCATCGGCACCCTGGAGCCGTCGGGCAAGGCGGCCTATTTCCCCAAGGTGAAGGGCAAGGAGTTCGCCGTATGCGGCGGGATGCTGGCCTCTATGGATGCCGCTGCCGCCGCCCTGGGCTGTGAAAAGGCGGAGATCACCGACTTTCTGGCCAAGTGCCTGGAAAACCCAATAAAACCCAAGGTGGTAGAAAAGGCCCCATGTCAGGAGAATGTCCTCACTGGGGATCAGATCGATATGGACCGTGTCCCAGTCCCCGTCCACGCACCCAAGGACGGCGGGCCCATCATCACCGGCGGAGTCATCGTCAGCAAGCCGGTGGACGGAACCCGGCAGAATCTGTCCTTCCAACGGATGCATGTCAAGGGAAAAGATAAAATCAGCATCATGATCAACGAGTGGCGGCATCTGAAGGACTTCTACAACGAGGCCGAGGCCCAGGGGAAGGCCCTACCCATCTCCATTGTCATCGGCGCGGACCCAGTGGTCTACATCGCCGCCGGACTGCGGTACGACGGGGACGAGATGGAGATCGCCGGCGCAGTTCGGGGCCGCCCTATGGAGGTGGTCAAATGCGTAACCAACGATATCTATGTCCCTGCCGAGGCCGAGTTTGTCATTGAGGCCGAGATTCTGCCCACCCAGCGGGAGCTGGAAGGGCCACTGGGTGAGTTCACTGGCCACTACTCGGAGCCCTGGAACTCCCCGGTCATGCACGTCACCGCCATCACCCACCGGAATGGGGCCATCTATCAGACCATCAACGGGGCCTCCTTCGAGCATATCAACCTGGGCAACGTCCTGCCCCGTGAGCCCCTGCTCAAGAACTTTGCTACCTACGTCAGCTCCGGGGTGGTCAACGTCCACATTCCACCCTATGGCTCTGGATTCCTGGCCCTGGTCCAGATTAAGAAGAAAAACCCCGGCGAGCCGAAAAATGTCGCCCTGGCGGCCATGATGACCTATGTGAACATCAAAAACGTCATTGTAGTGGATGAGGATGTGGACATCTACAACCCTGCCGACGTGATGTGGGCCCTGTCCAACCGGGTGATCCCGGAAAAGGACATCTTCTATGTCCCCAACGCCCAGGGCCACGAGCTGGATCCCTGCTCAGACGAGCGGGGCGTACAGACCAAGATGGGGATTGACGCCACCCTCAGCGACGAGAGCCGTGTTCTGGAGCGGGTGCGCTATCCCAAGGTCAATTTGCAGGACTATCTATAGTTAGACAGGCTTCTCTCCCTTTTTTGGGGGAGAAGCCTGCGAAAGGAGTTGTATCATGGGTCACTATATCATTGGCGTCACAGGGGCCAGCGGGACCTGCTATGCCAAACGGCTGATGGAAAAGCTGCTGGAGGGTGGGCATCAGATCCACCTGTGCATGACCAGGGCGGCCCGGCTGGTGGCCGCCTCGGAGCTGGGCTGGGAGGAGGAGCGGCTGGAGGACGAGACCTATCTGCGCACCCTGTTCCACGCCGGAGAGCGCCTGCATGCTCATCCTATTGATGCCATTGGTGCATCCATTGCCAGCGGCTCCTTTCCGGTCGACGGTATGGTGATCCTGCCCTGCTCCATGGGGACGCTGTCCGGGGTGGCCCGCGGGGCCTCCCAAAACCTGCTGGAGCGGGCGGCGGACGTATGTCTCAAGGAGCGCCGGACCTTGATCCTGGTCCCCCGTGAGGCCCCCTTTAATCCCATACACCTGGAGAATATGCTCTCCCTCAGCCGCTGTGGGGCTGTCATTATGCCCGCCTGTCCCAGCTTCTACCATGGCCCTGAGACCATCAGCGATCTGGTGGAGTTCTTTTGTGTCCGCATTTTGGATCAGCTTGGGATACGCGATGAGCATATCAAGCGATGGACCGGGCTATAACCATATCAATCAAAGGTGCCCCTGCGCTGTAAAAGCGCAGGGGCATTTCTGTGCTATACTTGGGCGGCTTCCTCCTCTTCACCGTCCAGGCCGCTGTAGTTGCGGCCAAACTGCAGGTTTTCCTGGGAGAGAGTTTCAGGGATGGGGAGCGGTTTTTTCTGCGCCTTTACCATGGTGCTCCGGCCATTCAGACGGCCGCCATCCTCGATGACAAAGGAGACCGTAGAGACATCGCCGTCGATGGTCCCAGTGCGCTCCAGACGTAGGTGGTCATGTGCGGTGATGTTTCCCTCCACACAGCCGGCGATGCGGACGCTGTCCGCTTCCACAGGGCCCTTGATCAGGCCGGTGGAGGTGACAATGATAGAACCCTTTAGATTGACCTCTCCCTCTACTGTTCCTTCTACCTGGACAATGCCCTCTCCCTGCAGTGCGCCAGACAGGGTGATATCCTTGGCAATGACGGTATTGGTACGCGGGGTGAGCAATTCGGGGACCGGACGGGTCTCCTCTTCCGGTTCCTCCGAGATGAACTGAGATTCCATTCGCCCAGCAGGCTTTGCCTGCCCTCCAAACAGACCCATAGGTAGACCACTCCTTCTTTAAAATGATGTCCCATCTATCATAGCACAAACGGAAAACGGTTTCAATATTAGTTACAATTTCATCCCTACCTGGTCAGAGCCTGAAGAATTCCCCCAAAGCCCTCACAGGCCAGGGTGAGCTGATCGAGCTCGATGTACTCGTCAACCGTATGGGCCAGTTCCTCACGGGAGGGGCCAAAGCCCACCGTCGGGATCCCTGCCTCACCGCAGAAGTGGCTGCCGTTGGTACAGAAGGCGAAGTGAGACAGGGGCGCGTCAATTCCAGCGGCTTTCAGTCCGGCCTGGGCCTTGACCACAAGCTCATGGTCCGGCGGGAGCAGCCAGGCGGGGAAGAAGCGCTTGGCTTGGATGGTCTCACCAGTCCAGCATAGGGCGGAGCCCTCGGCAAGCGAGACCCTTGTTTTGAGATCGGGTGTGGTAGTTTGCTGCAGCGCAGTCAGGACAGCATCCTGTACGGTGGAGAGAATACTCTCCTCGGTCTCCCCCACAAGCAGCCGATGGTCATAGGTGACGCGGCAGAACTCCGGCACCACAGAGGCCCCCGGATAAGGAGAGGAACAGATGTCGGTGAGCTCGTAGATCCCCGGACCGAGGACCGGATGGATCTGGGGCTCCAGCGTCCGGAGGGCGTCTATGATAGCGCACATCGGGTAGACGGCGTTACAGCCCTCTTCCGGGTTAGAGGAGTGACAGGAGGTCCCGATGGTCTCAATCACCACCTCAGCCCGTCCCCGCTGGCCGATTTTCAGGGTGGCCGAGGTGGCCTCCCCGATGATGACAAAGTCGGGCTTCACCCGCTGGGAGACCGCACGGGCAGAGACCCCCTCGAAGCACTCCTCATGGACGGTGCAGGAGACCCAGATCTCCCCTGCAAAGTCCCGGTTGGTATCCTGGGCGAAGTGGGCCGCCGCCGAGAGCATGGCGGTAACGCTCCCCTTCATATCCGACGCACCCCGCCCATACAGCTTGCCGTTCACAATCTCGCCGCCAAAGGGGTCGTGGGTCCACCGGCCTGGGTCCGGAAGACCTACCGTGTCAATGTGTCCGTCCAGCAGAACGGTCTTTCCAGGCCGGCGGCCCTTGATCTGTCCTAATACACTGCCGTAACGGTCGATCTCCACCTGATCGAAGCCATAGGCTGTCATGGTGTCCCGCAGCAGCTTGGCGACAGCCTCTTCCCCGCCGGAAAAGCTAGGCAGCTGAATGGCTCTCTGACACAGCGAGATGAGAGCCTGCCTGCGTTGATTGGTCAACATAGTACACGTTCCTTTCTAAATGGGAATGAGATAGTGTATTTTATCATCATCCTGCCGGTACAGCAAGGGATTATAAGGGACACACGCTGAATGTTCTACCTGCGCTGTCTTTCAGAACGATTTCGCAGGGGTTCCCCCAGACGGCCTGGCATGTTTCGAGGGGACGGGCCGGTGAGGACACCGGCCCACCGTGCAGATTGATTTGTGTGCTCTCCCCACCTCCAGCGGGGGAGACACAGAGAAAAGCAGGATACTCCCCAGCGAAAGAAAAGGTTGTAAATTCCCGCGGGATTTCTTATAATAGTGTCTGCTACAAGGAGACCTGCCGGCAACAGGTATCCGCCATCACAGGGAGAGAGGGAGTTTCTATTGAAACGGACAACCATCGCACAGATTTTTGCGGATCAAGAGGCCCTGGCCGGACAGACTGTCACCGTCTGCGGCTGGGCGCGGAGTATCCGGGACATGAAAGCCTTTGGATTTATCGAGCTGAACGATGGATCCTGCTTTAAAAATTTGCAAATCGTCTTCTCCGACGAGGGAATTGACAACTTTAAGGATATCGCCAGGCAGAACGTGGGGGCGGCCTTTGTGGTAGAGGGGACCGTAGTCCTCACGCCAGAGGCCAAGCAGCCGCTGGAGGTTCGCGCATTGTCTGTCCAGGTGGAGGGGGTATCCGCTCCAGAGTATCCTCTGCAAAAAAAGCGGCACAAGGTGGAATTCCTGCGGACCATCCAGCACCTGCGGCCCAGGACAAATCTGTTCTCGGCGGCCTTCCGGGTGCGCTCCGTGGCGGCCCACGCCATCCACTGCTTTTTCCAGGACCGGGGCTTTGTCTATGTACACACCCCCGTTATCACCGCCTCTGACGCGGAAGGGGCCGGCGAGATGTTCCAGGTGACCACCCTGGATCTGAGCAACCTCCCCAGAACCCCGGACGGTGCCATCGACTACAGCAAGGATTTCTTTGGAAAGCCGGCCAACCTGACGGTGTCCGGCCAGCTCAACGCGGAGAACTTCGCCATGGCCTTTGGCAATGTCTACACCTTTGGCCCCACCTTCCGGGCGGAGAACTCTAACACCCAGCGCCACGCCGCCGAGTTCTGGATGATCGAGCCGGAGATCGCCTTTGCAGACCTTCAGGACGATATGGACCTGGCGGAGGACATGATAAAATATATCATCCGTACTGTTTTGGCCCGCTGCCCGGATGATATGGCGTTTTTCAATACCTTTGTGGACAAGGGGCTGCTGGAGCGGCTGGAGCATGTGGCCACCTCCGATTTTGCGCGGGTGAGCTATACGCAGGCCATTGATATTTTAACCGCCTCCGGCCACCCCTTTGAATATCCGGTCTCCTGGGGCTGTGACCTCCAGACCGAACACGAGCGCTTTTTGACCGAGACACACTTTAAAAAGCCGGTCTTTGTCACTGACTACCCCAAAGACATCAAGGCGTTCTATATGCGGCTCAACGACGACGGAAAGACTGTGGCCGCCTGCGACTGCCTGGTCCCCGGCATCGGGGAGATCATCGGCGGCAGCCAGCGTGAGGAGCGGCTGGAGGTTCTGGAAGAGCGCATCCATGAGTTGGGGATGGATCCAAAGGACTACTGGTGGTATCTGGACCTGCGGCGCTACGGTGGCACGAAACACGCCGGCTTTGGTTTGGGTTTTGAGCGCATAGTCATGTACTTGACCGGGATCTCTAACATTCGAGATGTGCTCCCCCATCCCAGAACGGTGGGCAACGCGGAATTTTAATGGCTGCTGCTGTCATCTCCACCCCTTTTGGGGGTGGAGACAAGAAAAAGCTCTACTACTATTTTTGAAAATTGCTATCATTATGTAACTTTTATTAGGAGGGCCTTTATGAGTATTGTCAAGGATATGTCTCTCGCTGAGTCAGGCCGGCGTAAGATCCAGTGGGTACGGGATTTTATGCCCGCCCTGGGGGGAATTGAGGCGCGCTTTGCCAAGGAAAAGCCCTTTGCAGGGCTGCGGATTGCCGTCTCCGTCCACCTAGAGGCCAAGACAGCTAATCTGGGGTATGTGCTCACCCAGGGAGGCGCCGAGGTGCGCCTGACCGGCTCCAACCCCCTGTCTACCCAGGATGATGTAGCCGCTGGTCTGGCCTCCATGGGGGTGGAGACCTTCGGGATCCATGGCGCCAGCGATGCGGTCTATGAGGAGCATCTGATGGAGACCCTCCGCTTCCAGCCCCACCTGGTGGTGGATGACGGCGGGGATCTCATCCATCTGCTGGGAGGCAAGTGCGCCAAGGACGGGGCCTTTCTGATTGGCGGCTGTGAGGAGACCACAACGGGCATCCTCCGTCTGAAGGCCAGAGAGCGGGAGGGGATTCTGCCCTGCCCCATGATGGCGGTAAACGACGCGAAGGCCAAGCACTACTATGACAATAAGTATGGCACTGGACAGAGCGTCTGGGACGCCATCATGCACACCACAAATTTGATTGTCGCCGGGAAGACAGTCGTGGTGGCGGGCTACGGCTGGTGCGGCAAGGGCGTCGCCATGCGGGCGGCCGGCATGGGGGCCAATGTGATTGTCACCGAGGTGGACCCCTTCAAGGCGCTGGACGCCACCATGCAGGGCTTCCGGGTGATGCCCATGGACGAGGCGGCCAAATACGGCGATGTGTTTGTCACCGTGACCGGGTGCAAAGGGGTCATCACCCCCGCCCACTTCGCGGTGATGAAGCACAACGCCCTGCTGTGCAACGCGGGCCACTTTGACTGCGAGGTAGACGTGGCGGGACTCGCCGCCATGGCGGAGCGGCAGGACGTGCGCCGGGACAGCATTGTGGGCTATACCCTGCCGGACGGGCGGGTGCTCAACGTCATTGCCGAGGGCCGCCTGGTGAATCTGGCAGCGGGCAACGGCCACCCGGCGGAGATTATGGACATGTCCTTTGCCGTCCAGGCCCTGGCCCTGGAGTGGCTGGTCAAGCACAAAGACACACTGGAGAAAAAGGTCTATGTGGTCCCCGACGAGATTGACGACCAGATTGGCCGGGTCAAGCTGGCCGCCCTGGGCCTGTCTATCGACACCCTCACCCAGGAACAGCAGGATTACCTCAACGGCTGGAAAGCCTGATTGATAGAGACCGGCCCCTCCCCCAATCAAAGGGGGAGGGGCCGGTCTCTATTAATACTTAACAGTCGGAGAGTACTTTGTCGGATTTTCTACAAGCTGGCCGTTATTGTTATAGACATTTACCGTCACCGCAACACGGTAATAATACCCGGATGCAACAAAGTAGGTTTTACTTATATCGATAGTTCCACTTCCAGAGGTGGACCAAGAGGTTTCTTGATACCAGGTATCCTTGTCTATGCTGTATTCAAGCTTCATGGTCACATCGGCAGTATACCCACGTTCCAATTTAACTGTAGCTGTACAATTTGACCGGCCGCTAGAGGAAATTATTAATTCAGGCGTAAGCCTTGCGATCCCAATATAACGCGGCTGTCCAGCTGCCCCAGCGGTGAAGCCTGCCGTCAGCAGGCAGAGCGCCGCTATAAACGCTGTAATAGAACGAACTATATATCTTTTCATGGTGGAAAAACCTCCTGCAAATTATCTCACGGTTACGGCTTCGCTTACCTGAAGCATTGTTTCAATCGACTCATCATGAGAAGAAACTTCGATATACCAGCTGTGTACCTGATCAATCCAGACAACAACACTCCGTTCATAGGGCTCACCATAGCCGTCAAGCCCCTTTTTAAAAATCGTAGTTACCGTATGACCGTTTAGCTCAATATCCGTTACAACGGTGTCCTCTGTATCCACACTAATACCGGCTCCAGACATATCAGCAACATAAATTTCGATTTCCTTTCCATCGTCCGTCTGATAGAGATTGGTGCGGCTCATAGGAGTTGTACGCTCATCCGCCAGTCCATACCCATCAGGAAGCCAGCCAGCCTTGATTTCATGTATGGGCGTGGGCGGTCTCAAACCAGACAAACTATAGGTTGTACTATCCTCATAGACCTGAACAACAAAGTTAAGCATATCCCTGCGCAGCTCCGGCATCGCCGCAACGGCGCTGGTGAACAGGATGGAAATGACAGCAATGGCGGCAGCGGCGTAACGAAGCAGGGGTCTGGTCTTTCGCCGCACAGCGGCAGTGGTGGTCCGAACCCTCTGCCGGCGGAACTGTGTCTGGATGGTATTGGAGCAGCGGCGCAGCAGCTCCGGGGGGAGGGCCGCCTGGGGATCGGCCAGCAGAGCCTCCTGGTCCCGCAGGGCCTGGTCTCCGAGCTCGTCGGCCAGATCAGCCATCAGGGCGGCGAAAAAGGTCTCCTCATACTGCTCCCAAAGCCTGGCGTCCCGTTTGGTGATCTGCTCCTGTTTGGTTGTCCGTTCCATGCGCATCACCTCCCTCCTTTTCCAGCATAAGCCGGAGGGCCTTGCGGCGGGCGCGGCTGCGCTTCATGCGTACCGCGTCCGGCTTGCAATTGAGCCGTTCGGCCTGCTCCTGATCGGATACTCCGCCGATATACCAGTCCACTAAAACCCGCCGTTCTTCGGCGGTCATGTCAGGCCAAACCTCCAGCAGCTTGACCTTGCGCTCCATCAATTCCAAGAATTCCTCCGAAGAAGGTCCCATATCGGTCATGCTCTGTTTTACTTCCTCCCAATCGGCCGTGCGTTCCTGCCGGAGCTTCTCCTCCTGGAGCAGATCTATAGCCGCGTACCGTACCAAGGCGGCCAGGTACGCCGCCAGCTCCCGCTCCGGGAGCGCCCTAAGCCGTTTGACATACCGGCACAGACGCAGAACACTCTCCTGTACAATATCGTCCCAGAGCTCTGGATTGTCACAGACACGCCTGGCAGTGGCATATATCAGCCGCTGATAGGTGTGAAACACCCGCTCCACAAAAGCCTGATCCTCTTCCGACAACGGTCTGGAAGAGACAGCCATCCTCTCATCCCCTCTCTCCTGCTCCTATATATAGAAACAGAGAAAATGGGAAATTTGTAACAGAAATAATAGACAAAATTTTTTAAAAATATGATATATTTTTATTTACTTTGTCTTTTCAGCTTAAAAACAGGTTAAATCTTAGGATTATTTTGGTTTTTTACAGAAAATCAGAACTTTAAAAGACAGAAAAATTTTTAACGCTCCAAATGCCTTGTTACAAAATCCCTCCAAAAACCGTTTCTATAAACAAAGGCACAAAAAGGGGGTGAGAAAGCACTGGTTAAATCTTCAAGTAAAAAGGAGGCGGATTTTCAAAAAATAAAATCGTTCAAAAATTTACCTGTATTAGAGAGGCACTGTTTATGAAAGGGATAAAAAAACTGTTCGCTTTTGTACTTTCGTTGGCTTTGCTGCAAATAGTGGCAATTCCAGCTCATGCACGCGGAACTTTATTGTATTGGTACTGTGATACTGACGAAGTGGCCTATATGCCAAGTTCCATTAATGGATCGTACTTTGTTTATGATCACAGTGGAGACGAACCAGAAGATATTGAATTTAAGACATATTTTCGGAATGCTGTTACAACTGCTCGAAATCAATGGAACAATACTTTGCCACTTAATATTGTAGAAACTGCAACTAGATTCAATGCCAAAAATTTTATACACGGAGGTACATACGACCAACTCAAAGGAATATTCGAAAAATTATCCAGGTATAATAGTGGGTATACTAATTCTAGACCAGGAACTCGAATTAAAACAATGAATCCGTATGTAATTTGGTGTTTTGAATCTGTCGGAGAAATGTGTGTTGTAGAAAGGGATGATAGAGTTCCAGATAATTATACCAAAACTGCCTTACACGAAATGGGACATCTTTGCGGATGGTTAGGGCACTCAACACAAGATACTGATGTAATGTATGAAAGTTCTTCTACTGTAACTACACTTACATTTCGTGACAAAAATCAGTTGAAACAAATTTATGATTTATATTATTGAGAAAATTATAAAATGGGGGAGTCTTTATGAAGAAGTTTGGAGCTGTACTAGTAATAACACTCCTTATAGGATTAACAGCATGTAAAACATCAATGGAAAAAGGATTAGTGAACATGCCGAAAGAGGAAACGATAACAAAATCTTGTTATGAGTATGTTGAATCTCCTGATAACATGGAAACCATATTACAATATACAACTCATATTGTCAAAGCTTCCTTAGTCTCTGTAGAAAAATTTACGGATTCCAGTTATGTATATCTATTTAATGTAGAGAAAGATTACATTGGAAACGCATCCGCTGAAATTCATATGTATGATGACCTGGACGAACGATATGTGATTGGACATACTTATTATCTTATTTTAGATGGAACAGACAATGCACTTTTTCCACACACGATTTATACGACAGTTTATAAGGATCTAATCCTCGATATCACCGCAAATATGCAAGGCGAAGTTCCACTTGTTAATGATGAAACAACGGTAAAAGTTCAAGATATGGAGAGCTTGATTTATGATACAATTTCAAGTGGAATTGTTGGAGAAAAGATATCTACTCCAATTACGATTTCGGATATAACTAGTGTTGCCCATGCTTCTGAAGAAGCTGATTTGATTTTGGAAATTTCTGTATCTGACGAACATTCAATGAACCCATATGCTTCAGTTTATCAAATCGAAATCGTTTCTGTTTTAAAGGGGTTAAAGGATTACAGTGTTTCTATTATGAATCTTCCGCCCAACCTAGATCCAGATGGAACCTATTACATTTTCCTGGACAGAATTCCAGGCACCGAAGATGATTATGCCCTTTCTTTTAGACAGCTTCCGGTTGTTCCAGTTACGGAGGAAGCAACACAGAGCTTATCTTTAGA
>JAAWBF010000052.1 GCA_022792555.1 Oscillospiraceae bacterium
ACTGTTTCGGAATGTTGTTGCTTACGACTTCCGCCTGACCGACCAGGGGCTGTATTTTATCAACCGCATGGATTCCGACTGCGTTTATCTATGTGGCAGGGATGGCGCTGGTAGTCTGAAGGTTTCAAATGACCCGGCCCTGTCTGTTGATTATGACGGCGAGAAAATTACCATGATTCTAAAATCGGACGGGAAGGAGGTGGTTTTTGAGCCGTGACGGTACGGGAGCGCCAGGCATCTGTCAGAGCAAGGCGAAAAAAACGCGGCAAAAGGCTGATGATCGCCTATGCTTTGCGCGTTGTAGTCTTCCTTCTGCCAGCTCTGATGATTGTCCTTATAATATGCGGGGCGCTTTATATTATGGAGCATCTGGCTCCTGCGCCGGACAGTGAATTGCCTGATTGGAATATAGGAAATTCAACGGGCAATCCCACTGTTGCGGGAAGTTCCATCATCCCGGCAGCTCCTTCCATTCCCGGACAAGTGAAAATCGTCTTGGATGCCGGACACGGTGGTGATCAGCCTGGGTGCGTAATAAATGGTACAGCTGAAAAGGATATTACTTTGTCCATCGTTTTGCTGCTCCAAGAAAAATTGGAATCAGAGGGTGCTGCCGTTGTTTTAACGCGAAGTACCGATTATGATGTCAGCTTGCCTGACCGTTCAGAGATTGCAAACAAGGCCGGAGCGAATTATTTTATCAGTATCCATTGTAATTCGTATGAAGATGATTCTTCCGTCAAAGGATTTGAGTGCTATTACTATCAATCTGCCAAAAGCGAGAATCTGGCAGAGGCTATCACATCAGAGGCGGATAGCCATTCGATTTCAACGCGGGAGGTAAAGGAGGAAAACTATGCCGTGTTGCGCGAAACAGCGATTCCTGCTGTTCTAATTGAGGTCGGCTTTTTGACGAATACAGAAGAACGGGGAAAACTGATGTCCCAGGAATATCAGGAGTTACTGGCCGAGGCCATCGCAAGTGGCATACTTGGTTATAATGATGCTTTCTAAGAAGATTTCAGAGGTAATAGGCCATATGAAAGTAGCGGGTGGTGATTCTGATGGATCTCTGCACAGCTGGAAGCAGTGGCAACGCCAAAAATCGATTGGTTTTCTTTTTGTATCAATCATATTGATCACCTCCGCCATAATCATACAGCATGGCGGCTGGAAGGTCATCTTTTATGTAAAGAAAAGCGGGGCAAATTCCTTGATAAGCCAAGGAATTTGCCCCACTTCTTTTCATAATAGCTTTCTTTCCATAAGTTATTCCTCCTCCATGAGCGTCCGCAGGTGTTCTACCGCCTTGCGTTCAATCCGGGATACCTGTACCTGAGAGACGCCCAATACGCGGGCGGTTTGATCCTGGGTGAAGGAGCGGTAAAAGCGCAGCGCGATGACCTGCTGCTCCCGCTGGGGGAGGGCGGCGATGGCAGTGCGCAGGGCCTCCCGCTCGACGATCCCTTCCTCCATGCCGCTGCTGCCCAAGACACTCTCCAGTGTAAGACCATCCCCAAGCTCGGTCTGAAGGGAGGCAACGGGGCGGTTGGCGTCCTCGGCGGCGGCGATCTCCTCGGCCGTAAACCCGGTCTCAGCAGCCAGCTCGGAGAGGGTGGGCTCCCGGCCTAAGGTCAGAGAGAGGCGTTCCCGGGCCGTACGGACGTTTCCCGCCCGTTCCTTGAGGCCCCGGCTGACCTTTACAGTCCCGTCGTCCCGGAGGAACCGGCGGATCTCTCCGGCAATTTTGGGGACCGCATAGGTGGAGAACTGGCAGCCATACTGGGGATCAAACCCGCGCACCGCCTTCAAAAATCCCAGACAGCCCAGCTGATACAGGTCCTCTGGATCCACACCTCGGCCATAATAGCGGCGCACGATGCTCCAGATCAGTCCTACATTCTCCTCTAAAATACGGGTACATGCGTCGTTATCCCCCCTGCGTGCCTCTTCCAGCAGGGCGGGGGTATCGGCCACACTCATACCGGCCCGCCCAACCGCCGGGAGATCCGCTTGTTCATTACCACTGTGGTCCCTCTGCCCAGAGTGGAACGCACACGGATACCATCCATAAAGCTCTCCATAATGGTAAATCCCATGCCGGAGCGTTCCTCATTGCCGGTGGTAAACAGGGGCGTTCTGGCCTGGGCTACGTCCTCAATCCCTATGCCGGTATCCTTGACCAAAATCTCTAGGCTGTTGTCTTCAAAGGTCCTCAGGCGCATTGTAATTTTTCCCAGCCGGTCGGGATAGGCGTGGACAATACAGTTGGTGACAGCCTCACTGACCGCTGTACGGATGTCGTTGACCTCGTCTAAGGTGGGATCCAACTGTGCGGCAAAACAGGCTGCCACTGTACGGGCAAAGCCCTCATTGGCCGAGCGGCTTAAAAACGTGAGGGTGGTCTCATTACATACCTTGCGTGGATTATTTTTCATATGTACACTTCCTTTGTGAGGCCATATTTTCCCTTCCAGTGGAATAGAGGCCCGAAGCTTATGACAAGACGGTTGAATCACCGCTATTGAAAGGGCATCAGCTTGTCCAATCCTGCGGCATTCAGCACGCGAGCGGCCTGATCTGGGACATGCTGTACACAGATGGCTCCATCTAACGCACGAATTTGCCGGTAGAGCCGCAGAAGCACCGCAATCCCTGAGCTGTCCATAAAGGTGACACCACTCAAATCTACCATCAGCTGTTTGGGCAGACAGCTGTCAATTTGTCGATCCAGCTCCCGCATTAAGGCCCCGGCCTGATGATGGTCGATCTCCCCTGTAATGGCTAAGGTTAACACCCGGCCCTCCTCCGTTCCTGTTACTGCCATGCTTGTCCCTCCCCGTTTATGTCTTATTCCCGCCAGCCAGCAGCTCTCCCACCTATTGGGTGTGGAACCTGCTTTTTGTTGTATAGACAGCAAAAATAAATCGCTGTGTACCAGTCAATGGTATACAGCGATTATAGCTTGTTCTTTCTGCGCCTTAGGTCGAAAAGAGGCTCGATATAGATTTTTGCTTTGAACCACTCTATGGCGAAGGGCAGGGGGTTTGCAGCATACTTGATCATGATATAAAATAATGATTTACTGCGAGAGAGAGCCGCAGGCGCTTCCTCCTTCATTTCCCCGGTATTTTTTCCGTGTGGCAATTCCACCGCGGATGTGCCGTTCCGCCTTATTCTCATCCAGCACACGCTTCACCTGGAGATAGAGAGGCCGATTGAACAGTGGAAGACGTTCGCTTAAATCCTTATGTAAGGTTATCGCTAATTAGAACGGTACTGTCCAGCCCTAAATCGCCCAAAAGCCGCAGGTAGATGTCAACATGTCCCTCCTTATCCACCTCAATCTTCTGTATCATACGCTTGAGCTGGGTATTCGTCATCTGGTGTACGTCGGTGATGTCCTCGATCTCCTTAAAGGTACTGGTCAGAACACTTTCCAACTGCTCCCCTTTGGTCAGGTTGTAGGAGATCATGCTCAGCTCGTTCTCCAGCCGTTCCATCTCCTTACGCATCCCACCGATCTTGGCGTTTAGCTCGTCCCGAGAAATTAAATCATCGGTATACATGTCCATGTATTTCTGCCGGGTCTTTTGCAGCTTGGCAAGCTGGGCGGTCAGCTCCTTCTCGTAGTCCAGGTTCTCGTCCTTGGCCTTATAGACCTTCTGGAACTGGTTCACTACATAGCTGATGACCGATTTCTTCGCTTTCAGCAGTCCGGCGAAATATTCCTGCAAGACCTGGATCAGCTCCTCCTCGTCCACCGTCACAGCGTTGGGGCAGCTGTCGGCTCCCCGACCGTTGTGGCCAGAGCAGACCCAGCGGACATAGGTGTTCTTATAGATGCGGACGGTACGACGGAAGGACCAGCCACACTCCTTACACTTGATGAGGGTGGAAAACAGGTGCTTGCTGCTGTGCCGCTCTCGGGTGATCTTGAAGGCGCTGTGCCTGGAGTGCAAGACCTCCTGGGCAAGCTGGAAGGTTTCATCGTCAATGATGCGCAGATCGGGCTTGTCCACCACGATCCAGTCCGTTTCGTCCCTGTCTGCTCTCTGGCCTGTGAGGAAGTCCGTGACCTCCTGCTTGCCGTTGATGATCTTTCCGGTGTATAGCTCATTTCGGAGAATGTGCCCCACGGCGTTCTGGCTCCACTGGCAGTTGCGCTTGGTTTTCAGGCCACGCTCGTTGAGCATATTGGCGATCTTGGCAGAGCCGTAGCCCTCCTGGGTGTACCAGTGGTAGATCTGCCGGATGACAGCGGCCTCTTCCTCGTTGATGGTCAGGTTGAAGTAATCCCCAATGGTCTTGTCATAGCCATAGACGATGTTGGGGACCCGGCCCTTCTCGGCGTTCAGCTTCTTGCCGAACTTCACCCGTTTGGAGGTGTTGGCGCTTTCCTCCTGGGCCAGTGCGCCGAAGATGGTCAGGACAAACTCGCTGTTGCCCATGCTGGTCATGTTGGCGGTAAGGAACTGGGTTTCAATGCCCAGAGCTTTCAGCCTGCGGATGTTTTGCAGCAGGTCTACCGTGTTTCGGGCAAAACGAGAGATGTCTTTGACTACCACCATGTCGAACAGATGGTGCTCGGCGTCTGCCATCATCCGCAGGAACTCCTTACGGTTCTTGATTTTTGTGCCGGACAGCCCCTCATCTGCATATAAACGAATCAGTATGTCCCCGGTGCGCTGGGTATACTCCGAAAAGAATTCCTTTTGGGCCTCCAAGCTGTTGAGCTGGTCTTCCTTTTCCGTGGAAACACGGCAGTAAGCGGCAATTTTCATGGTTAAACCTCTCTATGTAAAATAAAAACATTCTACTATATCTGTATTATAGCATAGTTTTCTGGAAGAAATAACGTCGAAATTTAGTGGTATAAAATTTAGTAAATCATAGTTGACTAAATTGTTGTGGATATGTTATACTGAAGGCCGGGAAATGGAGGTGCGCCTATGTTTATCGGAAGAGATCGGGAGCTGAAATCGCTGGAGCAGCGATACACATCAGGCAAGTTTGAGTTCGCCGTTGTATATGGCCGCCGCCGCGTAGGAAAGACGGCCCTTCTGACCCAGTTTATTCAGGGCAAAAAGGCCATCTACTTTATGGGTGTGGAGAGCAATGCCAAGCAGAATTTGGAAAATCTCAGCAAGAGCATCCTGGAATATGCCAGCGGTATTGCTGCGGAGAACTCCTTTCTGTCCTTCCAGGCGGCGCTGGAATATGTGTTCAAGCTGGCAGAAAAGGAACAGGTGGTTCTTGTTCTGGACGAGTACCCCTATATGGCCCGTTCATCTAAAAGCCTTGCTTCCACTTTGCAGCTCTTGATTGACAAAAATAAGGATACCTCCAAGCTGATGCTGATCCTCTGCGGCTCGTCTATGTCCTACATGGAGGATCAGGTGCTGGCGTACAAGGCCCCGCTCTACGGCAGGCGCACGGCGCAGATGAAACTGCTTCCCTTTGATTTTGAGGAAACCTGCCGCTATTTTGAGCATTTCCAGGGAGAGGATAAGGCTCTGGCCTATGGAATCGTGGGCGGGACGCCGCAATATCTGCTGCAAATCAACGACCGTCTGAGCATTGAGGAAAACATCAAAAATACCTTTCTTAATCCAATTTCCTTTCTCTATGAGGAGCCAATAAATCTTCTGAAACAGGAGGTGCGGGAACCAGCCATCTACACAGCGATCATTACCGCCATCGCAGCAGGAGCTTCCCGGATGTCGGAGATTTCAAGCAGGGTCGGGGAGGACACCAATGTCTGCGCCAGCTACATCAAGAATCTCATCAGCCTGGGAATTGTGCAGAAGGAGACGCCCTACGGGGAGAAAGCCTCCCGCAAGTCCCTGTATTCTATTGAGGACAATATGTTCCGCTTCTGGTATCGCTTTGTGCTGGAGCACAACTCCCTGATCGCCCGTGGAGCCGCTGATCTGGTCTATCGACGCATTGCGCCGCAGCTCGACCACTATATGGGCAAAGTGTTTGAGGAGATATGCAAGCAGTACCTTTGGAAGCTGCTGTTGGAGAGCCGATCTCCGGTAGAGTTCACCTCTCTGGGCCGCTGGTGGGGGAATGACCCCATTAAAAAGGCGCAGGCGGAAATTGACATTTTGGGCGAGCAGGACAAGACTACCGCTCTCTTTGGTGAGTGCAAGTGGACAAACGAAAAGGTTGACTTAGGCGTATTGGAGACGCTGGTCCACCGAAGCCGGTTATTCCCGTACAGCAAGGTATACTATTTTCTATTTTCCAAGTCCGGCTTTACCAAGGGCTGCATGGAAAAAGCAAACGAGCTGGGCAATGTGGCGCTGGTCAGCTATGATGATATGCTGAAGGCTATGGAATGCAGATAAAAAAGAGGGACACCCCGCGTCATGCGGAGTGTCCCTGGCAGCG
>JAAWBF010000005.1 GCA_022792555.1 Oscillospiraceae bacterium
GCAGCCAGGGACTCCATGTATTGGCGGACCTGCTGGTCGTCATGGTTGGTACAGGCAAAGAGCAGGCGCTCCAAATTGGAGGAGATTAGAATGTCCATAGAGGGGGACATGGTATTGTAGAAGGGGCGGTTGCGGTCATAGACCCCGGTTTTCAAAAAGTCGGTGAGGACGTTGTTGCTGTTGGAGGCGCAGATCAGCCGTCCCAGGGGGACCCCCATCTCCTTTGCATAGTAGGCTGCCAGGATATTGCCGAAGTTGCCGGTGGGTACGCAGACGTTGAGGAGTTCCTCCTTTTGCAAGGCGCCGTTTTGCAGCAAATCACAGTAGGCTGAGATATAGTAGACGATTTGAGGCAGGACACGGCCCCAGTTGATGGAATTGGCCGAGGAGAGCAGATAGCCCTGGCCGGATAGCTGCTCCCCCAGGGCAGGATCCGAGAAGATGGCCTTTACCCCTGCTTGGGCGTCGTCAAAATTACCCTCCACCGAACAGACCCCGACATTACTCCCCTCCTGGGTGAGCATCTGGAGCTCCTGAATGGCAGAGACCCCATTCTTTGGGTAAAAGACGAGGATTTTCGTCCGGTCTACATCCCGGAACCCCTCCAATGCCGCCTTTCCCGTGTCTCCAGAGGTGGCCACCAGAATGCAGGCTGTCCGCTTCTCGTCGCTCTTGACTAGAGAAGCTGAGAGCAAATGGGGCAGCATTTGTAGGGCCATGTCCTTAAAGGCACAGGTGGGACCGTGCCAGAGCTCCAAGCAGTGGGTATTGCCGTCTACCGGGCGGACTGGGGCCACTTCTTTGACGTCAAAGCGGTCAGGACCGTAGGCTTTGCTGGCATAGGATGCCAGCTCGGACGCAGTAAATTCATCCAAAAAGGAATTCATGATATAGACTGCCCGCTGCTGGTAGGACATCTCCCGTAGTGTGTCCAACGCGTTGGCTGAGAGCTTGGGCAGGACTTCCGGGGTCAGCAGTCCGCCGTCTGCCGCCAACCCCTTGACAATGGCGGCGGAGGCAGTACAGCGGGCCTCTTTGTCTCGTGTACTTACATAATACATACTTCGTTCACAACCCTCATAAAGTTATCAAAAAAGACGGCATGTACCAGCGTCTCCTTATAATTGCGCTGAAGCATCCGGTTGTAGATCTGCTCCAAATGTTCTACACCGGTGATCCCGTCTGGCATTTCGTCGTAACAGCCGTCCAGGTCACAGCCCATGGCGACAGTCTGCTCACCTCCCAGGGACAGGAAGTGCTCTACATGTTCCACGACCGTATCTACTGTAGTGGGTTCCCCTAAAAACGTGCGGTAGAGATTGAGTCCTACCGTGCCGCCATGCTGTTTGACCGCCTCGAACATCTCGTCTGTTACATTTCGCGGGTGGCTGCACAGTTTCCTGGCATTGGAGTGGGTGGCTACAAAGGGCTTTTGTGCGAGTTCGGCCACATCCCAAAAAGCGGCGTCCGACATATGGGATACATCGACCAGCATCCCCAGCTCCTGCATCCGGCGGACATATGCTTTTCCCAGCGGAGTGAGACCTCGATCCGGCTCCTCCTCAGTGGTACCACACAGGGGATTGGCCCGGTTCCAGGTCAGATTAATGGCCCGAACCCCCATTTGGTGGGCGTGCTCCAACCCCTCTAAGGTACAGCCGATGAGATCGGCCCCCTCAACAGAGAGGAAAGCCGCCGTCTTCCCCTGTGCCATAACCGCCTGGGCCTCCCGGCCAGTACGGCAGAAGGAGATCCAGTCCCGATTCAAATCCATCTCCCGGCGGAAGATATTATATTCCGACTGGAAGACCTCTTCCAGCTGGGCACGGTCCTCTACCACCTCTTCCCCAAATAGGGCAAAAAACTGTCCGTAGGCACCAAAGGGTCTGGTTCGTTTCAGATCCAAATTGCCTACATTTTCTCTGATGCCGTAACCATAGCGATAACAGCGCATGATGGTGTCACAGTGTCCATCAAATAAATCCATAGAACTGACCGGTCTCCTCTCCATAAAATGCGTTTCCCTTTTTGAATTCATGGGACGCTTCAAAATGCGTTGATGATGTAATAAATCGCAGGGTGGGCAGTCTGGAGCCCCTGGGGTGCGTAGACCTCCGCCACATCAAACCGAGGCTGAAGCTGGGTAGGGTACTTGGCTAGGTAATGCTCCGCCGTTGTGCGCAGCTTCCGCTGCTTCCGCCAATCGACTGCACAGCACGCAGGCACAAAGGAGCGGCTGCGCCGCAGTTTCACTTCTGTAAAGGATAAATACTGTTCATCTGCTGCGATTAAGTCAATCTCGCCAAACCTGCACCGGTAATTTTCGGCCAGAATGGAGAACCCACGCCGCCGCAGATCCTCCGCTACCAGTCGTTCCCCCCACTGTCCCAAGAGATGGGCAGTCTGTCCGCTCACAGCTTTTTTAAAAAGGTCTTGCGGTGGATGGGACAGGGGCCATACTTGCGCAGCAGCTCATAATGCCGCTTGGTGGGATAGCCCTTATGGCGTTCAAACTCATAATTGGGGTAGCGCTTTGCCATCTCCTCCATATACTTATCCCGGCTTACCTTGGCCAGAATAGAGGCCGCCGCGATGTTGGCACTCTTGGCGTCTCCATGGACAATCGTAGCGTTGGGTATGGAGATCCCCCGGTTTCGATTGCCGTCAATGAGGGCAAAATCCGGCGCGGGCACCAGCTTTTGAATGGCCCGATCCATGGCCAGCATACGGGCATTGAGGATATTGATGGCGTCGATTTCTGTTTCATCGGCCCAGGCGACCGCCCAGGCAACCGCCTGAGCCTGAATGGCTGTAAAGAGGATCTCCCTTCGTGTAGGCACCACCTTTTTGGAGTCGTTGAGTCCCTCCAGCATAAGCCCGTCCGGGAGGATGACCGCTGCGGCATAGACTGCTCCAGCCAAGGGCCCCGCCCCTGCCTCATCCGCGCCACAGATCAGCTGGTAACCTTGGGCCTGGTAAACACGTTCCTCTGCCCACAGATCAACGGCTGTACCTCCGTTCATGATACCTCCCCCTGTTCTAACGACTGGGGCTCTTCTAGTGTAAAGTGTCCTAACTTTCCAGAACGGTACTCATCCAGCAGGACTTTGGCCATGCGCTCGGTGTCCGCCTCCCCGCCAGAGACCAAGAATCCCCGGCGCCGGGCAGCCTGTTCCAGCAGAGACCAGCCTGGCTCCCCCCCAGGCTGGATACGATAGCGGGTCTCCAGCGCAGCGGGATAATGGGTCTTCAAGAAATCCATAAAGTGACAGGCCAGCGTCTCCATGTCCATGACCTCATCCTTCACCGCTCCGGTAAAGGCCAGATGCAGGCCGGTAACTGGGTCCTCAAATTTAGGCCACAAAATGCCGGGGGTGTCCAACAGCTCCAGCCCGGCGTCCACCGTCACCCACTGTTTGCCGCGGGTGACGCCGGGACGGTCTCCGGCCTTCGCTGATTTCCGCTTGGCTACCTGGTTGATAAAGGTCGATTTTCCCACATTGGGAATCCCGACCACCATAGCGCGAACGGGGCGGCCTATCTGTCCCTTTGCCTTCCACTGGGCGATCCTGTTCCTCAGCACCTCTTTGACTACACCGGAAAAGCGGTTGACCCCCTTTCCCTCCTTCGCGTTGGTCTCCAATACAGCCCAACCCTTGGATTGAAACCAGGCGGTCCACACCCGGTTCCACTCTGGGTCAGCTTGATCGGCCCGATTGAGCACAATGAGCCGGGGCTTCTCTCCCAACAGAGCATCTAGGTCCGGGTTGCGGCTGGATATAGGGATACGGGCGTCGATGATCTCAGCCACCAGATCGATATATTTTAATTGCTCCGTGATCATCCGCCGGGTCTTTGTCATATGTCCCGGATACCATTGGATGTTCATTTGAAAGTCCGAGTTGTCCGTTTGGGTCTTGATTATGATCAGCTCCTTAGCAGGACTACATGATAAAAAATGGACGCCAGAGGCGTCCATTTTGGAATGATGGGCTTATGCAACGGAGGCAGCCTCTTGCTTCTAAGAGCCTGTTTAAAATTAGATGCGCTCCTTGACCTTTGCGCCCTTGCCCACACGATCACGCAGGTAATAGAGCTTGGCACGGCGGACCTTGCCCCGGCGTATAGTCTCAATCTTCTCTACAGAGGGGGCATGTAAGGGGAAGACCTTCTCCACACCAACGCCATAAGAAATGCGGCGCACTGTGATGCTCTCTCCGATCCCGCCGTGTTTCTTCGCGATTACAGTTCCCTCAAACACCTGAATACGCTCCCGGTTGCCTTCCTTGATGTGGATGTGTACACGGACGGTGTCACCCACGTTGGCCACAGGGGGCTCCGCTTTTAAGTGTTTTTCATTAAATGCCTGCATCAAATCCATTGTCTTTTGTTCCTCCTCGTTTATAGGTGTTCATACCGGCTGTTTTCTCCTGCCACCTTTCTAGGCTGGTAACCGCAGAGGAGCACCCTTTATTCAGACTGTAACAGTGTACCATATCAATCTCTCAATTGCAAGAATGGATTTGGGGAAATATCCGTTTTTTCTCCCACTCTGCGATTGGAGCGGTAAAGAGCCATAAGGTAGTCAGCAGCAGCGTAAGATTGGCCTGCCGTCGGAGCACCAAAATACCACCCCCCAATACCAGAGCAAATGAGATAGCCCAGGAACATATCTGAACAACCCGCCGGGCCTCCCCTTCTGGCGAAAAAAATCTGAGTATACTAACGAGGGCTCGCCCTCCATCTAGCTGAACCACAGGCAGC
>JAAWBF010000053.1 GCA_022792555.1 Oscillospiraceae bacterium
GGGAGGTGATGGCAAATGCTTTCAGGCCCATGTCGATGCCAATCATTGCTCCAGTAGTGGGAAGCGTCTCCATCTCCACATCAGTACAGCACAGGGAGACAAAGTATTTCCCGCTGGGATTCTGGCTGACTGTTGCCGACAGGATACGGCCCTTGACTTCTTTGCTGATGCGGCACTTCACAAGGCCGGGTTTTGGGAGCTGCACCGCCTTGTCCAATACTTTGATATTCGTGCCCACGCGCTTGCTCTTGTAGCTTCTCCGGTGGTCATGCTTGCTCTTAAACCTGGGATAGCCAGGCCGCTGACCCTGCTTCACCCGCCGGAAAAAGTTTTGGTATGCGGTGTCCAGTGCTTGCAAAGCCGCTTGCAGCGCAGTGGCGTCCACTTCCCGCAGCCATTCTAATTCCTTTTTCAGCACAGTCAAGGCTTTGTCCTGCTGAAAACGTGTCGGAGCATGACCGGTTTGCTTGTACTGACCTATCCGCTCAGCAAGGAAATAGTTGAACACAAACCGGCAGCAGCCGAAAGTCCTTTGTATCAAGTTTTCCTGCGTCTGATTCGGATACATCCGAAATTTGTAGGAATACTCCATCAAATCACCAAGAATATTTTACCGCAAAATTTTTAAAAAGGGAAGCGCCTTATATCCCCATGCCTAAAGGCAGGGGCTTTACGGCGCATTTGGTAATGATAGCTATTATAGCAGTTTTTGTCCTTTCATCAACAACAACCTTCTCGCCCGTCTTATAAATTCCCAAATCTTCTATTTATTCCGTTATTCAGAACTGTTTTGCAGGTGTTTCCCTCAGATAGCCCGGCAAGGTTTAAGGAAATGGGCCGCTGGGGATAGCCGCCCCTACGCATAATGAGGAATAAAGACCGTAGGGACGACCTTTGGTCGTCCGTCAGTTGGTCCATTGCCGCAAACGCAATCTGAGCCGTAGGGGCCGATGTCTCCGTCGGCCCACCGTACTGCCTGATAGCAATTTATGAGACGGGTGTGCAATAATCTTTTGTTTTCACCGACGTGTGTACATTGAAAAAATACCGTCCAACCCTATGGCGGCTATTTTTTTATGAGAAGAGTTAAGTACATGGAGCAGTGCGCCCTTTACACTTGTTGACATCGGTTTTCCCTCCCCTCTGGAGAGGAAAAAAGTAATGGATGAAAGTCTCTGCTCTCCCGGTCCGCAGTCTGGACCGGGAGAGCCTGTTTTTGCCGGTTCAGGGTTTGGATCATTGCGCATAAAATCAGTTGAGTATCCAGGAAAGGTGTGGTATAATGGCCGCGATGCGGCAATCCTGGACGGTTCCCCCCTTCGGAGGGCGGGAAACCCATGTAGATGCCGCAAAAACCGTCCATTCAGGCGTGTCACGCGGGGGGCGGGTAGACATAGAATGGTTCAAATCCGCGCCGCGATGCGGCAGAATGGAGCGTAGCAATGGATATCGTTGTGTTGGCCGGTGGGTTGAGCCCGGAGCGGAATGTATCCTTTTCGTCGGGGGCCATGGTCTGTGAGGCGCTGGCAGGGCTTGGGCATCGGGTAGCCCTGGTGGACGCCTTTTTGGGCCTTGAGGACTATCAGGCCCCGCTCGCAGAGCTGTTCCGCCAGCCGCCCCCCCTGCCGGAGAAGGGGATCAAGGAGGAAGCCCCCGATTTAGAGGCGGTTAAAGCCGCCCGGCGGTATAAGGGCCCCGGCCTGTTCGGTGAGGGGGTATTGGCCGCCTGCCAGATGGCCGACGTGGTCTTTATGGGCCTCCACGGGGCAAGCGGAGAGGATGGCCGGGTCCAGGCCGCCCTGGATTTGCAGGGGATTCCCTACACCGGATCGGGCTATCTGGGCAGTGCCATTGCCATGGATAAGCACTACACCAAGCAGCTTGCCCGGCAGATTGGTGTGCGTACCCCGGACTGGCGCGCCATTACACTCACCGCCCAGACAGTGGAGGACACCGCTCAGCATGCCGCTCTGCCCTGCGTGGTCAAGGTCCCCAACGGCGGGTCATCGGTGGGGGTCTATCTGTGCCATACACGGGAGGAGCTGCGCCACGCGCTGACCGACAGCGGCCGGTACAGCAGCCGGATTTTGCTGGAGCAGTACATCAAGGGCCGGGAGTTCGCCTGCGGTGTTTTGGAGGAGCAGAGCCTGCCCCCCATTGAGATCATTCCCAAGGAGGGGTTCTACGACTACCGGAACAAATACCAGGCGGGGGCCACGCTGGAGGTCTGCCCGGCCCATATCAGCGGAGAGGCCGAGGCCCTGATGCGCTCTGCTGCGCTGCGGATGCATAAACATCTAGGACTGGCGGCTTACTCCCGCAGTGATTTCATCCTGGACGAGGACGATCAGGTCTGGTTCCTGGAGGTCAACACCCTGCCAGGCATGACCCCCTTGAGCTTGCTGCCCCAGGAGGCGGCGGCCGTTGGAATTGACTACGGTACCCTGTGCAGCAAAATCATCGACGCCTCTCTGGAGGCCAGACACGAGGGCCGTTGAGCACATAGAGAGAACGCAATTGGGGGGCGCCTTGGGGCGGCCCAAGGAGGTTTAGTTTAGGAATGGAACCGATGAGCTTAGGGGAGATTCTAGAGGCCGTACATGGCCGGATGCTGGGGGACTTTGACCAGCTGGATCAGGTGGTCCCCCGTGTGGAGACGGACAGCCGTACCATCCACGAAAACGCACTCTTCGTCCCCCTGGTGGGAGATCGCTTTGACGGCCACGCCTATATCAACGCCGCCCTGGAGGGGGGCGCCGGCGGGTGCTTTACCCAGCGGGAGCGGGAGAGCTATCTGCCGGGCAAATACTATATCAAGGTGGAATCCACCCAGCGGGCGCTGCGGGATCTGGCCAAGTATTACAAGCGCAAATTCCCCATCCCCATTGTGGCTCTCACCGGCTCGGTGGGGAAGACCACCACAAAGGATATGGTAGCCGCTGTCCTGGGGGAGCGCTATCAGGTCCTCAAGACGGAGGGCAACCTAAACAACGACGTAGGAGTCCCCATGACCCTGCTGCGGCTCAACCAGTCTCATCAGCTCGCTGTGCTGGAGCTGGGGATGAATCACGCCGGGGAGATCGATTACCTGTCCAATCTGGTGGAACCGGATGTGGCCCTTATCACCAATGTAGGGGATTCTCACATTGAATTTTTCGGCAGCCGGGAGAAGATCTTGCAGGCCAAAAGCGAGATCTTTCACCACGCCAAACCGGATGCCTTTGTGGTGCTCAACGGGGATGATCCCCTCCTGCGCACCCTGTCGCTCCCCCATACCGTTATGTGGTGTGGGCGGAACGAAAATAACAGCTATCGGGCTGACCAGGTGGAGAGCGACGGCCGGAGCCGCATGACCTGTCAGGTCACGACTCCAAAGGGGAGCTATCCCGTCCAGATCCCCGCCCTAGGAGAGCATATGATCTATCCCACCCTCATGGCCGCCGCGGTGGGGGAGCACTTCGGCCTGACACAGCAGGAGATCACAGACGGAATCCTCCACTTTGCCCCCACCAAAATGCGCATGAACATCCTGCACCGCCAGGAGGACATTACCATTCTCAACGACACCTACAACGCCAACCCCCAGTCTATGCGGGCAGCGGTGGAGGTGCTGGCCAACACCAAGGGGGATTATAAGGTGGCCGTCCTGGGCGATATGTTCGAACTGGGCCCTCTGGCCGCGGGACTCCATGCCGGTGTAGGCAAGTTTTTGGGCCAGGCGGGGATAGACTGCCTGGTCGCGGTGGGTGATCTGGCCAAACATATCTATGACGCCGCCCAGAGCGCACCGGTACCTGAATGCTATTACTGCGCCACCAAAGAGGAGGCCAAGCCCATTTTGGACCAGGTGGTCAAGCCCCACGCGACCATTTTGGTCAAGGCCTCCAGAGGGATGGCCTTTGAGGACTTAGTGGAATACCTGAAGAGCAAGACCAAGGAGATCCCGGCGAGCTGAACCCGTATCCGCCGCAGGGGAGGGGGGCTTGTCCTTCCCCTGCTCACCCGGCCATAGACCCGAAGAGGCGGCGCAGCTCCGGCTGGAAGGGCGGGTATAAGACGGCCTTCTCGGTGATGATCCCGGTAAGGAGCTTGTAGGGCGTGACATCAAAGGCGGGGTTCCAGGCCTCCACTCCGGCGGGGGCGGTCTGAATCCCGCAGAGGGTACGCACCTCGCCGCCGTCCCGCTCCTCAATGGGAATACAACTCCCGTTGGGCAGAGAGAGATCGATGGTGGAGCTGGGCAGGGCGGTGTAGAAGGGGATCCCATGGTAGTGGGCGTTGACCGCCAAAGAATAGGTGCCGATCTTGTTGGCGAAGTCCCCGTTGGCTGCCATCCGGTCACAGCCCACAAGCACCAGATCGACTTTGTGCTGGGCCATGAGGGCCCCAGCCATACTGTCTGTAATTAAAGTGACGGGGATGTGGTCCTCCATCAGCTCATAGGCAGTGAGTCGGGCGCCCTGGAGCAGGGGCCGGGTCTCATCGGCGTAGACCTGAGCTACCTTGCCCTGTGCAAAGGCGGCCCGGATCACCCCCAGGGCGGTCCCATAGCCCCCGGTGGCCAAGGCGCCCGCGTTGCAGTGGGTGAGGATCCGCGCCTGGGGCGGGACGATTTCGGCCCCAAGCTGGCCCATAGCTTTGTTTTGGGCCACATCCTCCCGATGAATGGCTTGCGCCTCGGCGATTAGGGCGGATAGTGCCGTTGGCATATTCCCGCAGGCGGTCAGACAGGCCTCCATCCGGTCCAGCGCCCAGAAGAGATTCACCGCCGTAGGGCGGCTGGCGGCCAGACGCTCTTTGGCCGCCTTCATTTTTGCCGCAAAGGATGGAGCCTCCTGATACGCCTGGGCGGCCAGGCAGTAGGCATATCCGGCGGCCACCCCAATGGCAGGCGCGCCCCGCACCACCATGGTCTCAATGGCCTGGGCCACTGCCCGGTAGTTTGAATAGGAAATCCACGCAGTTTCCAGGGGGAGCTTGGTTTGATCCAGTAAGTATAGGGTATTATTTTCCCAGCGGATGGGTTCCATGCCGCAATCCCTCCCAGTTTAATTTGGATGCTATGATTATAGCCCAGAAGGGCGGCAACGGCAACCGCCTGCCCAAAACGCAACAGAAGTAAAAGAGGACACACATGATAGACATTTCAATCTCCAACCTGAGTAAGGAATTTGAGGTTGGAACCAAAATATTAGATGGGCTCACCTTCCAGATCGATCAGGGGGAACGGGTGGGCCTGCTGGGGAAAAACGGCGCGGGAAAGACAACGCTGTTCCGTATCCTCACCGGTGCGCTGGACTATGACGAGGGGGAGGTGAGCATCGCCCCTCGGAAGCGGATGGGGCTTATCTCCCAGATCCCAGTCTACCCGCCGGATTATACGGTGGAGGATGTGCTGGAGACCGCCTTTGACCGGCTCCACGCCATGGAGGCCGAGCTGGAGACCGTGACCCGGCAGATGGAGACGGACAGCACTCCGGAGCTTCTCCGCCGCTATGACACGCTGTCCACCGCCTTTGAGGCGGGGGGCGGCTATGACACTGCAACGGCCTTAAATAAGGTGTGCAACGGCCTGACCATTCCCCCGGAAATGCGCAGCCAGCACTTCTCCTCCCTGTCAGGCGGAGAGAAGACGAGGGTCAATTTAGCCCGCCTGATTCTGGAGGACACCGATATTTTATTGCTGGACGAGCCCACCAACCACCTGGACCTGCGGGCGACCGAGTGGCTGGAGGAGTATTTGCAGCGCTACAAGGGGACGGTGCTGGCCATCTCTCACGACCGCTGGTTTTTAGACCGGGTGGTCCGCCGGTGCATTGAGATCGCCGGGGGCAAGGCGTCCTTTTACGAGGGGAACTACAGCTTCTATGTGGTGGAGAAGGAGCGCCGGTATCAGGAGGCGTTAAAGCAGTACGAGAAGGAGCAGGCCAAGATCAACCAGCTCCAGGAGGCTGCGGACAAGCTCCACCTGTGGGCCTTTATGGGGAACGACAAGCTCCACAAGCGGGCCTTCTCCATGGAAAAGCGAATTGAACGGCTGCGCACCACCGACAAGCCCCAAAAGGACCGGAGATTAGAGGTCCGTTTTGGAGAGCGGGAATTCCGGGGAGACGAGGTACTCACCATCAAGGCGATCAAAAAGTCCTTCGATGGACGCACCCTCTTCGACCATGTGAATTTAGAGGTGGTAGGGGGAGAACGGATCGCCCTTTTGGGGGACAACGGCACTGGGAAATCCACCCTATTAAAAATTCTCCTGGGGGAGGAGGAGCCGGACAGCGGCAAACTGCGCATGGGGCCCACGGTGAAAATCGGCTACCTGCCCCAGATCATCCACTTCAGCCACCCGGAGCGTAATCTGGTGGATACCATGATTTACGACCAGGACTGCACCCCCCAGACCGCCCGGAACCGGCTGGCCGCCTTCAACTTCCGGGGGGAGGACGTGTTTAAGCCGGTCTCTGCCCTGTCCGGCGGGGAGCAGAGCCGGCTACGGCTGTGTATGTTGATGGACGAAAAAATCAATCTGCTTATCTTGGACGAGCCCACCAACCACCTGGACGTGGCCAGCCGGGAGTGGATCGAGGCGGCAGTGGAGGAGTACGAGGGGAACCTGCTCTTTGTCTCCCACGATCGGTATTTTATCAACCGCTTTGCCACCCGGATCTGGATGCTGGAGGAGGGGCAGATCACCGACTTTGACGGTACCTATGGGGAATTTCAAGCCGCCCGCGCTAGGGCCCAGGCCGTTAAGTCCGCCCCCGTCCAGGAGAAGCCAAAAGAACCCAAAAAGAAGCGCCCCGGCGGCACCAAGGAGCTGGAGAAACAGGTCAACGCCGCCGAGCGGGCGGTAGCCAAGGCAGAGGAGCGGATGGAGCAGCTGGCTGGAGAGATGGAGGCGGCATCCTCTGATTATGTCAGGCTCCAAGAGCTCTGCGCCCAGCGGGAGACCTTGGAGGTTGAGCTGCAGGGGCTGTACGCCAGCTGGGAAAGTCTGGCCCAGGCGCTGGAGGAGGCCGGAGGATGAACTATCGTGCAAAGCAGAGACGCAAGGGGACCTTGTACCATCGGTACGGAGGACGGCGAAAAAAGACCTGGCTTTGGATTTTAGGCGGTCTGCTGGTCTTTGGCCTGCTGTGCTTCGGGAGCTTGGTCGCTGCGGTGGCGCTGGGAACTCGGTCCCAGACGGCGGGCCAACCCCAGGCGGTGGTCATTCTGGGCTGTAAGGTGGAGGAGAATGGGGCGCCCTCCGTCCTGCTCCAGGATCGGCTGGACACCGCCCTGGACTATTTAAACACCCACCCGGATCTGCCTGTTGTGGTCTCCGGCGGGCAGGGGAAGGACGAGCCGGTGTCCGAAGCGGCCTGTATGGCGGCCTATCTGACCCAGGCGGGGATTGCGGCGGATCGGATTGCCCTGGAGGACAATTCCCACAGCACTTGGGACAACCTCAATGAGACAGCGGAGGTCCTCTCTGCCCAGGGGATCGACCCCAGAGAAGGGGTCTTGCTGGTGTCCAATGGGTTCCACCTAACCCGTGTGCGGATGCTGGCCCAGCGCTGCGGCTTTGAGGCCTCCACCCTGGCTGCCCCCGCCAGCCATTCCGGCGCCGCCGTTCATATGTTTTTTCGGGAGACGTTAGCCCTGGTAAAATCCTTTCTATTAGACAGGTGAACAAGATGTTAGACAAGCTGAAGAGCATTGAATTACACTATCAGGATCTGGAGGCCCGCCTCAACGCCCCAGAGACCTACAACGACCCCGCCCTTGTGACCAAGCTCAACAAGGAGCAGAAGGAGCTGTCTCCCATCGTGGAGGCCTACCGGAACTACCGGCGCCGTCAGAGAGATCTGGAAGAGGCCCAGAGCCTGATGAGCGACCCGGATATGAAGGAGCTGGCCCAGGAGGAGTTCCAGCAGGCCAAGGCCGACCTTGAGGAGCTGGAGCAGACCATGAAAATCCTCCTCCTCCCCACCGATCCCAACGACGGAAAGAATGTCATTGTGGAGATCCGGGCGGGCGTCGGGGGGGAGGAGGCCGCATTGTTCGCCCACTCCCTGTACCGGATGTACAGCATGTATGCCGAGTCCCGCCGCTGGGGGGTGGAGGTGGAGAGCGCCAACGAGACCGAGCTGGGGGGATTAAAGGAGATCGTCTTTACGGTGGACGGCGAGGGGGCCTACTCCCGGCTGAAATTTGAGAGCGGGGTCCACCGGGTCCAGCGGGTGCCGGAGACCGAGTCCGGCGGGCGGATCCACACCTCCACCGTCACCGTGGCCGTCCTCCCCGAGGTGGACGAGGTGGACTTCGCCCTCAACCCCGCCGACATCGAGATGCAGGTCTTCCGCTCCTCTGGGGCCGGGGGCCAGCACGTCAATAAGACCTCCTCCGCCGTGCGTCTCATCCACAAGCCCACCGGGACGGTGGTGGAGTGCCAGCAGGAGCGCAGCCAGTTCCAGAACCGGGACAAAGCCATGCAGATTTTACGCGCCCGGCTCTACGAGGAGAAGGTCCAGGAACAGGAGGAGGCCGTCACCGCCGAGCGCCGCAGCCAGGTGGGCAGTGGGATGCGCAACGAGCGCATCCGGACCTATAACTTCCCCCAGGGCCGCCTGACCGACCACCGGATCGGCCTGACCCTCTATAAATTGGAGGCTGTCATGAATGGGGATTTGGACGAGATCATCGACGGTCTTATCACGGCAGACCAGGCCGAGCGGCTGAAACGGAGCGAGGAATCGTGAACCGGGGACAACAGGAGACCAGCCTGCTCTCTCCCCAGGACATCGCGCAGGCCGCACAGATCCTCCGAACCGGCGGCCTGCTGGCCATCCCCACCGAGACAGTCTACGGCCTGGGAGCCGACGGGTTAAATCCGTCAGCAGTGGCCCGGATTTTTACCGCCAAGGGCCGTCCCCAGGACAATCCCTTAATTCTGCACATCCCCACGGCAGATTGGCTGACGCGGTACTGTGTGGCGATCCCCCAGACGGCCTATCAGTTGGCAAAGATCTTTTGGCCGGGGCCGCTGACCCTGATTTTACGCCGGAACGCCCTGGTGCCTGACGTGGTAACGGCAGGGCTGGACACCGTGGGAATGCGCTGTCCCGATCACCCTGTCACCCGTTCTATTATCAGGGCGGCTGGGGTACCGGTGGCCGCCCCCTCGGCCAACACCTCCGGCCGGCCTAGCCCCACTACCGCAGCCCATGTGCTGGAGGATCTGGGTGGGCGGATTGAGGGGATTGTAGACGGCGGCCCCTGTACCGTGGGGGTGGAGTCCACCATTCTTGACCTGACTGCCGCCCCGCCCCGGCTTCTCCGCCCAGGAGGGGTGACATTGGAAGCTTTGCAGGCCGTGCTGGGCGAGGTGGCGGTGGACCCTGCGGTCCTCCGCCAGATGGAGGCGGGAGAGCGCCCCCGCGCCCCAGGCATGAAATACCGCCATTATGCGCCCAGGGCTCCGGTGACGGTGGTCCAGGCTCCGCCCGCCGATGCCGCCCGCTATATCCAGAACCACCTGGAGGAGGGGGACGGCGTGCTCTGCTTCGCGGAGTTTATCGGCCTCTTCCAGGGTTGTCCAGCCGTGTCTCTCGGCCCGGCCTCCGACCCTGCGGAACAGGCCCGGCGGATTTTTGACACGTTACGCACCTTTGACCATCAGCCTGTGTCCAGAATCTGGGCCATGTGTCCCGCTGCGGACGGGCTAGGCCTGGCGGTCTCCAACCGCCTGAACAAGGCGGCTGGGTTTCATATTCTGACGTTGGAGGGGGAAACATGAAAACCATCGGAATTACCGGCCCTACCGGGGCGGGAAAGACCACGGCCCTTCAGACCCTTGCGGCCATGGGGGTGCATATCATCGATGCCGATGCGGTCTATCATGACCTGCTCGTCCGCAGTATCCCCCTCCAAGAGGCACTGATCGCCCGGTTTGGCCGGGGCATTTTGGCCGGCGGCCAGATCGACCGTAAGGCGCTGGGACAGGTGGTCTTCGGAGATCCGGCGGCCCTGGCCGATCTCAACCTGATCACCCGCCGCTTTATCTCTGGCGCCATCCGGGAGCAGACTCAAGCCGCCGCCCAGGCCGGACGGCGGGGGGTGGCCATCGACGCCATTGGCCTGATCGAGAGCGGTCTGGCCTGTGACGCCACTGTCGCCATTCTGGCCCCCAAGGAGGTCCGCATCTGCCGGATCATGGCCAGAGAGGGGATCTCAGAGGACTACGCCCGCAGGCGGGTGGAGGCCCAGCAGCCGGACAGCTTCTACCGGACTCACTGCGGCTATGTGCTGGAAAACAACGGGACAGAGCCCATAGAGGCGTTTCAGCAACGGGCGGCGGCGCTGTTTGCCCAGCTTTTAACATAATAATTGAACATTGCCGCTGGCGCTGTGGATAGCGTGGATAGAGCGGCGCGGTCGTCACCGGGTTCCAGTGCAGTCTGTATGATGACTTCACCATCCGGCTTGACGATATTTTCTATCGCACGGTATAATATGTTTTCCTCGCGTTAATAGCAAGGCGCGAAAATAATGGCGAATTGTTCCCCCTCCCCGGTAGGGAGGGGGGAATAGTGTCAACAGATTTGAAACTTGCTATTGGGCGGTGAAAATAGAGTTTCAACACGGAGAAAGGAGCATCCATCAACCCTATGGAGGAAAAAAAGCAAAAGACCCACGGTGAGCAGCGGCGGGAGGCCCTGCTCTACCGCCCCAAGCATGGCTATGACCGACTCTCTGCCCGGGAGGAGACGGAGATGCAGGCCTATTGCGAGGATTATAAAATGTTTTTGGACGCCGGAAAGACGGAGCGGGGCTGTGTGGCCGAGGCGGTCCGTCTGGCCGAGGCCAGAGGCTTCCGGCCCTTTACCCGCGGCATGACGGTGGCGCCGGGAGACAAGCTCTATCGGGTCAACCGAGGGAAATCGGTGGTACTGGCCGTGGTGGGGACCGCCCCGCTGAGTACCGGAGCGGTCATCGGCGCGGCCCACATTGACGCGCCTAGGCTGGACCTCAAGCCCAGCCCGCTCTATGAGGACGCCGAACTGGCCTTTTTGAAAACCCACTATTACGGCGGGATCCGCAAGTACCAGTGGGTGGCTACTCCTCTGGCGCTCCAGGGAATCGTAGTCCGGAAGGACGGATCCACGGTCCAGATATCCATTGGCGGCGGACCAGACGATCCGGTTTTTACCATAGACGACCTGCTCCCCCATCTGGCGACGGACCAGAACAAAAAGTCCCTGTCCGAGGCCATCCCCGGCGAGAATCTGAATCTTTTAACCGGCAGCCGTCCCTTCCCGGACGACGAGGGGAGCGACCGGGTCAAGCTGGCAGTTTTGGAGCTGCTCCATGAGAAGTACGGTATTGTAGAAGAGGACTTCCTCTCTGCAGAGCTCACCGCAGTTCCCTCCTACCCGGCCTGCGACGTGGGGCTGGACCGGTCCATGATCGGCGCCTATGGTCAGGATGACCGGGCCTGCGCCTATGCCTGCCTGGCCGCACTCCTCTCGCTGGAGGGACCGGAGCGCACCGCCGTATGTATGCTGGCCGACAAAGAGGAGATCGGCTCGGAAGGGGTGTCGGGGATGAAGTCCGCCGCCTTTGATACCTTCATGAGCGACCTGTGTGACACCCAGCGGGTGGCGCTGAAGGCCTGCTATGAGCGCTCTATCTGTCTCTCCTGCGATGTTGCCGCCGCCTATGACCCCAACTTTGCCGAGGTCTACGAGAAACGCAACTGCGCCCGGATGAACTACGGGGTCAGTCTGTGCAAGTATACCGGCGCCCGCGGCAAGGCCGGAGCCTCTGACGCCTCCGCCGAGCTGGTGGGCTATGTCCGCCGGGTGCTGGATCAGGCCGGGGTTATCTGGCAGATGACCGAGCTGGGCAAGGTCGATCAGGGCGGAGGGGGTACGGTAGCCGCCTATATGGCAGAGCGGGATATTGACACCCTGGACGCCGGCGTTCCCGTCCTGTCCATGCACGCGCCCTTTGAGACCACCAGCAAGCTGGACTGCTATATGACCTACCTGGGCGTCCGTGCGCTCTATCAGACGGCCCAGCCGCTGCCGCCAGTCTGATTGGATGACATACTTTCCCCGTCCTTATTGTTTTAATTTTCCACCCTATAGACGATGGAAATGTAGTCTGTCACAAATGAAAAAGATAGTATAAAAAGCTATGGAGATTTGCATAAATGGCAAATCTCCATAGCCTTTTATTGCTGACGCGCTTTTTTATTCAGTAGGGCATTGGCCTGCTATCTCAAAACATATTGATAAGTAGTACTGCCAATGGAGCGATACTATCTTCTCCAATAAAAAAGCTTGTAGACTCATACTTATATTTGTCATAATACATGGCATATGCGTTAGATGTTCTTTGCGGCATTCACATCCCGGTCATGGACAGTGCCGCAGACAGGGCAAACCCACTCTCGCACGGACAAATCCTTTGTGCCAGGCCGCTGACCCTGCTTCACCCACCGGAAAAAGTTTTGGTATGCGGTGTCCAATACTTGCAAAGCCGCTTGTAGCGCAGTGGCATCTACTTCCCGCAACCACTCCAGTTCCTTTTTCAGCACAGTCAAGGCTTTGTCCTGCTGAAAACGTGTCGGAGCATAACCGGTTTGCTTGTACTGACCCATTCGCTCAGCCAAGAAGTAGTTGAACACAAACCGGCAGCAGCCAAAAGTCCTCTGTATCTGCTCTTCCTGAGTTATGTTGGGATA
>JAAWBF010000054.1 GCA_022792555.1 Oscillospiraceae bacterium
GCCAGCCGCTGTCAATTTGCCGTCAAGTATGATGTTTTCTATTAGAGCCTGTTTAAAATCTCTCAAAACGCCATTCGGCGGATCTTTTCCTGCCATACTGCGTTAAATTTTCTTGCAATACACAAAGTATTCCTGCGAAAATTTGCCTTGTCTGGCTAGAAAATCTCTCGCCAACTAGCATTCTTCAAGATATTAAACAGGCTCTTAGGCCCAATTCTCTTTTGTGTTCCCCCTCCTGCGGGGGACGGGAGGGCCAGCAGGGCGGCGATGGAAAGCCCCAGGGCAAGGAGGACCGCCAGAGCCTCCAGCCCCATGGGGAAGGTATAGGGGCCCAGACGGATAGGACAGGTGAACTGGAGACGCAGATAGGTGGCGTAGGCGCTCAAGGAGGCAAATTGAATCAGCACTGCCTGGGGAAAGCGGCGCCAAGCGGTACAGGCCCATATGAGGGTGAGGACATCGGCCAGGAAGAAATACCGGTCGTGCATATAGGGCAGCAGGAACGGGACGCCAATGGTCAGAACGACAGCGGCGGCCAGCAGGGTCTCGTTGGAGAGCCTGGTCCGCCGGACGAACAGGAAGGCCAGCAGAACCAGCACTAGGACAAAGGCGGCGCAGATCCCAATTCGGGCGGCCAGAGACTCATCGATCTGGGCGCCGTAGGGGCGGAACTGGTAGAGCGAGGGGGCGTTAAAGGTGAGCTCATTGTTAACCTCCATCTGTCCCAAATAGATCCCCAGTGTATCAGACAGTGGTTTGCCCAGAAGCAGGGCGGGGAGGATAGTCCCTACATAGGTGAGGGGGAAGAGCCACAGATGGGCGAACTTCACCCGCCCGGAAAACCACAGGGCACACCACAGGGGGATAATAAAGATGGTCTGCAATTTAAAGGAGAAGGCCACCGCCAGGAGAACTACCGAGGCTCTGGGCTGTTTGCCCAGCACACAGGCCAGGGCATGGACCACCAGAGCGCCATAGAGCGCGTCGCACTGGCCCCAGTACGACCCGTTTAAGACCACCGTGGGCAGGAGGAGGAGCAGGACCGGCGTATACCGGCAGGCTGAACTCTCCCGGCCGGCCAAGACAGCGGCCAGCCGCTGTCCGCCCCAGGCCAGGAGGACATCAAAGAGGATAGAGAAGAGCTTGATCAGGTAGAGATCCGGGACGGGGAGATAGGAGATGGCCGCCATAAAGTAGAGATAGGGGGCGTTGTAGTTGCCCACCGGGAACTTGATAGCGGCAAAGCCGCCGTTTTCCCGGAAAAAGGCGGCCCACTGGGCTAAAAAGTCCTGGTAATCCAGGGTGCTGTGGTCCAGGCAGAGGGCCCGCAGGAAGAAGGCCAGACCGATGGGCAGCAGCAGGACAAGCTGCCGCCTGCCCCAATTTATCCCGGACAGGAGCACTAGGGCCAGGGCCGCTAGGGTTAAGGTGAGTAGCAATACGGTCACGCGCGCCCCCGCCGTCCCCTGGGCCAGTCCCAAAATCCGCAGGGCTGCTGCCCCCAAAAACAGCAGGCCCCCTGCGGCACAGGGCAGTGCAATATATCCGGGATACAGCCCGGCCTCCCATTTCAGCTTCAAGGAACCTCACTCCTCAAAAATAATTCCTCCCCCCGTAAGGGGGAGGAATGAGACGATACTTATTTATGATTGCCATTTTTGACGTTTCTTTACTTGACTTTGGACTGTTTGCATGGTATACTTAAACGCTATTATGCCCAAGGGCGGCGAAGATACAATCCCAGCCATACTGACGGTAGTGTAACATGCGCCCGCGTCTCGCGCAAGAGACAGCCTGCACATTGCTGCAACGCGTCCGGGTGTTCGCCGTTGTACCTGGCGACATTGGAGAGAAAGGAATGGTCATACACGATGGTCAAGGACGTCTACTATGGCAAGACCCTCCGCAAGAGCTATGCCCGCCATCAGGAAATCCTGGATATGCCCAACCTCCTGGAGGTGCAGAAGCACTCCTATCAGTGGTTTTTGGACACCGGCCTGCACGAGGTCTTCAAGGACGTGGCCTCCATCACAGACTACGCGGGCAACCTGGAATTGAGCTTTATCGATTATACCATGGATGAGGCGCCCAAGTACAATGTGGAGGAGTGCAAGGCCAGAGATGCCACTTACGCCGCCCCCATCAAGGTCCGGGTGCGCCTGCGCAACAAGGAGACCGAGGAGATCAAGGAACAGGAGATTTTTATGGGTGACTTCCCGCTGATGACCAAGGCAGGCACCTTTGTCATCAATGGGGCAGAGCGCGTGATTGTCTCCCAGATCACCCGTTCTCCGGGTGTCTACTACGCCCGCAATGCCGACAAGGCGGAGAACGTCACCTATGCCACCACGGTCATTCCCTACCGGGGCGCCTGGCTGGAGTATGAGACCGATCTGAGCGACGTCTTCTATGTGCGGATCGATAAAAACCGCAAGCTCCCCATTACCTGCCTCATCCGGGCGGTGGGCCCCAAGACGGACGGGGAGATTCAGGAGCTGTTCGGGGAGGACCCCCGGATCATCGCCACGCTGGAGAAGGATGCCTGCAAGACCTATGAAGAGGCTCTGCTGGAGATCTACCGCAAGCTCCGCCCCGGCGAGCCCCCTACGGTGGACTCGGCAGAGACCCTGCTCAACGCACTGTTCTTCGACCCCCGGCGGTACGACCTGTCTGCGGTGGGCCGGTACAAGTTTAATAAAAAGCTGACCATCTGGCAGCGGCTCTCCGGTCAGACCCTGGCCATGCCGGTGGTGGACCCCATGACCGGCGAGATCATCGCAGACGCTGGGGAGGTGCTCACCAACGAGCGGGCCAGAGCCCTGGACGACAAGGGGGTCAACGAGGCCGTGGTGGACGTGGACGGCGTCCAGGTCAAGATTTTCTCCAACCACATGGTGGATCTGTCCAAGTTTGTGGACTTTGACCCTGCGGAGTGCGGCGTCAACGAAAAAGTCCGCTTCTCGGTTCTCCAGGAGCTGTTGGCGGAGTACACCGGAGAGGACCTCAAAGAGGCCATCCGGGACCGGCTGGACGACCTCATCCCCAAGCACATCATTGTGGATGACATCATGGCCTCCATCAACTACCTCAACTGCCTGGCCAACGGAGTGGGGAGTCCAGACGACATCGACCATCTGGGCAACCGCCGCCTGCGCTGTGTGGGCGAGCTGCTGCAAAACCAGTTCCGCATTGGCTTCTCCCGGATGGAGCGGGTGATCCGGGAGCGGATGACCATTCAGGATCTGGACATCGTCACCCCCCAGTCCCTCATTAACATTCGCCCTGTCACCGCCGCCATCAAGGAATTTTTCGGCTCCAGCCCCCTAAGCCAGTTCATGGACCAGACCAACCCCCTGGCCGAACTGACCCACAAGCGCCGCCTGTCCGCTCTGGGCCCCGGCGGCCTGAGCCGTGACCGGGCCTCCTTCGACGTGCGGGACGTCCACTACAGCCACTATGGCCGCCTGTGTCCCATTGAGACCCCAGAAGGACCCAACATCGGCCTTATCTCCTATCTGGCCTCCTATGCCCGGATCAACCGCTTCGGCTTTATCGAGGCTCCCTACCGAAAGGTGGATAAGGCCACAGGCCGCCTTACCGAAGATGTAGAGTATATGACCGCCGATATTGAGGACGAGTTCATCATCGCCCAGGCCACCGAGCCGGTGGATGAAGACGGCTGTTTGAAAAATCCCCGTATCACCTGCCGCCACCGCAACGAGGTCATCGAGGTGGACCGGGACCAGGTGGACTATATCGATGTGTCCCCCAAGATGATGGTGTCCATCGCCACCGCCATGATCCCCTTCCTGGAGAACGACGACGCCAACCGTGCCCTGATGGGGGCCAACATGCAGCGTCAGGCAGTCCCCCTCCTCACCACCCAGGCCCCCATTGTGGCTACCGGTCAGGAGCACAAGAACTGCATCGACTCCGAGGTGGCCATTCTGGCCGAGGAGAACGGCGAGGTGACCAAGGTCTCCGCCGAGTATGTCACCGTCCGCTATGACGGAATGGGACAGAAGACCTACAAGCTGACCAAGTTCCTGCGCTCCAACCACGGCACCTGCATCAATCAGCGGCCCATTGTCAGGGTGGGCCAGCGGGTGGAACAGGGAGAAGTGATTGTAGACGGCTCCTCCACCTGCAACGGCGAGATCGCCCTGGGGAAAAACATCCTCATGGGCTTTATGACCTGGGAGGGCTATAACTATGAGGACGCCATCCTCCTCAACGAGCGGATGGTCAAGGACGACGTGTTTACCTCCATCCACATTGAGGAGTATGAGACCGAGTCCCGAGATACAAAGCTGGGGCCGGAGGAGATCACCCGCGATATCCCCAACGTAGGCGAGGACGCCCTCAAGGACCTGGACGAGCGGGGAATTATCCGGGTGGGCGCCGAGGTCCGGGCCGGGGATATTTTGGTGGGCAAGGTGACGCCCAAGGGCGAGACCGACCTCACCGCCGAGGAGCGTCTGCTCCGGGCGATCTTTGGTGAGAAGGCCAGAGAGGTCCGTGATACTTCACTAAAAGTCCCCCACGGCGAGAGCGGCATTATTGTAGACGTAAAAGTCTTTACCAGAGAGGCGGGCGACGAGCTCTCCCCCGGTGTGAATATGGTCGTCCGGGTGTATATTGCCCAAAAGCGTAAAATCTCGGTGGGCGACAAGATGGCCGGACGCCACGGCAACAAGGGCGTGGTCTCCCGCATCCTGCCCCAGGAGGATATGCCCTTCCTGCCCGACGGCACCCCCCTGGATATCGTGCTCAACCCCCTGGGCGTGCCCTCCCGTATGAACATCGGACAGGTCTTGGAGGTCCACCTGGGCTATGCCGCCAAGGCCCTTGGGTGGAAGGTGGCCACCCCCATCTTCAACGGCGCGGACGAGCAGGACATCGCCGATACCCTTACCCTGGCCGGCCTGGAGCCAGACGGCAAGAGCTGGCTTTACGACGGCCGCACCGGCGAGCGGTTTGACAACCGCGTCACTGTGGGCTATGTCTACTTCTTAAAGCTCCACCACCTGGTGGACGACAAGATCCACGCCCGGTCCACCGGACCCTACTCCCTGGTGACCCAGCAGCCCCTGGGCGGCAAGGCCCAGTTCGGCGGCCAGCGGTTTGGCGAGATGGAGGTGTGGGCCCTGGAGGCCTACGGCGCGGCCTACACCCTTCAGGAGATCCTCACCGTCAAGTCGGACGATGTGGGGGGCCGTGTCAAGACCTATGAGGCCATTGTCAAGGGCCACAATGTCCCCAAGCCCGGCGTGCCGGAGTCCTTTAAGGTGCTGGTCAAGGAGCTCCAGGCCCTGTGTCTGGACATCAAGGTCCTGGACGCCGGCGGCAATGAGATCGAGCTCAAGGACGACGAGGACGACTACCAGCCGGGCCGCATCCGGGAGGATGAGGACGAGTACTACGGCTACCAGAACGACGCGGAGTCCGACTTCGCCGCCGCAGGCTACACCCTCAAGGAGGGCAGCGACGACGATGATCTGGCTGTGGAGGACGGTTCCACAGAGGATGATGAGGAATCGGACGATTTTCTGAACAGTGACGACGATGTGGAAGAATAGGGAGGAGCGCAGAATATGAGTTATGCGGAATTTGAGGCCATCCAAATCGGCATCGCCTCCCCGGAACAGATTAGGGAGTGGTCTTACGGCGAGGTCAAAAAGCCGGAGACCATCAACTACCGGACCCTGAAGCCGGAACGGGACGGCCTCTACTGTGAGCGGATCTTCGGTCCTACCAAGGACTGGGAGTGCCACTGCGGCAAGTACAAGAAGATCCGCTATAAAGGGAAGATCTGTGACCGCTGCGGCGTAGAGGTGACCAGGGCCAAGGTCCGCCGGGAGCGCATGGGCCATATCGATCTAGCGGCCCCTGTGTCCCATATCTGGTATTTTAAGGGCATTCCCTCCAGGATGGGCCTGCTGCTGGATATCTCTCCCCGGATCTTGGAAAAGGTCCTCTACTTCGCGTCCTATATCGTCACCGATCCCGGCTTCTCCCCCCTGTCCAAGAACCAGATTCTCTCGGAAAAAGAGTACCGGGATATGCGGGAGAAATACGAGGACGACTTCGAAGCGGGCATGGGGGCTGAGGCGGTGAAAAAGCTCCTCCAGGACATCAACCTGGAAGAGCTGTCCGCCTCCCTGCGGGCCGAACTCAAGGACGCCTCCGGCCAGAAGAAGGCACGGATTGTCAAGCGCCTGGAGGTGGTGGACTCCTTCTACCTGTCTGGGAACAAGCCGGAGTGGATGATCATTGACGTCCTGCCCGTGATTCCCCCGGAGATCCGGCCCATGGTCCAGCTGGACGGCGGCCGGTTCGCCACCTCCGACCTCAATGACCTCTACCGCCGGGTGATCAACCGGAACAACCGCCTCAAGCGGCTGCTCCAGCTCAGTGCCCCTGATATCATCGTGCGCAACGAGAAGCGGATGCTCCAGGAGGCGGTGGACGCCCTCCTTGACAACGGCCGCCGGGGCCGGGCTGTCACC
>JAAWBF010000055.1 GCA_022792555.1 Oscillospiraceae bacterium
AATCACGCGCAAACAACAAGAGCCTGCCTGAAGCCGGTCAACCGGTAGATTGCCTATCAAAAACAGACTCATGATTCTAACACCATTATACATCTTTTTCAGGCACTGTCAAAGGCTTTCTGATCAATATTTTTCCGGCTGGCTTGCAAGACTATTTAATTACCTACACACCCCTGGCAGTAGTCCAGAACAAGTCAATGCAAAAAAAGAGAGTTCCCCTCTTGACAAACAGAAATATCTCGCATATAATAACATATGAACAATGGCTCATATGAAAGGAGGTAAGCTGATATGGCAGAGGAATTGGATCTGGAACGCTGCGATTATATCCACGTCCATGAGGACATTGTAGCCCAGGTGAATCAGAACATGCCGGATGAGGAGATCCTGTATGATCTGGCCGAGCTGTTTAAGATCTTTGGAGACTCCACCCGCATTAAAATCCTATATGTTCTGTTTGAGTCCGAAATGTGCGTGTGTGACATCGCCCAGCTTTTGGGGATGAGCCAGTCGGCCATTTCCCACCAGCTCAGAGCCTTAAAGCAGAGCAAGCTGGTCAAGTACCGCCGGGAGGGCAAGACCGTCTTTTATTCCCTGGCCGATGCACACGTCCGTACGATCCTGGACCAGGGCATGGAACATGTAGCAGAATAACACCGGCCCTTCCTCAAAAGAGAGAAGAGAAGAACAAAAGGAGGAACATCCCTATGAAAAAGAAATTTAAGCTGGTCGATCTGGACTGTGCCAATTGCGCTGCCAAGATGGAGACTGCCATTCAGAAGATCCCAGGGGTCAACGGGGCTACTGTGAGCTTTTTGAGCCAGCGTCTCACACTGGACGCCGAGGACAGCCGGTTTGAGGAGATTTTGGACGAAGTGGTCCAGGTGTGTAAGCGGATCGAACCGGACTGCCAGATTCAGCGTTAACCAAATGCTCCCCGCCCCCGCCAGGGGCGGGGAAGAAGAGGAGGCAATGTATAATGACAAGAACGCAAAGACAGACTCTGCTGCGCGTTGGGGGAAGTTTGGCAGGGCTGATTACAGCCGCTCTTTTGCCTGTGACAGGGTGGGTGCGGCTGGCGGTCTTTTTGATCCCCTATGGACTTATCGGCTGGGACGTACTCTGGCGGGCGGTACGCAATATCGCCCATGGCCAAGTCTTTGACGAAAATTTCTTGATGGCGCTGGCTACGGTAGGAGCTTTTTTTGTAGGGGAGTATCCAGAAGCAGTTTTCGTGATGCTTTTCTACCAGGTAGGAGAGTTCTTCCAGAGCTACGCAGTAGGAAAGTCCCGAAAATCCATTGCCTCTCTGATGGATATCCGGCCTGACTACGCCAACATCGAACGGGACGGCGGGCTGGAGCAGGTGGACCCGGAGGAGGTCTGCGTAGGGGATATCATTGTGATCAAGGCGGGGGAGCGGGTTCCCCTGGACGGCGTGGTTCAGGAGGGGACCTCTTCTCTGGATACCGCAGCCCTCACCGGCGAGCCAATCCCCCGGCAGATCGGACCAGGAGAGGACATCATCAGCGGCTGTGTCAACCTCTCCGGCCTGCTACGGGTCCAGGTGACCCGGCCCTTTGAGAGCTCCACAGTGGCCAAAATCCTGGATCTGGTGGAGAACGCCAGCAGCAAAAAAGCCAAGGCCGAGAATTTTATCACCCGGTTTGCGCAGTACTACACCCCTGCCGTGGTTCTGGCCGCCGTGGCACTGGCGGCGATCCCGCCGCTGGTTTTGGGCTGGGCTTGGGCCGATTCAATATCACGGGCTTTAAACTTCCTGGTGGTGTCCTGTCCTTGCGCCCTGGTGATCTCCGTTCCGCTGGCCTTTTTCGGCGGGATTGGCGGCGCATCGAAGGAAGGTATTTTGGTCAAGGGGGGCAGTTATCTGGAGGTGCTGGCGAAAACTGAGACCATCGTGTTTGATAAGACAGGCACCCTGACTCAGGGGGGCTTCCAGGTCACAGAGATCGCGCCAGAGCACGGCTCCAAGGAGCGGCTGCTGGAGCTGGCCGCCCTGGCCGAGTCCTACTCGGATCACCCCATTGCCAATTCACTCCGGGCGGCTGGCGGCCCAGATCTGGATTCTGGACGGGTGGCCCAGGTAGAGGAGCTGGCCGGACGGGGTGTCCGGGCCGAGGTGGACGGACTTCCTATGTGTGTGGGCAATGGTAAGCTGATGAAGGAGATGGGGATCTCCTATCCCCCCTGTTCATCGGCAGGGACGGTCATCCATGTGGCAGTTCAGGGGTGCTATCAGGGGTATCTAGTGGTATCTGACGCGGTGAAGGAGGACGCAGAAGCGGCCATTGCCGCCCTTAAGGCTGCTGGTGTTCAGAAGACCGTAATGCTGACCGGCGATGCCAGAGGGACCGGGGAGGCGGTGGCCCGGATGCTGGGCCTGGACGAGGTACACGCCGAGCTGCTCCCCGCCGGAAAGGTAGAGGAAGTAGAACGGCTGCTGGAGCAGACCGAAGGGGCGCTGGCCTTTGTGGGAGACGGGATTAACGATGCGCCAGTCCTTTCCAGAGCTGACGTGGGCATCGCCATGGGCGGACTGGGCTCGGATGCCGCCATCGAGGCGGCGGACATCGTGCTGATGGACGACAAGCCCTCCAAAATCGCAGCCGCGATACAGATTGCACGCCGTACCTTAACCATCGTCCGGCAGAACATCGCCTTTGCCCTGGGGATCAAGGCTTTGGTGTTGGTTCTCAGCGCCCTGGGGATGGCCTCTATGTGGGCGGCGGTCTTTGCCGACGTCGGTGTGTCCGTCCTGGCGATTCTTAACGCCATGCGGGCGCTGAATACCAGTAAAATTGATCGGGAAGGCCCGGTCCAGTCCTTACAGACGGAGCCGTCCTGAAGCAGTCCTTTCGGGGTACGGCCGATCTGTCGCTGTACCCCGAATTTTTACGTTTTGGCTATGTGTGAAAATGCGGTTGCTCTTTTGGGAGGAATCGGGTATAATGGGCTATGGTCCGGACGGCAGTGATTGGAGCCGCGGTGCCGGGCCGGTTTGGAACCTTTGAAGATGAAAGGAAGGTAGATAACCATGAAGAAGTTTAGCAAAGTCCTTGCACTGGTGCTGGCGCTGTCCCTCGCACTGGCGCTGGGCGCCTGCTCCGGCAATGGCGGCGGACAGGGTGCCAGCCCCACCCCCGCAGGCGGAAACGACACCCCCACCTCTCAAGCGCCCGCAGAGTCTCAACCCCCCGCCGAATCTCAGGCCCCCAGCGGCGGCGACGGCAGCATTTTGGCCGCTGACGGCACCTTTGAGATCGCCATGATCACCGACAAGGGCGATATTAACGACAAGTCCTTCAACCAGGGTACCTGGGAGGGCATCAAGAGCTACTGCTCCACCAATGGTAAGACCTGTAAGTACTATAAGCCAGCCTCCGCCGATACCAACGCCTATGTCACCAGCATTGAGCAGGCCATCAACGACGGCGCGAAGGTGGTCGTTACCCCCGGTTTCCTCTTTGAGGAGCCCATCTATATCGTGCAGGATGCCCACCCCGATGTGAAGTTCGTCCTCATCGACGGCAATCCCCATGACGCCTCCTACGCCGACTATAAGACAGCCTCTAACACGGTTGGCATCCTCTTTGCCGAGGAGCAGGTGGGTTATCTGGCCGGTTATGCCGCTGTGAAGGACGGCTACACCAAGCTGGGCTTCCTGGGCGGTCAGGCAGTCCCTGCCGTGGTCCGCTACGGTTATGGTTTTGTCCAGGGCGCTGATGCCGCAGCCCAGGAGCTGGGCGTGGATGTGGAGATGAAGTACTTCTACACCGGCGGCTTTGAGGCTACCCCTGAGGCCCAGGCTATGGCCGCCGGCTGGTACTCCAGCGGCACCGAGGTTATCTTTGCCTGCGGCGGCTCGGTGGGCAACTCCGCCATGGCCGCGGCTGAGGCCAACAACGGCAAGGTCATCGGCGTGGACGTGGACCAGTCCAGTGAGTCCGCTACCGTCATCTCCTCTGCCATGAAGGGCCTGGCCTCCTCCGTAGAGCAGATGCTGGACTCCTACTATAACGACAGCTTCTCCGTGGGCGGCCAGAACCTGACCCTGGGCGCCGCCGAGAACGCCGTAAGCCTGCCTATGGACACCTCCAAATGGACCAGCTTCTCCCAGGCTGACTATGACGCTCTGTTCGGCAAGCTCGCCGACGGCTCCATCACCCTGAAGAAGGACACCGATGCCGACGATCCCACCGGCCTGGGTGCCGCTAAGGTCACCGTGGATTATGTGGTAGAGTAATTTCTGCTTCTGAGTAAATAAGTGCGTGCCGCAGTGTTTTCTGTGGCACGCACTTGTCTGTTTTTACAATAAAAATCGTCTGTTGTATTTTGTGCTGTTTTATGATATTGTGTCTATGGCGCTCTGAAGAGCGCCGGGCGCTGCACAAGACGGCAGGCGGTTAGTCACATAACCCCGAAAGGGGGTGACGCCATGCGGATCACGTTACATATCGGAGCCTTTACGGTGACGATTGTGATCAAACGCAGAAACCGCCACCCTGGCCGGTGACGGTTTCTCTGAGAAACTAGAGCATCTACAGGGCTAACCGCTTGACGGCAGCGCCCTTTTTCTATATCCATTATAGGTCAACAGGGCTATGCTGTCAAGCATTGGGTTGGGCGGACACGTCTGTTTCATAAATTCCTGAATCTTTCGTTTTTAGGGGAGTGGGCCGGTGAGGACACCGGCCCATACAAAAATACCGCCTGCGTAGGGCCAATGAAGACATCAGCCCGTCATGCTGTCCACAGTTCAGCTGGATAGAACTTTATGAGACAACCTGGGCGGAAACATTTTTCAGGGGTCTTGCTTATTTTCAGACAGAAGATGCCGATAATTATAATAAGAATTGAATACCAATACTTCTGCACTAATTGAAAGGAAGTGAGATCCTATGTTGGCCTCTTCCGGTCCGGGAGCTATCTCCCCATTGCGTCCGCAAAAGACATACTTTTCTAATACCGACCACGATGTATCTGCGCAGGGGGCCCAGCCCCGCAAATTTGACTCCGTCACACTCTCGTCCAATCCGGTCGGGGAACGCCGCTCTTATTTAGACATGGTCAGCCGGCTCTCACAGCAGGTACGCACCACCACGACCACAGGTGACATCCAGGCCCTGCAAAGGCAGGTGTCTACGGGGGAATACCAACCCGATCCGGCAACGATTGCGGCTCGGATGCTGTTTTTGAGAGTGGAGGAATAGATGGAGACCTATCGCGCCTATCTGGCCCTGCTGGGGGAGCTGTCGAACATTTTAGAAAAACTCTCGGAGAAGGCCCAAGAGAAGACCAAGGCCGTCCGGCGAGATGATTTGGCTGCACTAGCCAATATTCTAAAGGAGGAGCAGGTTCTCTCCCTCTCTCTGCGCAGCTGTGAACAGAGACGGGTAAAGCTGTTGGAACAGCTGGGCCTGTCTCAGACCCGGCTGGATGATTTGCCCGGCCGCTGCCCAGAGGAGCTGCGCCTGGAGGCTAAGGCTGTTGTAGAGGAACTGCGCCGCCACTATACCCAGTACAACGGCTGCGCCGAGGTGGCCCGCAATACGCTGGAGTGCAATCTCCACGAGATCGAAAAGATCCTGGCCCAGGAAAACGGCGGGGTGATCCCTACCGGCCTGGAGCCGCCACCATCCCTCAAGACCGATTTCAGAGCCTAACCAGCAGACAAACCAGTCCCTGCACACAGTACAGATAACAATCATAAGAAAGAACTGCTAGAGGAGTGGCAAGATGGCTTTTAATAGTACGTTTGGCGCGTTTACCTCGGCCCGGCTTGGGATCTATGCCTCCCAGAAGGGCCTCCAGGTGACGGGCAACAATATCGCGAATATCAATACCATCGGTTACACCCGCCAGAGACTGGACCAGAGGTCCCTCAAGGTGGGCGCCCACGACCGGTATCAGACCAAATTTGATGTCAATGTAGGCAACGGCGCGCTGTGCACCGGAGTGTCCCAGATTCGGGACCCCTATCTGGACATCCGCTACCGCTCCGAAATGGCCAGCGTGGGCGCTATGGAGGCCAAGCTCAAGTCCCTCGACGATCTGGCCTCTGTCCTGGATGAAGTCGGCAAGAATGATGGAGACGGCGTAGTGGGAAAGCTGCTGTCCGCCCTGGAGTCTGCCCTGCGCAACGACTCCGAACCCGGCGCGGGTTATGAGCAGTATGACTCTTTGGTACGGTCTGAAGCCTCCAAGCTGGTCAACTCTCTAAACTACTACGCCAACAAGCTGGAGGAGATCCGTACTAACACAGAGACCAAGTTTAAACAGGATCTCACTGAGATCAATAAAATCCTCTCCAACATCCGCGACCTCAATGAGGATATCCGGTTGAGCGACATCCATGGCGACAAGGCCTTGGAGCAGCGGGATGAGCGGAACCTGCTCATTGACGAGCTGTCCAAGTATATGAAGATCGATGTTACCTATACCACGGAGAGCATCGGCGGCGGGCAGTATGTGGAGAAACTGGTGATTAAACTGGGCAACGCCAATCCGGACCCCGCTGTTCAGACAGACAGCTCGACTCTGATTGATGGTATCTATGGAACCCAGTTCTCCATGCAAAAGGTGCCGACTCCGAATCCAAAGTACGATCCCAATTTTGATCCTACTGCTCCAGGTGCTGATCCTAATGATATAAAAGGATTTAAGTATTTGGATAAAAACGGAAATCCTGTAAATGCGTTTACAGATGATGGAACACAATTTTACGATAAAGATGGAAATCTAATACCTACTCAGGATATTCTTGATCAACTCAACAACAATGGAGTCCTTGAAACTGAGATTTTTGACGCAAATGGCAAGCCAATTACTGAGATTAATGGTGTGGAGATCATTGACGATCCTAACTATCGGTTCCAGTTGGATTTTCTCAAAGATTCCCAAGGTGAGTTGAAACCAGATATTACAATTACGAATCCAGATGGTACGACAACGAAAAAATATGAAAATAAGATCGTCAACCTGGATGACAACGACCTCTACGGCGCGTTCCAGTCCAAGCGCGAGATGCTGACCGAAAAGGGAGAGTTCGCCTCTGCGGCAGAGGTTGGGATGGATGAAAACGCCGCCACAAAGCGCGGGATTCCATACTACCAGAAAGCCCTGGACGCCTTGGCTAACAAGCTGGCTACTGTCTTTAATGAGGCAAACCAGGGGTATATGGTAAACGAGAAGGGACAATATATTAAAAAAACAGGCGAAACAACAGATGAGAATGGAAACGTTATTGATGTTTGTGAGCCGGTACTAACTGTAGATTATTATTTAGATCCAACTACTAAGGAAGTAACCCTCCTAACTCCGCCTGCTACTCCTCCAACTGGAGCTGAAAAATTTACCGCAGTCCTAAGTAAAGATATGAATGACAATGATAAAAAGGCCATTATGTTAAAATTACAAGCCACGGAAGATGATTTCGATGATAAAGTTGACGAATTTTTGGAAGACCCTAACAATGGCGCAATATTTAGAGGCGGCGATCTCTTTACAAATCGGGGCGACTTAAGTGAAGTGACTGAACCTATCACAGCGGCCAACATCTCCATCTCTTTTGCGTGGAGCAAGGGGACACAGCGGATTGTGCAGTCCTTTATCAAGCCCACTGGATTGGAT
>JAAWBF010000181.1 GCA_022792555.1 Oscillospiraceae bacterium
ATAGAAAGGGCGCTGCTACTGCGGTTGGCCCAAGTTTAACAGCTAAAAATAGTTAGCCGTCTGGGGACCGACCAGGCGGCTAACGCGCTTTTATGGTCAGTATGTAAAGCAAACCTGCCAAACAAACCAGAAACTGGAATAACGACTCAGGACCAATGCCCAGCGGTTCCAAGTAATCCCGCACCGGGTCAGTGCTTGAAGGCGGATTAAAAAAACCAGCTGTCGATCAGTGCGTCGGCCAGAGCCACAACACAGACGCCGGCGCTGTGCGCGGTGCTTTTCCTTTCGCTGACATATTGGACGCTAAATGGATGCTAAACTCAAAAATACACGCCAGTCTCAAGAAAAAGAAAAATCCCCAAAGCCTGACAACTCTAGGGATTTCTCTGGAGCTGCTACCCAGATTTGAACTGGGGACCTCATCCTTACCAATAAAGCCTTTTACTTGTTGTAGCTTTTCGCGGCGTCCGCAAACCGTTGCAATCACTGGGTTTCTGTTTCGTCGCCTTTGTATCTCTCCGCCGCCTGGGGCTACTTTTCGCAGGATTTCACCCCAAATTCACCCCAAGCCCTCACCCCAGCGCCGACGCCCGAAAAGGGGCGCTTTTTTTATGCCCCGGCGGGCCTGCAAATTTGTGTATCGGTTTTCGATATTTTGTTCCAAAATCAAGCAAGACGGTATGAATATCGCTATACTATATCACAAAGGAGCATAGCTATGGTTAGGATTTTACTGTCAACCCGACTTGGCGAACGACGGTTGACGCAAGCAGACCTTTCCCGCATGACAGGGATACGCAAAAACACGATCAGCGAGCTTTACAACGAGATTGCCACCAGGGTCAGCCTAGACCATTTGGACCTGATCTGTGAGGCCCTGGGCTGTGAGCTGACCGATTTGATTGTGCGGACTCCGAACAAGGAGTCGTGGGTAAAGACCCGCACCGGCGCACCCCTGCCCAGTAAGGGTGAGCAATAACCTGGCGTGGCCTTTGGCCCGGACGTGAAAACGTCCGGGCCTTTTTCTGCTTCCAAACGTTTTGGCAACTTCAAATCTCGGTTCCGTCTGGGAACTTGAACCTGACCCTCGCCGTTGCTCCGAGGGCCTCTCCGATCTTCTCCCATTCCTCCACGGTGAACTTCCCCGTATTCAGCCGTTTGTTCAACAACTGCGGAGACCAACCAAGGCGTCGGGCCAGCTCGGAATTTGAAATCCCGCAATATCCTGTAGCCATCTCGACAATCTGGCGTGCTGTCATAGCCTCACCTCCACAGGTCAAAGTATAAACCAAATCTTTTCGACAGTCAAATAAAATTTTTCAAACTTCCACTAAAAAGTTAAAATAAAGGGTTGACATATTCAACTTTTTGGTTTATAATAATGCTTGTAAGGCAGGGGCGGCCAGCCCCTTACGAAAGGAGGGAGGACATGGACGAGATGAGTAGCGCGGAGCTCAATCAGTATCTTGAGAACATCGCAAAACTGATTGAATTGAGCGTGAAAGATGCCGAGGCCGCTGAACAAGCCGCAAAGATCGTGCGGGACAGCAAAGTCAAGGCATAAAAAGGGTGGCGGCCCCGTAGCAAGGAACACCGCCACCCCACCCCAAAAGGGCAACCGGGAGCCTTACCCCGGTTGCCTCCATGGTAACAAAGTAAGGCGCAAAAATCAAGGAGGTTTTTCATTATGACGATGTCCGAGTTTGTAGAGCGCACTGGGTTCCAGCCCCTCTCATTCGAGTATGAGAAGATCGAGGAAGCCTACTATAGCTTCGACGGTGACAAGGACGCTTTCTGCCGTGTCTTCGTCGAAGCCGACGGTGAGAAGAAGATCTACCAGGCCAGGGCTGCCGAGATTGACCGGCTGAACGGCAAAATTCTGGAGTTGGACAAGGCTGTCAAGAAGGACGGCGAGGAGTACGAGAAGCGGATCGCTGACCTTCAAGCCCAACTGGACAGGGAGCTGGAGTGGAAGCCCTGTGAAGATTGTGGAACCAAGATGAGCCAGGATCGCTATGAGAGTCTTTTGGCAAACTGCACTGTCTGGAGTGGGGATCCACACATCATGAGCGTGGAAGAAGCTAAACAATTAGTCGCTGAGGAGTTCGGCTTCGCCATGGATCGGATAGAGATCATCACCACCGTCCACACCTATGAGGTCAACAAGCATCAGCAACTCCGGAAAGCCGCCGCCTACACTCGGCAGCCCCTCTATGACGCTACCGATTGGAATTACGTCCGCTTCAACGTCCGGGGCGCTGGCTGCACCTGGAGCTATGAAATGGTCAACGGGGAGCTGGAAACCTACTGCTGCTAAATACGGAGGCTGACCTACCGGCCAGACGGGGAGAAAGGGAACTACTATGACTAAGACTGAGTACACCGCTGCCATCACCGCCAGCCAGACCACTATCTCCGCTATCCGCACGGACCTCCGCAAGCTCCACACCATCGAAAAGCTGTCCCAGTCCTTCCCCGGTCTGGAGCTGGTGGATACCAGCATCCTGGAGACCGCCATCACCGAGAGGAAGGCCGAGGTCCAGAAACTCCGCTCCGAGTTGAGCAAGGCCCGCCGCATCGTCAAGCGTATGGCCGAGATCGAGGACATCGAGACCGGCAAGGCCGACACACCCAAGGCTAAGAAGTCCGCCGCCGGGAAGAAGGCCGGCACCAAGCCCGCCCCATCCAAGAAGTCGACCGTCAAGCCGGAGGAGAACAAGGCCGAGCAGCCCACCCCCAGCGCGGCGGCCAAGGAGAACCCCGCAGCCTGAATCCAACCACCTGACCTATCGGGTATACGGGGAGAAAGGAATTCGCAATGTATCGTTACTATTCTATCATGCGGCCCGTCGGCCCCGGCACTTTCCCCCGCACCAAGCGCGTGGAGGATGTCGTCAACTTCGACCGCCGCCAGTTTGTCCCGGAGATCAATCGCGAGGCGTGTGGCTATATCGAGTATGTGGACCCCATCACCGAGAAGCAGGCCGCCGACTATGAGCTGGTGCCCCAGGTTGGCCGGTACTCGAACCCCGCTGTAAAGCACATTGTTCAGATCCTGATGGAGCGGGACGACATTTCCGAGCAGGAAGCGCAGCGCATGGTTGACGATTGCCGCCAGCAGCTTCTCAGCGAGGCGGTCCCTTCCGGAGACTCCGATCTGGCCGAGGAAATCTTGGCTGAAGAACTCAGCCTAAAACCAGACTATCTGATAGACCTATTGCTTTAACTCTATACAAACAAAAATAACCCTCTTACAGGACGAACCTGCAAGAGGGCTATTTCTCGCTATTTATGTTAAGGGGCTATTCTGTCCGTAAACGTAAAATAGGGAATGACCTGTTCTCTTATGAAGCCTAGTAGCTCGGCCTTGGATTAAGACGCATCGAATTGCAGATAGAACATAAGGAGAGAGATAAATTGAGCAGTGGCAGGTTTGGAATCCATCTGACAGCTGGATAATTGTTGGAGACCTAAAGGGTTGCGTTTCCAAATAATATCAATGGCAGAACGGATATTGCGTTCGACAGCTTTCCAGTTGGTTCCCCTCTGTTTTGCAATCTGAGGATAGAGCCATTTGGTCACCATAGTCAGGGATTGAGGTTCACGACTGGCAATTTCAACAGCAGATATAATGCAGTAAAAGCCAGTATAGTTTGCAGAGAGACCAAGGCTGTATAAAAGGCCGGGCAGTTTTTCATTCATGTTTACACACCTTCTGGAGATACTTTGTTGTCAGGCACTTTGGGCAGCTCTTCTTTGGGAAACAGGTCAGCAATCTCACAATTGAACAGGTCTTTCATAATGAGGAGCATTTCTTGGGTTGGGCTTTGCTCTCCGGCTTCATACCTCTGTACAGTACGGATCTCACAGTTGAGTGCTTTAGCGACTTCATCCTGGGAAATACCAGCTTTAATTCGTGCGCACTGGAGAGGGCTTTCAGGATGCGTGCCGCCTACTTTTCTTTTGGGTTCCTTTTTTTTTCATGGCTTGTTCCTCCTGTAAAAAATCAGGGGATGTAACCCCGAATTAAATTTTACAGGAAATGTAGGAGAAATCCCACGACATGAATGTCGGGTATAAAGAAAAGTAGAAATTTGTCATTTTGCCTAAATATTGAGGAGTAGTTGTATGAGCATCAGAAATGAAAATGGGCCCTCTTTTCAGCGGACCCATTTGTATCAGCCAATCTTTTTGGTAATATCCGGCACTCCAGGGGAGCACCTTCATTTACAATGAGAAAGTTATTTCAGCCCGTGTAGCTTGGTGAATCGCTCTAGTACTACGGCCACCTGCTCACGGGTAATCGTCCCACTTGGCCGGTTGCCGTCAAACAGGCCCTTGGCCACGGCCTTATTCCAGGCTTCTTCCGCCCAGGGGCTTACCTTCTGAGCCACC
>JAAWBF010000056.1 GCA_022792555.1 Oscillospiraceae bacterium
GCTGCGCCTGCTGGCGTAGCCGGTACCTATGGTACGGTGGGACACACCGGAACCGAACGCTCGTGGAGACCATATAAGACCTCGCTGGTGCAGGCTGCGGTCGCGGAACCGAGAATCCCACGGCTTTAGCCGTGGGGAATGTCAAAAAAGCAGATAGAGAAAAGGTGGTTGCAATGGCGGCAAGAAGAAGACGCAGACGCTCTCCCCTGCAGCGGGTGGGACGTTTTTTCTATGGGATGCTGGTGGCGCTCTCAGCAGTTGTAGTAGTGGGGTTTTGTGCCTACCGCTGGGTGTCCAAGCCCCCGGAGCAGGCGGCAGCTCCCAGCGTCCCTGTCCAGCGCTCTGAGGAGGTGTCCGCTTCTTCCGGCGGTCTTGTGCGTAAGGAGGGGTGCTACACGGTCCTGTTGGCGTGTAGCGACGCCACCAGCGGCAACGCAGATACCATCATGGTTGGGATGTACGACACAGTCAACCAGCAGGCAGGCCTGCTCTCCATCCCCAGAGACACCTTGACCCAGTTGTATCGAAAAATCAATGCCGCCTATCACGATGGGCCGGAGAATTTGCGGGATATTGTCTCCGATCTGCTGGGGATCCCCATCGACTACTATGTAACAACCAGTGTGGAGGCTTTTGTCCAATTGGTGGATGAAGTGGGCGGTGTGGACTTTGAGATCCCCATCCACATGGGCTATGATGACCCCACTCAGGATCTGCACATCCACTACGAGCCCGGCCTGACCCATCTGGATGGCCAACAGGCCATGGAGGTGTGCCGTTTCCGCCACAGCAATGACGGCTCTAAAACGGAGTACTCCGACATTGGCCGAACCAAAACCCAGCAGGCAGTACTCTCCCTCATTGCCAAAAAGGTTTTGTCCAATCCACAAAAGATCGGGCGTTATGTGCGTATTTTTTCCGAACACATCAAAAGTGACATGCCTTTGGAGACTATGCTCTGGTTTGCAGAGCCCGCTCTAGGCTTCGACCTGTCCACCGGCCTGCAAACCGGCACCCTTCCTGGTGACGGCTCTGTCACTTACAAGGGCACCCCCTACTGCTACCAGCTCTATCCCCAGGAATGCCTGGAGATGGTCAACCAGTTCCTCAATCCCTATACCCAGGATATGACCCTGGATAGAATGAACATCGTCCAAGTACAGTAGATATCCTGGCTTACAGCAATCTTCAAAATGACTGACATTGCGTTCCTCTGCCCCAGAAAGGAGCAGGAAAACAATGTCAGTCCTTGTTTTTACCGGTCGCTCTCGCAGTCATCCGGGTCCAGGGTGACAATCTCCAGCCCCTTTTTCATGGCGTAGGAGACGGTATACATCGTACCGCCTAGCACACCGTTGTAGACTGCGATCAGCTTGCTGGATCGGTCTACCATATAGCGGTTGCGCCGAAGCATACAGCCCCGGTCGTAGCGGCGCTGGACCAGGGACTCCATATCACACAGGGAGACCAGATGAAAATACCGATTCCGGTCCCGTTCCTTCCATCGGGCAGCCTGTTCCTCGCAGGGGATGACAGCCTCTATCGTAATTCCAGGCCGCTGTGCCCGCAGGGCTAGGACTGCCTCGCAAAAGTAGAAATCTGCACCAAGGGCCATACCACACATAAAATGCCGCATCCCTCCATCATAGGCCTCCGCTACGGCTACAGACAATCGGTCCTTCAGCGCCAGACAGCGCGGATCCTCTTCCTGGTCATGCCAGGGCAGCTTCTCCGGCCTGTGGCCAGTAAAACAGCAGGTAATCTCTCGTCTCACAATAAACCTCCCCTCTTTCTCTGCCTGAGAGGGAGTGTCCCAAGCACAGAGTTTTTATCCGCGTTTCCCCCGCCTCCGGCGGGGGAAACACACAAATAAATCTTCGCGGTGGACACTCTCGCTTGAAAGTCTGTATGGTTCTTACTGTCATTGTAGTATATCCCGGCAGACAAGTCAATGATGTATCAAACATTTGTACATAAACTCTGCTGGATTTCTTTTCCGCTCCTGTAGACAGCAGCCCGCGGGGAGACAAACCTGACATGTTTCCCGGCGGCCTGCCGTATACATGCTGTAGATCCCCTATACTGGTGGGGACGGGAGGAGATGGTTGTATGGCAATGTCGTTTATCTGGACGGGAATGGTGGCGATCTCGCTGCTGTGTGGATTGGCTACTGGGCGGGGACCTGCGGTAGCGTCGGCCGCTATGGAGGGGGCCGCATCGGCGGTGGAGCTGTGTTTTCATATGGCAGGTGTGCTCTGCCTATGGATGGGCGTCATGGAGATCATGCGCCGGGCAGGGCTGATTGAACTGCTCTCCCGGCTGCTCCGGCCCTTGTTGCGCCGGCTCTATCCTGCGTTTGCCGGGGACCAGAAGGTGATGGACAGCATCTCGGCCAACCTGTCGGCCAACCTGCTGGGGCTGGGTAACGCCGCTACACCGCTGGGCATCCAGGCGGCCCAGCTCATGAGCCGAAGAACGCCCGGCGTGGCCTCAGACGCACTGTGTATGCTGGTGGTGTGCAATACCGCCTCCATCCAGCTGATTCCCACCACAGTGGCTAGCGTGCGCATGGCCGCCGGAAGCGCGGCCCCCTTTGACATCCTGCCAGCTGTGTGGTTGGCATCCGGGATCTCGGTTGCGGTGGGGATGACTGCCGCCAAGCTCTGCGCCCTGCTCTGGCCTGATCCCCTAAGAAGGCCGCTAAGGGGGGTCTCATAATGGAGCTGGCCTTTACCATGCTGGTCCCGGTCCTCATTACAGCGGTGGCTTTGTGCGGCGCAGCCCGCCAGGTGGATGTCTACGACGCCTTGGTGTGCGGCGCTGGAGATGGACTGGGTGTCCTGCTGAAGATTATTCCGCCCCTGATTGGCCTGCTGACCGCGGTTGCTATGCTGCGGGCCTCCGGTGCGCTGGAGCTGGCTGCTCAAGCTCTGGCCCCAGTGCTGACCTGCCTGGGAATCCCACCGGAGACTGTGGGCCTTCTTCTCATCCGTCCTGTCAGTGGCAGCGCCGCGCTCGGTGTGGGAGCGGAGCTTATTGGGACCTATGGCCCCGACTCCACCATCGGACGCACTGCCGCCGTCATGCTGGGCTCTACTGAGACAACCTTTTATACCATCGCCGTCTATTTTGGCGCGTCTGGCATCCGCAAAACCAGGTACGCTGTCCCAGCCGCACTCTGCGCCGATCTGGCTGGGTTTATTGCCGCCGCCTGGGCGGTACGGGTTCTCTTTTAAAGTTTGATTGTATAAAATACTTTCTACACACTTGTAAAGATTCAATCGGATTCTTTGCAGATGTGTCTATCATTTGAACTATAGGCAACACGACGGGCCGCCGAGGACTGTATAGACCGGTAAGATAGATTACAGAAAAGCAGATGGTTTACAGTTTTCGAGGAAAAATGGAAGGACAAAACGCAGCGTGAAAGAGGTGCTGAGGGATGTTCTGGAAGGAGAAAACTGTGGAAGAAAGCAGAGCCGAATTTGTGTTGGCAGCGCTGTGCGGAAATGTCAGAAAATTTTTTTATTTACGGCTTGACTTGAAGCAAGCTCTAAGTATTATAATGGTTTCATTTCCAAACGAACATGAGGAGGCGCCTGCTTGTGGACTATAGAGTAAATAAAAAAACCGGAGATCGTATCAGCGTGATCGGCATGGGGACGGCTTACATCTCGGACGCTCCAGAACAGGAGGCTATCGAGGCGCTACAGCTCGCCCATACCCACGGCATCAATTATGCGGATTTGGCCGCTGCCGGTGCAAAGGCCTTTTCCTACTACGGAAAAGCGCTTGCAGATGTGAGAAAGGATCTGTATTATCAGGTCCATTTTGGCGCCAGCTATGAGACCGGTGCCTATGGCCGGACTGAGAGCCTGGAGCAGGTCAAGGGGCAGATCGACTGGATGCTCCACAGCCTGCGTACAGATTATATGGACTATGGATTCATCCACTGTCTGGACGGTGCGTCTGATTGGGCCACCTACCAGCAAAACGGGATTTTAAACTACCTGCTGGAGCTACGGAAGCAGGGGGTTGTCAAGCATATCGGCCTGTCCACACACACACCCGAAGTGGCCAACCTGATCCTGGACACCGGAGTTGTGGAGCAGCTGATGTTCTCCATCAATCCGGGCTATGATTACCGCCACGGAGACTTTGCCCATGGCGGGACGGATGAGCGGATGAAGCTCTACCAGCGGTGTGAGGCGGAGGGGATCGGCATTACGGTTATGAAGCCCTTCTCCGGCGGGCAGCTGCTGGACGAGAAAACCTCTCCCTTTGGAAAAGCCCTCACCCCATATCAATGTATCCAATACGCCCTTGACAAACCAGGGGTGCTGACGGTATTGCCCGGCATCCGAAACGTGGAGGATGTTACCAAGTTACTGGGCTTTTTTGCGTCCTCGCCCCAGGAGAGGGACTACAGTGTCCTTGGTACCGTTACCCCCCAGGACGCGCTCGGAAACTGTGTCTATTGTAACCACTGCCAGCCCTGTCCTTCTGGTTTACAAGTTGGACTTATCAATAAATATTACGACCTGTCCAAGGCCGGCGATGTCATGGCCGCCGATCATTACGCCAAGCTGGCAAAGCACGCATCAGACTGTGTGGACTGCGGCCACTGTAACAGCCGCTGTCCATTCCAGGTGAAGCAATCGGAACGGATGAAAGAAATTGCGGATTATTTTGGACAATAACAAATCGTGAGCGCAATACTGTCTTCCACCCCCAGAGGGAGTGGAAGACAGCAGCGTGTCGAAAAAGAGCAAGCACTTTTTCGAGTGGGTTTGCGGCCCAACTGCGCGCACGCCCTGTCCGCCTTTGGCGGAGAGAACGCACACTTGTGGGCCGAGAAGTGTTTTCCCCGCCGTACACGCCGCCGGGGAAAACGGATTGGATCTTTTTCGCGCCTGCGGGCGCGAACTCTGCAAAGGATCTCACCAGGTGGGTGGAAGGGATGATGCCGTAATACGCACCTGGCTTTTTACATATGAAAGCGCCGCCGGGCTTCTTCCCGCAGGGAGGGGACCCGGCGGACCACGATCAAGGGGATGATCAGGGCGATACAGATGGTGAGGACCACGAGAGACCACCCCGGTGTCCAGCCCCCCAACAAAAACTGGTCCACCAGGATCTCCACCCCCAACAGGAAGACGCCAATCCCGCCGATGAGCAGCGTCACAGTGGTGAGAACGGACCGTCCTCCCTGGAACACCAGGCCCAGCAGCAGGAGAATGGCCCCGCCCCAACAGACGATAGGCAGTCCCAGCGGCCAAAACCAGCCGCTGCCGTGGAGATCCAGGGCGATGAGGTAGAGGTAAAAGGCCACCGCACACACGTCAAACAGGAGTTTGAGGCATAAGGGCATTTTCCGCAGCAAAAGAGGAGGCACAATCCAGATCCAAAGCATGGCCGCCGCCCCGATGACATATAGGGACCAGGCACGGTTGGGCCGGAGAAAGAGGTTGAGCAGCCCGCAGGCCGCCGCCATGGAAGCCAGCATGGCGGTAATAAGCAGGGATACAGCCCGCTTTGAGGCGGGGGGTACAACACTGGGTTGGGTTGGAAAGGGCTTGGATGTGCGGGGATCGATTGGCCTACCGGGGTTGTACACCGGCGTATGACAAAGGGGGCAGAATTCTGCGGCGGCGTCCAGCTCCACACCACAGTTGACACAGTAAGACATGGCGATCCCTCCTGACGGGTTAGCAGCAGAGCATCCGGGCTTGAGCCATTGGACAGGCTCTAGCAGACCCGGTTGCTCTCAATTTTTACTGGAATTCCCTCCCGGACCAGGAAGCGAAAAAACTCCCGCTCGGTGTCCGTCTCCACCTGGGTTCCGGCAAAGGTAATCTCCAGCTGATTCCCATAGCTGATAGACGCGCAGTGGACCCGCGGCTTGGTGTCCTGGCCCAGCACCACCTCCATACGCTGGATGTGGGGGGCCATGGCCTCTGGCACGGTGAACGCCCCTGGATTGGTGTAGGTGCCGGAGTAGGGCCGTACCCCGGCCAGGTGATAACCCAAAGCCATCACGGGATTTTTCAGGCTGATGGGGATAATTTGCAGCAGCCGGTTGGTTTGGAAGCGGACATTTCCGGTTAAAACGGCCCGCATCTCCTGCCTGTTGAGGTGCAGGCGGAAATAATGGTGGACATAGGAGACAATCTCTGGCAGGGTATACTCCCCCAGGGTGGGGTCGATGCAGGGCCGGAGGGTGAGGATAAAATTGCGCAGGGTCTCTGAGGGAAAATAGCCCCGCAGGTTGATGGGGATGGCCAGGGCTACAGGCCGCTCTCGTACAGGATTCTCCCGGTGCTGCTTGTCCAACAGAGTTTTGAGCAGCACCGCGGTCAAATATTCCGTAATGGAGGCGTTGTATTGTCTGGCCTTTTCCTTTACTGCATCCAGGGGGAGAAAGCCCATGGTGATATTCAAGGTATAAAAGGGCTCCGCCGTCCCAGTGTTTTGGTAGGCGGCGGGCTGGATCCCCTCCCGCAGAACCCGTTTTCCGGCATACCTGGCGTAGGCGTCCTCCAGTTCGGCGGAACGGGGCGGGCTGTCCACCGGCAGCAGCTCCGGCGTCCAAGAGATGGGGACCCCCTGTTCCTCCAGATACACCGCCAGCAGGGTGCGGAAAAAGGTCAGTGTCCCCGCTCCGTCGGACAGTGCGTGGAAGACCTCCACGGAGATCCGTTTTTCATAGTAATAAAACCGCACCAGCCAGCCGTTGTCCTCCTGAAACCGGATCGGCTGGCATGGGTTGGAGATATCTGGCTTAACAAAGGGGCCGGGGGCGTGGTTGGGCTCGAAATAGTACCAAAATACCCCCTTTTTAATCCGTACCCCAAACCCCGGAAACCGGGGCATCGTCCGTGTTACCGCCCGCTGAAGCGCCTGGGGATCCACCTGTTCTGTCATCACAGCGGAAAACCGGTAAACGGCGGAGTATTCCTCCTTTTGCAGCGCGGAGTAGAGCACCCCTGCATTGTCCAGCCGGTACCAGCGAGTGTGCGGCTTCTGTCTGTGCATCAGGGGTCCCCCCTCTTGTCTTGGTCTGCATGTACCCTCCCCTCCGGGGAGGGTACAGCCATTTCAGCGGCTTTGAAGCTTGCCGGAAAAGATTTCTTTTAGTTTACCAGCTTTATTTGTCCAAAACAAGAGAAAGTCGGACAGAGGAGTGTCCGCAGCGAAGATTTGTTTGTGTGTTTCCCTCACCGAAGGTGAGGGAAACACACATAAAAACGCTGTGTCTAGGACATTTCCGCGTACAGGAAAAACTTTTCGTGGATTGTGTAACCTTCCGTCCCCTATTTGCGTCTTTTTAGATAGAACCGGTTCTGCTCCAATTTTCAGAGAAGAATGTGAGGTGTCCCTATGAGCCCTGCCAGGTTGATTCAAAAATTGAAACAGGGTGACCGTATCGCCCTAAACCGGGCCATCGATCAGTACACCTCCTACATCTCCGCCGTGGCCTGGCACGCCATGGGGCCAGCCGCCACCGCCGAGGATGTAGAAGAGGTGGTCTCGGACACCTTTCTGGTCCTGTGGTCCAGTCGAGATACTCTGGACACGGTTCAAAACCTCAAGGCCTGGCTGGCGGCGGTCGCCCGAAATAAGGCGGTGGACTGGCTGCGCCGTGCGCCCCCTATCCCACTGTCCCTGGACAGCTTGGAGATACAGGGTTGCGCTGTCCAGGAGTCGGAGCTGGAACGGCGGATGTTCTCCGCAGCCCTCCGGCAGACAGTGGAGGCCCTGGAACCGCCGGACGACCAGCTAATTCTGCGGTTCTATTATGAGGAGGAAGCGCTCAAGGACATCGCCAAAGAATTGGGTCTCAGTGTCCCGGCGGCCAAGACAAGGCTTCACCGGGCGCGAAAACGCCTGAAAGAATCTTTGATGAAGGGAGGTCTGGCAGATGGCGCGTATTGACAGGCTCTGGTGGGCTACAGGCGGACCCGGCGTCCCGCCCAGGGTGGAGAGCAGACGGATCAAAGCGCGGGTCAATGCCGCGCTGGACGCCGACCCATCAGAACGGGAGGTCTATATGAAGCAAAAAATACGAGTGGTCCTACTGGCAGCAGCCCTGACCGCCGCCATTGCAGGCAGTGCGATGGCCGCCGGGGAACATTGGGATGTCCTCTCCGTCTTTTTCCGGGGGGATACTGCCCCCGCCCAGAACTATGTGGACAGCACAGCCCGAACCATCCAGGATAAGAACTACGCCTTCACGGTGGAAAGCTCGGTCTGGGATGGAACAAAGGTCTATACCGTGGTAGAGATCACTGCCCTCAGTACGGAAGCGAAGGAATTTCTCTATGACAGCAGTTTTAATGGGATGGACCTCTTCCGGGCCAAAACGATAGAGTACCAGCAGTACCTGGAGGAGCATCCAGAGGAAGAGCATTCCGATGGGCTTCCATGGGTCGAAAGCTTCGGTTGGGGAGAGCTGGACACAGAAAAAGAACATACCCGGCGTTTCCGCCAGACCATCTCTTTGACAGACAACTCCTCCGCGCTCCTGCTGGGACTGGGTTATATGGAGCCAGGACTGACCGTAGAGATCCCCGCTGCCCCTGTCCCCTCCCTCACGGTGGAGGTTGGGGCCGCCGGACCCGGTATCCCGGAGTACGGCGTACTGGAATCAAGCACCCTCACAATAGATCAGGTCGTACTCTCCCCTCTCAACTGCACCATCCTGTGCCCCGATGCTCCGATACAGCGCTCCTATCTCTGCCGCCCCAATCTCTCCTTCCGCATGGCCGACGGTTCGATCCGCACACTAAATCAGATGGCAGCGGTCACAAGCTCTGACTTTTATGGCGAGGACTATGACAACCAGGCGGGGATCCGCTGCCAGGGAACCCAATTCTGTTACCGGTTCCGGGAGGTTCAGGCTCTGGACAATATCCGTTCCGTCATTGTCTACGACATGGAATACTTTCTGGACGGCACACAGCCTGCGCCGGTGGAGCACGACCCCGCCCTGGACCCCTTTACCCTGCCGGTCACAGGCGGCCCTCTGTCCGAGCAGATCATCGCCTCTATCCCTGTCCGGGCACTGACTGAGGCCCTGGGCGGGACCTGTGCTTGGGATCCGGCCAGCGGAGCTGTGACCTGTGTCTACCGTGGTGTTACCGTGGTGCTGTGCCCCGGATCGGAAACCGCGCTGGTGGACGGTGAATCGGTGACCATGAGCGCCGCGCCCCAGGTACAGGACGGCGTACTGGTGGCTGTCTGTACCCTTTTTGACAACGCCTGGGGGATTTACTCCGAAGTTGCGTGGATGGACCAAGATACAGACCATGATACTGTAAGCGGCTGGTACATTGTCCCATAATTATACATAGGAAACGGCCTTGGCTCCAAACAGGGGAACCAAGGCCGTTTTTTTGACCGCTACACTTGGGGCCAGAGACCCTCCAGCTTGAGCTGGTGGAGCAGAATGACATCCTCTGCCGCCAAGAAGGTGACCCCGTTCACCGCCACTGGGCGGTGAGTTAGGCTCAGGACCATATCCTCCTCCACTGTTACGGTATCACGGTCCAGCGTCAGGACGTAGTTAGATGCACCAGTAACGGCGATGCGGCTGGGATTGGCGGCGTCCCATTCGACCTGACCGCCCAGACGTTCTGCAATAGGACGCAGGGGGAGCATCAGATGGCCGTCCAGCGTGATGGGCCGTTGCGCCTGGGAGAGCTCCAAGATCTGACCATCCAGAACAAGCTCTTCCAGAGAAGCTCGAATCCACCCTGTATAATCGCTGGGGAAAATCATGACCTGCTCTGGGACCGCCTGGGCAGGGTAGCTCTCCATCACCACATCATACCAGGACAGGAGCCGTGTACCTGGCTGGATAGACTCCAGCGGGAGAGGTTCAGTGGCGTCGGGGGCGGCCAGCAGCTTAGTCTCCCCGCTCAGGTGAAGTACAATCTCCCCGGTCATCAGCAGACTGAGCTGTCCGTCCTCCCCTGGGAGCACCTGCTCCACCTCGGCGTAGGTAGGGGGCGTTGCGGACTCTGGGAGATTGCACAGTACCAAAACTGCTGTCGCAATGGGCGGCAGACTGCGGGTCATAGCGGGTCCGGCGTAGGCATACAGGGTCTCCCCCTCCTTGAGATCGGAAGCAGCCTTGACCGCGCCGTTGACCGCATCCAGAATTATAGTATCCTCAGACAAATTGAGAACAATAGATGCATATGGGGCGTTCTCTCCGCCCTCCAGTGTTATCTGCGTCTCGTCCAGTGTGGTGACTTGGCCCCAGACCAGGACGGGCGGCTCTCCCCGCCTGGTGATGGTGTATTCCACCTCTCCGGCTGCTACCACCGGAATACCAAGCAGGGCCGTGGACAGGGCGGCACATAGAAGACATCTCCATCTCTTCAATTAAATCAACTCCTTTTGTCTGTTCGGCCTTGGCAGCCGCCCCTGTATAAGGGCGGATATTCCAGGTCCTGTTTCATAGAGATAGACGCTGCCTGCCACCTATTTGTTCCCACAAAGCATCAATTTCTAGCAGTCTTCAAACTTGCTGACGCTATTTTCCCCCTCCCCGAAGGAGAGAGAGGGGAATATTGCCTGGCCTTATTTTTGCAGATTGCTGTCTGTATGATCGAAAGAGAGCCACTTTCTAATGTTGTGCCTGCTCTGTCTCAAAGGTATCCGCCACCTGGGCCAGCAGAGCTGTGACAGGCAGATGCTGCGGGCAGGTGCGCTCACACTGCTTACAGCCGATACAATCCCCGGCCTTGCCGTGGTCCGTCGTGTTGACTCCATAATAAAAGTCGCTGTTCCAGCCCCCAAAGATCTGTTTGGTGTTATAACAGCTAAACAGATCGGAGATTAAAATCTTTTGGGGACAGCCGGCGACACAGTAGCGGCAGCCGGTACAGGGGATGGTGTTCTGCTTCTTCAAAATCTCTTTGACCTGGTCAATGGCCGCATACTCAGCTTGGGTCAGGGGCTGGAAGTCCTTCATAAAACGCAGATTTTCCACCATCTGCGCCTCGCTGCTCATCCCACTTAAGACCATAACAATCCCCTCAAAGGAGGCGGCATAGCGGATGGCATAGCTGGCAGGACTTCCGTTGCGGAGTCCGTCTAAAATGGCCCTGGCCTCTGACGGCAGCTCCGCCAGTCCGCCGCCCTTGACGGGCTCCATAACGAACACCGGCTTCTTGTATTTTTTGCAGACCTCCAGAACCGCGCCGCTCTCAATACTGGGATTGTCATAATCGGCGTAGTTAAATTGGATCTGCACCACCTCAATCTCCGGGTGCTCGGTGAGAATCTGCTCCAGAAGCGCAGGTTTATCGTGGTAGGAAATGCCGATGTGGCGGATTTTGCCCTCTGCCCGGAGCTGCTGAACCACCGAAAACGCGCCGCAGTCGGTGAACTTTCGATAGGATTCCGCGGTGAGTGCGTGCATTAAGTAGTAATCAAAGTAGTCCACACCACAGGCTGCAAGCTGTCGTTGGAAAAAGGGAATGATCTCTTCCTGGCACTGGAAGAAGTTCTCTGTCAGCTTGTCTGTCAGGACATAGCGGTCACGGGGATACCGCTTGACCAGCCCCTCCTGAATGGCAAGCTCGCTCTTGCCGTTCAGGTAGCCGTGGGCGGTGTCAAAGTAGGTAAACCCCTCGGCCAAGAATTGATCCACCATGCGGTTAAACTGCTCCTGGTCCACACAGCCCTCTGCTCCGCCCAGCATAGGCAGCCGCATACAGCCAAACCCTAAACGTTTCATTTTAATCGCCTCCTAAAACTATCGGTTCTATATTTCCCTTGCGCGATTTGTTTAACAGCTTACAGCAATTCTTTGTTTCCCTACTCTACAAGCAGGGAAACATTGCCGTTTTTTCACTGTGTTGACTCTAGCATATCATTTGGAGTGCACTACATGTCAAGAAAAAGTACAAAAAACGTCTTCGCTCCGGCAGCATATAAAAAAGCCATACCCCCCTGTAAGGCGGTATGGCTTCCGAGTGACAAAATCAATCAGGGGACAAAGCGTTCCCCTGAGGGAGGGCCACCTCAGGCATCAATTCCCGGTTAATGATGGAGAGCATTTCCTCCAGCTTGGCGCACTCCTCTGGGGGAAAGCGCCTGGCAATACGGTCCATCACCTGAACCATATAGGAGACGCTGATATTGTAATAGTCGATATACTTCTGGGTAATCTCCAGGTGATATTCCCGCCGATCCCGCTGGGACTGGATCTTGCGAATATAGCCCTTTTCTATCAGACTGTTAATTTTATAGGCGGCGTTTGAGTTGGAGATGCGCATAAAGGATGCAAATTCATTGATCGTAGGACTGCCAAGGGCCTGGATGGTCTCCACACAGAAGGTTTCCACGGTAGTCAAGCTGGCCTCCCGGTTCTGAAAGCGCTGAAAGATCTCCTGGTAAAAATGTAGCTTGAACTTCGTGTATACATCAAAAAATACATTCTTCAGCATGGTATCGCCTGTCCCTTCCTATAGCAGCTTTTGCACCACCGCGCTCTCCGCGCACAGAGAGATGCACCGCCTAACGTTTAGTATAACAAGAGTTTCGTCGAATGGCAAGGGTGAACGGGCGTCTTCTATTTAACAGTCACAGGTGTATAACATGTTTGATCTAGGGAAAGAACATGGTTTACGGAAGGTTCGCCGCTCTCCCTGTATGGCAGCTTCTCTATTTTCAGATAAGACCGAGAATTTTTATTATTTCTATTAAGAAATAATCGGAAGGTGTCGAAATAAACTATAAGGTGTCGAGTAATTTTTTTCCGCCTTATCACCGCAGAACTGATCCAGATCGGGCCGTTTGCGGGAATTCACAAGATGCAAAAACAGGCGGCAGAAGGGAATGGCTGTTGCGATGGAATTCCTGGAGAAAGTAAGGCTGGTGGCGGCGCAGTACAGCCTTCTGCTGGTCATTGCTCTGCTCCTCGCTTTGGTGGCACTGTCGGTAGAAACAGTGGTCCTGATTGCTGGCAACACTGCACCAGGCAGCGCCGCCCCGCCCCAATTGGAGGTGACGGTCGACCTGCCGAGGCCTACAGCAGAGCCCTTGGTAACGGTGGAGCAGATCCGCCGTCTCTCCTATCATGACAGTCTGATGGGGGACGTCCAATGGCAGCTCTCCCGGTCTGATCTCAGTGAGCTCAACCGGATCTTGTGGCAGTATGATATCACTACGCCGGAGCAGATCAGCCAGTTTTTAGCCCAAGCTACGGTGGAGTCGGCGGCGGGCCGGCGGCTGACTGAGACGGGAGATGAGGCCTATTTCCAGAGCCGGGGGTACAACACCGGCACACGTGGGGCGGGGTATATCCACCTTACCTTTGAATATGGACAGATGGCCTTTTCTACCTGGATGATGAAGAACTATATGCCGGAGCTGTCCGAAATTGGCTACGTCAGTCCGGCCAACCACAGCAGAGAAGAGATCTCCGCTGTCTACTATCAAGCTCTAAAAACTGCCGCCGACAGAGGGCTTGATGTCTCCCGCTATTCCCGCATTGTCTATGACCCAAGCAGCACACTCACCACCGGCGCCGACTATATCGCAGAGGCGTTCGCCTGGGAGAGCGCCGGGTACTACTGGAGTATGGCAGAGATTAATGACGCCTTTCAGTCCACCCCCGGGGTGGAAAATACCGATATCGCCTCCGCGCTGGTGGGCGGAGAGCATTGGCAGTCCCGCCGGGAAGCCTATTTGGCGTTTTATCCCGTTTTAAGCTGATACTGTCTCGACCCCCCTCCGGGGATGAAGGCAAGTAAGCGCTCTATTACTATTTCTGAGAACTGCTGTCTGTTTAAAAAATGAACATACAATAGCTAATTGTCACTTTATCTCCCATATCATTTAATTTTTGCCGCATTCTTCCGATACAAAAAATAATAGGGTAAGCATCGGAAAAGAGGTTAACAAACTTGTTGTTTTGCGTTGCTATCAAACAAGCGTAGCTATACGCTTTCATGTTGTCTATATAGTGTGTATTTTTTAGGGATGAAAGACATTTTTTGTTGCATGGGGAACTGTGTGATATAAAATGTCCTTTTTTCTTGCTCCACTGGTTGCCCTATATTTTTATAGGATGGATTGTCTGGCGAACTGGCGTCAAAGGTGAATGATACCGTCTTTTTAACACATATAACAAACCGTCCAGGCCCGGCCTGGACGGTTTGTTATATGATATATGTTTTATGCCGGACCGCCGGCCTCCAAAAGGAGCTTGAGCGCGGGGGCATCTCCCACCAGGGTGACATGGGGGTGAAGCTGGAGGATGGAGGCGGGAACCTGGGGGGTGACGGGGCCGCAGAAGGCATCATGGACCGCCTGAGCCTTATCGGCGCCGCTGACTGCCACCACCACATGGCGGGCCGCCATAATGGCGCCAATCCCCATGGTCAGAGCCTGGCGGGGGACCTCTCCGGCATTGGCAAAGAAGCGAGCGTTGGCCTCAATAGTGCTGGGAGTCAAATCCACCACATGAGTGGGGCGCACAAAAGCGTCTCCCGGCTCGTTGAAGCCGATGTGTCCATTGCGGCCCAGGCCCAGGAGCTGGAGGTCAATCCCTCCCAGGTCTCGGATCAGGGTATCGTAGCGCAGGCATTCCGCCGCCGGGTCGGCGGCCAGCCCGTCTGGGACGTTGGTAAAGCCGGGCCGGACATCCACATGGTCGAAGAGATTGTGCTGCATAAAGTAGCGGTAGCTCTGATCGTGGTCGGGAGCCAACCCCTTATATTCGTCCAGGTTGACGCAGGTGACCTCCTGGAAGCTCAGGCCCCCCTCCCGATGCCAAGCCGCCAGCTGCTGGTAAGCCCCTACAGGGGTTGACCCGGTGGCCAGTCCCAGTACACAATCCGGCTTTGCAATCAGCTGGGCTGCGATGATGCCGGCGGTGCGGCGGCTCATGCCGTCGTAGCCGTTCTCCTGATAAAGTCTCATAAAAGTGGTTCCTTTCTTGCCTTTGAACCTAGTGGCAGGCATTTATTCGATGGTCTATTATTTTCCGCCAAACAGACGGCGCAGAAAGCCCCCCTTGGGGTCTTTGGCAGGCTCCTTAGTTTTTTTTATGGACTCTTTGGCTCCGTTGGACAGCTTCTTAAGACATCCAGCGGCATCCTTACTCCCCTGGTCGGCGGCTTTTTGCAGCCAAATTCGGGCCTGCTCCAGATCTTGGGGCATCCCAACGCCGTCCCGATACCACAACCCCAGGGTATATTGGGATGTTGTGTGACCGTCTTCAGCGGCCTGCTTCATCAGGGAGATCGCCTTGGCCTGGTCTACCGCCACCCCTCTGCCGTCCATATAGCAGCGGGCCAGAATTCCTTGGGCTCTGGCATGGCCTTGATCGGCGGCCTTCTCCAGCCAGGCGGCGCCGGCAGCCTCGTCCTGCTCCACGCCGTCCCCATCCAGAAGGCACTCTCCAATGTCGCACTGGGCATAAGAGTACCCCCGCTCAGCGGCCTTGCGGTAGAGCCGGGCGGCCTCTGCCCGGTCCTCCTCCACACCCTCGCCGTTGTGATAGCAGTCCCCCAGCAGGTCCAGCGCCCGGTTATAATTGCGCTCGGCGGCCTTGCGGAACCAGTAGATCGCCTGTTCATAGTCCACTGGGACACCGATCCCACTGTAATAGCAGTAGCCTAAATTGCACTGGGCGGCCAGACTGCCCCGTTCAGCGGCCTTGCGGTACCACTCCACCGCCTGGGCCTTATCCATCTTGACCCCCCGGCCCAGCTCATAACACAGCCCCAGACCACATTGTGAGGTTGCATAGCCCTGGTCAGCAGCCTGGCGGTAGAGCTCCACGGCCTTGACCTCGTCCTGCTCTACGCCTTCCCCCTTTTGATAACAGTCTCCCAGCAGATCCAGCGCACGCAGAGAGCCCCGCTTGGCGGCCTTTTCCAGCCAGGCGACCCCTTTGGCGGGGTCCCGCTTGATGCCGTCTCCCCGCAGATAACACATGGCGATGTCGCACTGGCCGTATGTATAGTTTTTCTCCGCAGCCTGGAGGTAGAGCTTTGCAGCCTCTACCCGGTCCTCCTTCACACCCTTGCCGTCGTGATAGCAGTCCCCCAGGAGGTCGAGGGCACGGCTGAATCCCCGCTCGGCGGCCTTGCGGAACCAGTGGACCGCCTGCTCATAGTCAATGTCCACCCCAATTCCGGTGTAGTAGCAGTAGCCCAGATTGCACTGGGCGGTGAGATAGCCCCGCTCGGCGGCCCGGCGATACCAGACCACCGCCTGCTCCTTGTCCATCTCCACCCCCTGGCCCACTTCGTAGGCATAGCCCAGGCTGCATTGGGAGGGGGGGTAGCCCTGCTCGGCGTTCTGGCGGTAAAGCTCCACCGCATGGGCCTGGTCCTGGGGAACACCAGTACCGTCCTGGTAGCAGTCTCCAAGCAGATCCACAGCCCGCTGAGACCCGCGTTTGGCGGCCTGTTCAAACCAATTGACGGCCTCCTCCGGGTCCCGTTCCACGCCGATCCCGTTGAGGTAGCAGAAGCCCAAATTACACTGGGAGGCGGCATGTCCCTGTTTTCCAGCCTTGCGGTAGTATTCCACCGCCCGCGCCTTGTCCTCTGGAACCCCCCGGCCCAGCTCATAGCATAGGCCCAGGCTGCACAGGGAGGGGGGATAGCCCCGCTTAGCGGCCCGGTGGTAGAACTCCAGCGCACGGACCTCGTCCTTTTCTACCCCGTCGCCCTCCTGGTAGCAATCTCCCAGCAGATCCAGCGCACGGGGATAGTCGTCCTCTGCTGCCCGCCGGAACCATGCTACCGCCTGTTCCGCATCCTTCTCTACCCCGATACCAGTCAGATAACAGTAGCCCAAATTGCACTGGGCGGCCCGCTCCCCCTGCTCGGCGGCCCGGCGGTACCAAACTACCGCCTGCTCTTTGTCTTCCTCAACTCCTATCCCCACTTCATAGGCATAGCCCAAGCTACACTGAGAGGGGGGGTAGCCCATTTCGGCGCCCTGACGGTAGAGATCAATCGCCTTGTCCTCGTCCTGCTCCACGCCGTCCCCCCGCCGGTAACAGTCTCCCAACAGATCCAACGCACGGGCATAGTGTTGACGAGCGGCCTGCTCCAGCCAATAGACCGCCTGCTCATAGTCCTCTGCTACTCCGATGCCAGTCAGATAGCAGTAGCCTAAATTACATTGGGCATTGGGGTTGCCCAGCTCGCTGGCCTGGCGGTAGAGATCAGTTGCTTTGGCCTCGTCCTGCTCTACTCCGCTGCCCTGCTCGTAGCATAGACCCAGCCGGCAGAGGGCGGGTGCATAGTCCAGATCGGCGGCTTGCTGGTAGAGTGCCGCCGCCTTGGTTTCGTCCAGGGCCACCCCGTCTCCCGACTGATAGCAGTCCCCTAAAATGCTCATGGCCCGTGGGAAGCCCTGATCGGCGGCCTGCTCCAACCAGCGGACCGCCTGCTCGTAGTCCTCCGCCACCCCGATGCCGTTGAGATAGCACACCGCCAGGTTGCACTGGGCGGGCGGATAGCCCTGCTCGGCGGCCTTTTGGTAGTAGAAAACCGCCTGAACAGGGTCGGGGGCCACCCCGGTCCCCAGCTCATAACACAGACCCATATCACACAGAGCGGGGATGTTTTCCTGATCGGCCGCCTTCTGATAGTAAGAGAACGCGACGGCCTCGTCCTGCTCTACGCCGTCTCCGTTTTGATAACAGCAGCCCAGCAGCCGGTTGGCCCGGGGGTAATCCTGGTTGGCAGCCTGCTCCAGCCAGTGGATGGCCTGCTCAAAATCGATCTCCACGCCAAGGCCGGTCAAATAGCAGTAGCCCAGATTGCATTGGGCAGGGGCATAGCCCAGATTGGCCGCCTGCTCATAGAAGGTTGTGGCCTTCGCCTTATCCTCTTCCACACCCTCGCCTACTTCATAGCAAAGGCCCAGCTCACAGATGGCGGGGGGATAGTCCTGCTCCACCGCCTGGCGTAGCAGCTTGACCCCTTCCTCCGGGTCTTTCTCTAAACCGTCCCCGTCCTTCTGGCACAGGCCCAGCAGATAGTAGGCCCGTGCAAAGTTCTGCTCGGCGGCCTTGCGCAGCCATTCGACGGCCTGGGACGGGTCCTGCTCCACGCCGTTTCCATTGAGATAGCACACCGCCAAATTGCACTGAGCCGGGGCATAGCCCTGGTCGGCGGCCTGGAGATACAGCTCGGCGGCCCGCTCTTTATCCTGCGCTACTCCTTCTCCCAGCTCATAGCACAGCCCCAGGTTGCACAGTCCGGGGGCATAGTCGTCCTCTGCCGCCTGGCGGTAGAGGTCAACAGCCCGCTCCATATCCTGATCCAGGCCCTCTCCACTTTTGCACAGGTCCCCCAGAATACACTGGGCCCGCGGGAACTCCTGTCCGGCCGCCTGCTCCAAGAGCCGGATGCTGGTCTGGATATCCTTCTCTACCCCGGTCCCGTTGAGATAACACACCGCCAGATTACACTGAGCTGGGGCGTAATCTTGGTCAGCCGCCTTGCGATAGAGGGAGACCGCCTTTTCCGCGTCCTCCTCCACTCCGTCTCCGTTTTCATAGCAGCCGCCTAAAATACTCATAGCCCGCGGGAACTCCTGCTCGGCCGCCTTTTTCAGCCAGTGGATCCCCTGCTCTACATCCTTTTCTACCCCGTTGCCGTTGAGGTAGCACACTGCTAGATTGCACTGGGCGGGGGCATACTCCTGTTCGGCCGCCTGGAGGTAGTATTCTGCGGCCGTCTCGTCGTCCTTCTCTACACCGATGCCATTTTCATAGCACAGGCCCAGACTGCACTGGGCGCGGGCAAACCCCTGCTCGGCCGCCTGGGTGAAGAGCTCTACAGCCCGATCCTCGTCCTGCTCCACACCCTCGCCCATCTGGTAGCACCGGCCCAGGGCCTCTGTAGCCCGCAGATCGCCCAGCTCCATGGCCTGGCGAAACCAGTAGACCGCCTGCTCCATATCCCGTTCCACACCCTCGCCGTTGGCGTAGTGCGCACCCAAGTCAAACTGGACTGAGGTGTCCCCCAGCTCCGCCTGCTCCAACAAGCTTTGAAACTCCTGCTTGGCTTTTTGTACATTCTCCATCGCCCGCAGAATTAACCCTGTATCTACAAACACGACATCCTGGGGATTGTAGGATTCGTTGTTCTCATTCAGCTCTTCTGGCTCACTGCTCATACCGTTCTGCCGCCTTCCCTTCCGCCGTGTTCTGCCAGCCCTGCGGCAGGCTATGTCCGGCGTTTTTTCTTTGATTTTATGCCGATTCTATTGTATCAGCCTCCCTGGCCATTGTCAACGCAGGGGGAAGCGAAATCATCCCTGTCCACTGGAAAGAAACCGGCGTAAATTTTGCTGTTTTTTTATGGGATTTTCCCTGCGGATTCGGCTTGTACGGCAGTCCTGGTTATGATACAATAGCGGCGTATTTCCACCCTATTATAAACATGATCTCCGCTGTTCGGAGAGGAGGGCTTGTGTGGCGACTGTCACCTATCAACACGCGCTCCGTCAGGGGCAAAAGGAGTTTAAACTCTGTCAAGCCCGTGGCCAGGACCCCTATCCGCCCGCTTTGGAGCAGCTTGTCTCCGGTCTCGCGTCCCTGCCGGAGGTCCCCCTGGGGACCGTGGCGGTATCCATGGATCAGATCGCTGGCACACGCTCTGCGGCGCGCAGGGAGGCATTCTCCCGCTCTTTTTACCCGCTGTTGGAGGAGAAGAGCGAATTTGCAACCAAGTGGTCCTCCCTGGCCTCGATCCATCTGTCCGAGGGGATTCGGGACCCCATTCTGGCAATCGAATATTTCAATCGGTTTTATGTGGTAGAAGGACACAAACGGGTGTCTGTCCTACGATTTTTCGACGCCCCTACCGTTCAGGCCACTGTCACCCGTCTGCTGCCCAAGCGCACTGAAGACCCGAACTGTCAGGTCTATTATGAATTTCTCGACTTTTATCGCCTGACCCAGGTCAACTATATCCAGTTTCACGACTGCGGAAAATATAAAAAGCTCCTGCGTCTTCTGGGCGCAGCGGACAATGCGCCCTGGGATCTAGAGGCACAGCGCAGCTTTTCGGCCTACTGCGCCCGGTTCCGCCAGGCCCTCCAGGATACAGCGGTCCACGACAGGGTTGACCGGGACGAGGCCCTGCTGCGCTACCTCCAGATCTACGGCTATGACCACCTGCAAAATCGGACGCAGTCCCAGCTACGGACCGATCTGGCGGTGATCCTCGCCGAGCTGAAAAGTGAGTCTACAGACGCGCCGCCCACCCTGCTGATGGAGCCGGAGAGCAGCGTAAAGCCGAAAAGCTTTATCACCCAGATCATCCGCCCCAAGGTTCACTCCCTTAAAGTGGCCTTTCTCCATGACAAAACTGCCACCAGCTCCTACTGGACCTTTACCCACGAGCAGGGGCGGCTCCATGTCCAGGAGACCTTCCAGGACCGGGTGGAGACCGCCAGCTATTTTAACGTGCTCCAGGAGAATGTGACGGATCGCATTCGCGCACTGGCGGACCAGGAATACCGGATGATCTTCACCACAACCCCCCGGCTGCTCAGTGCAACGCTGAAGGCCGCGGCGGAGTTCCCAGCCATCAAATTTCTCAACTGCTCTCTGAACATCAGCCACCCCATTCTGCGTACCTATTATGGCCGGATGTACGAGGCAAAATTTCTGTCCGGCCTGGTCGCGGGGGCACTGAGTGAAAATGGCCGGATTGGGTATATTGGCGATTATCCCATTTATGGCATGCCTGCCTCTATCAATGCCTTTGCTCTGGGGGCTCAGATGGCCAATCCACGGGCCCACGTCTTTTTAGAGTGGTCTACCATGCCCTATGTGGACTTGGAGCGGCAGTTCCGCTGGTATCAGGTGACGGCGATCTCCGGGCAGGACATGTATTTGCCCAACAGGCCCCAGCAGACTACCGGCTTATATCTTCTCAACTACGACCGGCCCAAAAGCGTGGCCATGTCGCTCTGGCATTGGGGCCGGTTCTATGAGAAGATCATCCGCTCGGTGCTGGACGGCTCGTGGTCCGATCTGGACAGCACGGCGGAGACAGGTACTGCTATTAACTACTGGTGGGGGCTGGCCTCCGGGGTGATCGACATGGTCTATGCCCCCGGCATCCCGCCCCAGACCCGGCGGCTGGTGGAGCTCCTCCGCGCCAATATTATAAACGGCACCTTCCGCCCCTTGGCGGGGCCGGTCTATGACAACAATGGCCGTCTGCGGATTCAAGCGGACGAGACCCTCACCCCCAGCGACATTGTAAAGATGGATTGGCTGGCCAGCAACGTGGCCGGCTCCATCCCACCGATTGAACTGCTGACACCAGAGGCCCAGGCGCTTGTCAAGGTCCAGGGCGTCTGGAAGCGAACGGATGATGATGCGCCATGAAGCTGATGATATTGTCCGACGAGGAGAGCCCGGCTCTATGGGACTATTTTACTGAGGACCGGGTGTCTGGGATTGATTTGATCCTCTCCTGTGGGGATCTGGACCCAGACTACCTGTCCTTTCTGGCCACTTTTTACCACGGCTCTATTGTCTACGTTCCGGGCAATCACGATGGCGGACCAAATAAGCGCCAGCCGGACGGATGTATCTGTGCTGACGGACGGCTCGTGGTCCAAAAGGGGCTGCGTATTGTGGGACTTGGGGGCTGCATCCGCTATAACCGGGGGGAGCATCAGTATACCGAGTCCGAAATGCGCCGCCGGGCCTGGCGGCTGCAGCCCCAGATCTGGCGGCACCAGGGCTTTGACATCCTGCTCACCCATGCCCCAGCCAAGGGCTGTGGAGATGGGAGCGGCCCTCACGCTGGGTTTTCCACCTTCTGCACCCTGATGGATCGGTATCAACCCAGGCTGATGGTCCACGGCCACCTGCACCAGCGCTATGACCCAAATTTTCAGCGGGAACGGCGGTATGGAGCCACCCGTGTGGTCAACGGTTGCGGCTGGGTTGTAATTGAATTGTGATAAAATGATAAATAACACCACAGCATGGACTAAAGAACCCATAGAGAAAGACAATCGGAAAGGCGGTATCTAAGATGAGACGGTGCTGGTGGCACGGCAAAACCGCATATCAGATCTACCCAAAGAGCTTTTTTGATGCGAACGGGGACGGAATCGGCGATTTACAGGGCATCTGCTCCAAGCTGGACTACCTCAAAGAATTGGGCGTAGAACTGCTGTGGCTCTCCCCGGTCTACTGCTCTCCCCTGGCCGACCAGGGCTATGATATCTCGGATTACTACGGCATTGACCCCAGATTCGGCACCATGGAGGATATGGATCGGCTCCTGGCCGAGGCCAAGGCCCGTGGGCTTTCCATTGTGATGGATCTCGTCGTCAATCACTGCTCCGATGAGCATCCCTGGTTCCAAAGGGCCTGCCAGGACCCGGACGGCCCCTATGGCCGCTATTTTTATATTCGGGACTGCCCCCCAGACCAGCCCCTGCCCTGCAACTGGCGGAGCTATTTTGGCGGTCCCTGCTGGGACAGGCTCCCAGGGTGGGAGGATAAAGTATATTTACATGTCTTCCACCGCAAGCAGCCTGATTTAAACTGGGAGAATCCGGCGCTGCGTCAGGAGATCTACCAGATGATCAACTGGTGGCTGGACAAAGGGGTCGCCGGGTTCCGCATTGATGCCATTATCAACATCAAAAAGCATCTCCCCTTCCGGGATTTTCCCGCTGACCGGGCGGATGGCCTGTGCTCCATGGACCGGGTGCTGGAACAGACCAATGGGATTGGCCGCTTCTTGTCCGAGCTGGCGGAGCAGACCTTCCGCCCCCACGACGCCTTTACAGTGGGCGAGGTTTTTCATGAGAAGCCGGAGGAGCTGCCCCAGTTCATCGGGGACGGCGGCTACTTCTCCACCATGTTTGACTTCGCTCCAGCTCTAATCAACACCAGCGAAAAGGGCTGGTATGACCGTCGTCCCGTCACGCTGGAGCAGTATAAGGCCGCCTGCTTTGCCAGTCAGGCCAAGGCAGAGGGGGCCGGCTTCCTGTCCAACATCATCGAAAACCACGACGAACCCCGAGGCGTCTCTCACTTTCTCCCTCCGAAGGGCCGGACTGAGACGGGGAAAAAACTCCTGGCCGGGCTGTACTTTCTGCTCAAGGGACTGCCCTTCCTCTACCAAGGCCAGGAATTGGGCATGGAGAACACCGTTTTTTCCAGTGTGAACGAGTTGGACGACATCAGCTCTCTGGACGAATACCAGGTGGCCCTCCAGGCCGGTCTGACCCCGGCCGACGCCCTGGAGGCGGTAGGCCGCTTTTCACGGGACAATGCCCGCACCCCCTTCCAGTGGGATTCCTCCCCCAACGCCGGGTTTACCACCGGAACCCCCTGGCTGCGGGTCAATCCCAATTACACCTGGCTCAACCTGGCCGAGCAGCAGAGCCGCCCCGACTCCCTCTACCACTTCTACCGCCAGCTCATCGCCCTGCGGCGCAGCTCGTCCTACCAGGAGACCCTTGTCTACGGCCTCACAGAGCCCTATCTCCCGGAAGAAAAGCAGTTGATGGCCTACTTCCGCAGAGGAACCCCCACCCTTCTGGTGGCCGGAAACCTCCAGTCCACCCCCTATGCAATGCACCTGCCAGGACCAGTGCGGGTGATACTCAGTAATCTAAAGACCTGCACCCAGGAGAATGGTGTGTTCCATTTAGCTCCCTTCCAATTTGTTGTCTTAGCGTCTATTTGAAAATAAGGTTGAAACTGTAACGAACCGGCCCCCGAATCTTGGATTCGGGGGCCGGTTTATTATGGTTCTGCTAGGCCTTGTTTGAAAATAGAGAAGTTTCCGTATTTTTCCCCTCCTCCAGTTCCCCCAGCCCAGCGTAGCTGGACTGGCCTGCGCTACAAATGTGCCACTGGCACATTTACTTTACGCTGCGGAGGCGAAAAGCACAGGAATCCTGGGTGGATTTCGAGCATTTTTAACGCAGCAGCTCCTTGCTCTTGGTGAAAAAGACGGTAAATTCGATTTTTCAAACAGGCCCTAGGAAGCTGCGATGTTTTGACAGAAGCGGGTGAGGATGGCGGCCACCTCGGCGCGGGTTGCACTGCCGCCGGGGTCCAGAATCCCCTGTCCCTTGCCGGTGATGAGTCCGCTGCCTACCGCCCACTGCATCCCCTGGACTGCGTAGCTAGACACTGTTCCAGCGTCGGTAAAGGAGGTCAGCGGGTCTGTCTTCTGGGTCTGATAACCCTTTTTCTGGGCATAGCGGTAGAGAATCGCGGCCATCTGCTCGCGGGTGATGGAGTCCGCCGGGCCAAAGGCTCCGCTGTCATAGCCGGTAACAATCCCGTTGGCGCTGGCCCAGGCCACCGCATTGGTGTACCATTCGTTTTCCGGCACATCCGGGTAACTGGCGGACTGAGCTGCAGGGGTCCCCTCCATCCGGTGGAGCATGGTGACAATCATGCCGCGGGTGGTAGTGGCCTCCGGCGCAAAGAGATCTCCGTTGGCGCTGACGCCGTTCATCATACCCTGCTCATAGACATAGCGGATCGCATCGGTGTACCACTGGTTCTCCGCCACATCTGTGAAGGGCAGCGGCTTTGACGTCGGTGTGGGTTCTACCGCACCAGTAGGCACAAAGCTGGCGCTGACCGTCACCTCGGTGTTGGGCATGATAAAGGTGTAGCGTGTGCCCTGCTGCTTGAGCGTCACGGACCTGCCATCCTTGGTGGTAACGGTGAGGGTGTCCAGCTTGTAGCCGGTGTCCGGCTTCACGGTGAGGGTGACGCCGTTCCCCTGTTTGGCCTCCTGGTAGTTGGCGGTCACGATGCCGTTGACTGTCACGTCCACCTGGACAGCGTACTTTTCGCTCTCCTCACTGGATCCGCCGTTTCCACCGTTTCCGCCGTTTCCGCCGGAGCTGCCGCTGTTCCCACCGCCGCTAGATCCGCCAGATCCGGTAGAGATTTTCATCGACTGGTCCGAAATAATCGGGCTGGAGCCCCGGTCCAGCAGGGTGAGATTTGCCGTGGCAGGGAGGGAAAAACTCTTGTCCATGGTCAGGGTACCCAGAGGACTGCCGTTGTTGAGGGGGGTACTGGAGGTGATGTAGAAGGTCACCTGGGTGTTTCCGTTGGAGGTTGTGGTCGTGCAGGTGGTATACGCGCCTGGCTGGCTGGACTGAAAGGATGCGCTCTGGTAGCTGCCCTTTAAGGTAAGCTCCACCTGGGCAGCATAGACGCCGCCCTTGTCATCCTGAACAGAGAAAGTGGCGGAGTTCCCATTCTGCTGGCCGGAAAAGGTGGTGGCCGCCGCTGCCGGCAGGGCGCCGGTCAGCGCCATAGCCAGCAGGAGGGCGGGAAGTGTGTGTTTTCTGCTCATGGCATCTCCTCCTGGGGTTGATCCGAGATCTGAGGATCATTTTTCAGCTCAATCAGGGGCAGTTCCTGCTCCGTGCCGCCCGGTGTGTTGATCCACAGGGTCGCGGCTGTCATGCGGCCGCCCTCGGCCTGATCGGGTACATCGGTGCGGTAGAGCTCCACCTTCATCTGGCTGGGCAGGGTGTGTACTCCGCTGCAATCTGGCTCCTTCTCCTGTCCATCCGGTGCGGGGTCTGGATTTTGCAGCTCCTGTTCCAGTTTAATGTTGGGGACGAACACGAAGACGCCGTCGCTGATGTCGCTGACCGCCCCGTCTGCCGGAATCTCGGCAAACATGAGACCGTATCCGGCGATGTCGCGTTCCTCCTCCTTTGTCTCTCCCTCGGCTGTCGTCACGGTAAAGTTGCCCTTGAGCTTGAAGTAGTTAAAGATGGGATCCCCCCGGTAGGTGCCAGTGATGATCAGGGTTCCAGCCGGGATCACGTCCTCTGGGCCATCGCCGTATGTGTAGGCCTCCTTCAAAAGGCCCACTGCGGCGTCCGGCGAGAAGGCCACATCGTCTCCGGCGTAGCTGATGAGCTTCACTTCCGCGTCTGCGGGGACACCGGTCAGGGTGATGGTTCTGGCGTCGTAGGTCCAGATGCGGGTGTCCGACTCCGCAGCTCCCGGCTTGTGGAAGTAGGTCAGGAAATCCTCCCCGTCCGCCGTCGGGTTATCCAGCGGCTGGCTGTTGTCCGCAGTCAGAGAGATGGACTTGGCGGTTACCGTCTTTGCCTCGTGCTTATCGCCCTGGTCCATGGTGATCTGGACGGTGAGCTCCCCGCCGGTAAACAGCTGGCCTGCCGCTCCGGTGAGCCAGAGGCCGGACACTGGGGTCTCTTCCATCATCTCGATGGTGATTGTCCCGTCCTCCCCTCTGGTCAGGGTGTAGGTGCTGGGATCGACGGTCATCTCGTAGGCGATGCGGACCTCATCGGACTGGGCGGTATCGATCAAATTGCCCAGGCTGTCGTAGGCCGCCACCTCATAGGCATAGGTCCGGTGGTTGCCCGAACCGATCACATCGGTGTAGGTGATGGGCTCGGTGCCGGACGAGGCGATTACGAAGTCGATGGACTGACTGACCCCGCCCTCAATGCGGCGGATCTCGTAGCCCTGGACCTTGCCAGTGATACTGGGCGTAATGGTCAGGGTGATCTCATTCTTGCTGACCTGGTCGATCCCGCTGCCGTCTGTCACCAGTTTCTTCGCGGCAGATACCGTCAGGCTGCCGTTGGCGCCGGTCTCCCCCGCCAGGCGGTCCCGGCGGCTCTGGTCGTTCAAGTACCAGATGGCGCGGGATTCTGGAGCATAGCTGCTCAGGGTGCTCTTCGTCTCGCTGCTGAGGGTCATACCCCAGCGGGTGAAGAACTCGGACAGGTCTTTGTTTACCACCTCGGAGGCGATCAGAGCCACCCGGTCATCATAGGGCAGGCCGCTGTGCTCCCCCGCCTTCCACTTCTTGAAGAACGCATTGTAGAACCACAGGGGGCCTTGGGCGTCATTCTCACTCCCGTCATAGGCCAGGTGGAGCTGCCAGTACATCCCAAGCTGGACAAAGACATCGTTGGAGGCCCCTGGGTACTGCTGGGCCACCTTGGTAAAGATCTTTGCGTACTTGCCGCTGATCTCCAGCCTGGATCTGAACACGTTGTTGTGGCCATCATAGGTCTGGGCCATGATGGAATAGATGTTGTTGGTGATCTCGGCCTTGCCCAGCTTATCCATGTTGTGGCCGATCTCGTGGGCGATGCCCCAGCCGAAGATGTTGTTCGCCGTGGCGTCCGGCCCCAGGGCGCTGATGGGTCTGCCCGACACCATGCCAGCACAGGAACCGTAGCCGATGCCGACATGATTGCCCGCTGCGTACATAAAGGCGCCTGCAAACATCTGCATACAGCGGATATTTTGGCGGACCTCCATGGTGTTGTTCTCATAAGTATCGTCAATTCCCTGGGTGGTCTTGCAGATGTGCATCAGATCCTCCCAGGCCTCGATATCCTGGTACAGGACGGTAATTCTGGTCTCCCGGTCTCCGGATCCCAGCCCGCTGTTCACCGCGGCAGCCGGGAGAGAGAGCAGGACGGTGGGGGTGCCGATCTCAGTGACATTGCGGACCTCTGTGGCCTGGTTGGCCCCGTTGATGGCCAAGGTGCTCAGGTAGGCGTCCAGGCTGTCCAGGTAGGTCCCGATGGCCGCCCGGCGGGCGGTCTCGTCCAGCTGATACCAGTTGGACAGATTCAACGTGGGGATAACAGTGGCCCGGCGGATATGGAGCTGAATTCCGTCCGCGCCCGTGCCGCTGTAGGTCAGATAGAGACTGCCTCCTCTGGCTGTATCCTGGCTGCCGATCTTGGGGATGTAGAGTGTATTCCGCCCGTTTTCCAGGGTCCCCACGAGGGCCTTCCAGGTGGAGGCCTCGGCGTTGTACTGGGTGGCGTACACATTGACCGACTGCCCCTCCGGGATGCCGCTGGCGTAGATGGTAATCTCCTTCTGAGCCAGGGACATCACACCCAGGGGCTGGAGGTCGCTCCCGCCCTGGCCAGCGTTGCTGGCGGCTCCGCCGCTGCGGGATTCCAGGCCGTTCAGCAGGACGCCGTTGCTCTGGCCGGCCAGCAGCTCCTCTGCCAGTTTCAGCTCGTCTGCCATCACCTCGTAGAGGTAGGGGTAGTACGCCTTTTCCGCTTCCAGACGGGCACGAAGTGTGTCAATCACAGTCTGATCCACCGTACCAGCCGCCAATTGGGTGTGAAGCTCGTCTCCAAACAGGGCGGTAATGTCATTGGGCAGACAGTGGGCAGGGTCGTAGGTCTGGAACATCAGCTCAGAGAGGCTGATCGGGTGGCCGCCGTAACCGTCCTGCTCCGCCGCGATGCTGATCTTTACCACCTGCTCCACCGGGTCAAAGGGCATGAACGCGAACCGCTCGGTGGGAATACTGGTCTTGTTGGGGATGTTGGGCCAGGTGTGGACATCACTGCCGGTGCCGCCGTTGTCCAGGCCGCCCCAGTCCGGGTTGGGAACCAACAGGGTCCCAGGCCCGTCGAGGCCCTCCCCTGCCTTCCAAACCCGGACGCTGTAGGCCCGCAGGTAGGTGGGATACGCCCCGTCCAGCCGGGGGACCCAGAAGGCGGCACACAGGTCGACCGGTTCTGTAAAGGTGCAGACGACGTGCTCGTTCCAATCCCAGTGGGTGCTGGAGGTCCAGTGGGTCCGGAAGTCACCGTCAATCATATTCTTGGGATCAAAGCCGTCGGGATAGAAGGTCTGATTGACATTGTTCGGGTTGGCCAGGGCGATGCTTGCAATCTTGCTGTTGTCCAGCATCCCCTCGGTGGGGATCCCAGCCGGACGAGAATAATCTACCGCCTTGGGGGTGCCCTCATAGATGCGGGAAGGGCCGCTCTTTCCCATAGCATTCCCGGACACGACATAGATGGAGTAGGTGGTGCCGTTGGTCAGGGGGCTGATGGTGGTGCTGTTAACTTCCAGCTGCCCCCCAGCCTGGGTCCAGGAATCGGCGCCCTTCTCCTGATAATAGACTTCATAGAAGGTGGCGTTCTCCGCTTCCTTCCAGGAGACACTGAGCGCTCCCTCCAGCTCACCGATGCTTACCATATCTGGGGGCTTGGGCGCATTGATGGGCTCCGGCATAGCCTTCACAGCATCGGAGACCTTACCCGTCCACTGGCCATCGGTGGGGGTGACGGTAAAGAAATAGGTCTTTAGATTTTCCAGGCCGGAGACGGTGGCGTTGTTGGTGCTGGCATTGAGCTGCTTTGGCTTAGTCTCGCCGTCTTCGGGCCAGTAATGGACCCGATAACCTGACACATTGGGCAATCCCGTCCAGGTCAATGTGACTTGTTCATTCCCTGCGACTGCCTTAAGGTTTTTAATTTCGCTGTTGGGGGCCACAGGGTTTTCCGGTACGATATCTTTTAAAAATTGAATGGAGGTAAAGGAGACATAGCCCCCCGTTTCTGCGGGCGTTACGGTAATGACAATCTTTTTCACCGCTACCTTTTTGCCCAGGTTGATGGTCACAATCTTTTGTCCCTCAATGGGGCTGATTGGGTGGATATCTTCATAGACATCTCCCGGAATGACGGCGTTGTCAAATTTATATTCGCGCGGGGTCTCTTCACCCTCGACCTCAACCATGACGCTCCCGTCTTGGGGTGCCTCTGTGACCGGGAAAAGAATTTGCAGGCTATCCAGC
>JAAWBF010000057.1 GCA_022792555.1 Oscillospiraceae bacterium
CTTATCTAAAATGTCGTGTTTATCGGGCTTTGCAAGCTGGTTACATTGATTTACCATTGTCTCTGGCCAGGCCACCCAGTCAAATACAGTCACACAGGGCTTTTGTGCAAAAAACGCTTCCCGCTGCAATCCGCCGGAATCCGTCACGATTTTCTTTGCCTTGTGAACCATCGAGATGGAGGCCTTATATCCAACAGGCAAGGTCAAAATGATGTTGCGATATCCACCCGCTTCCCTCAGACGGGCCGCTCGTTCTTGATTGCGTGGGTGGACGGGATAGACGGTAGGGGCGTCTAAACGGTCCATGGCCTGAAGGATCTGATCTAAGGTTTCGTCTGTGTCGGTGTTCTCCTGCCGGTGACAGGTCATGTAGTAAAAAGAGCTAGGCAGGCGAATATGATTTCCCGTAAAGTCCGTCAGCTCTTCCAGCTCGCCGCCGTCTAGCCGCGCACTATAATAGCAGAATGCGTCATACATGGGGTCGCCCACCAGATGAACCGAGGAGGAAAAGCCCTCACGCTTTAAAAACTCGACCGCAGATATGGTACAGGCGAGGTGGAGGGAGGAGATATGATCCGTCACGATTCGGTTGACTTCTTCCGGATTTTCAAGGGCCCCCAGCCGGTTTCCCGCCTCCACATGGCACACAGGGATATGGAGCTTGGCCGCCGCAAGGGCACCTGCCAGGGTGGAATTGGTATCGCCAAACACCAACAGCATGTCCGGCTGCTCCCTGAGCAGGACTTCTTCGAGTTTTATCAGCATCTGTCCGGTCATTTGGCCGTGGGTCCCACCGGAGATTCCCAGGTTATAGTCTGGCTTCGGAATGTCCAGCTCTTCAAAAAAGACTTCCGACATATTGTAGTCATAGTGTTGTCCGGTGTGAATCAGGATTTCCTGGACTTTCCCTCTCAAAACCCGTGAGACTACAGCCAGTTTCATAAATTGAGGCCGGGCGCCGACCACTGTACAGATTTTTTTCACTCAAAGCACCTCAATATTTTTGCGGTCTTTGACAGACTTCATGACATTTTTGCAGTCAAAGACCGGAATTCCAACTTGTGCAATCCGTTCATAGTCCACACAGCTGTGGGCGGTGGTGACGAGGGCCAGATCATAGTGCTGGAGGGTGGAGGGGGGTATCCCAGGCAGGCCGTCATACTGCCGTCCCTGATAGTGGCAGTGCGGAATAAAGGGATCGTAGTAGTCAACCTGTGCGCCGCTTTTTTGCAGCTCCTCCATCACCCGCAGAGCGGGGCTCTCTCGATAGTCATCAATATTCTGCTTATAGGCGATCCCTAACAACAGTACTTTTGCTCCATTGAGGGATTTTTGTGTTCGGTTCAGAATTTCTCCTGCACGCGCCGCGGTGTACTCCGGCATCCGGTCGTTGATCATCATGGAGCTCTCGATCATGGAGGTATGAAAGCCGTATTCACGGGCTTTCCAGCTTAAATAATAGGGATCTAACGGGATACAGTGGCCGCCCAGGCCGGGACCGGGATAGAACGCCTGAAAGCCATAGGGCTTGGTCTTGGCCGCGTCGATGACCTCCCAGATGTTAATCTCCATCTTGTGACAGAGCATCGCCAGCTCGTTGATCAGACCGATATTGACGTTGCGGTAGGTGTTCTCCAAAATCTTCTCCATCTCGGCCACGGCGGGGGACGAGACGGTATGTACTTCGCCGTCTAAAATCGCAGAATAGACCATGGAGATCACTTCGGCGGCGTCCTTGCCCACGGCGCCCACTACCTTGGGGGTATTGCTGGTTTTGTAAAGCAAATTTCCAGGGTCCACCCGTTCCGGGGAAAAGCCGAGATAAAAGTCCTCCCCGCATTTGAGCCCAGAGCCCTCCTCCAAAATGGGCTTTAACAGCTCCTCCGTCGTCCCTGGATAGGTCGTGGATTCCAGCACCACCACACAGCCGCGCCGCAAATGCCGGGCAATTGCAGCGGCAGAATCCCGGACATACCGAATGTCCGGCTGCTGGTGCTTGTCCAGCGGCGTTGGAACACAGATGGCAATAAAATCTACCTCTTTGACAAAGCTGAAGTCTGAGGTGGCCCGCAGCATCCCGGAAGAGACCAGCTCCCGCAGATCGGCGTCTACCACATCGCCGATATAATTCTCCCCGGCGTTCACCAGATCTACTTTCTTCTGCTGGATGTCAAACCCGATGGTACGAAAGCCGTGCTTGGCCTTGTCTACCGCGAGAGGGAGACCGACATAGCCTAAGCCGCAGACACCCATCCGAAGGGTTTTGGATTGAATCTTTGCAATCAATGTTTCCCGTATACTCATATCAGGTTATTTCCTCAACATTAGATGGATTCCCGTCCAGTTTATACTGCCGTCCGCAGGCGGAACAAACAGCCGCTTGATTGGTAAAGCTCAGCCGCTCTCCACACTGACACACATAGCCCTGTAGCCTTGCCGGGACACCGTAGAAAAGCGCATAGTCCGGCACATCTGTTGTCACTACGGCTCCAGCTCCTATCATGGCATACCGGCCAATCATATGTCCGCAGACAATGGTAGCGTTAGCCCCTATACTGGCCCCCTGCCGAATCAGGGTCTTGCGAAACTCGTGTTTGCGGGAGATAAACGCCCGTGGATTTCTCACATTGGTAAACACACAGGAGGGACCGAGAAAAACATCGTCCTCACAGATAACACCGGTGTAAACCGATACATTATTCTGGATCCTTACACCATTCCCCAGGATAACCTCCGGGGATATGACTACATTTTGCCCAATGCTACAGTTCTCCCCAATAATACAGCCCTTCATGACATGTGAGAAATGCCATATCTTCGTGTTCGCTCCAACGGAACAGCCGTCCTCTATATAACTTGACGGGTGAATCAAATAGGATCCCATTAAAATGCCTCCAAAACTGCACGGATCACAGTCTGTTGGATTTGTTCTTCTAAGTATGGATACATCGGCAGAGAGAAGGTCCGGGCGCAGTAGTCGTTGGCACACCGAAAGTTTTCATGATAACAAGGGGCGTTTTGAAATACAGGGAGATTATGCTGGGGGGTGGGGTAATAGATCATGTTTGGAATTCCCACACTGTCCAGATGGGCTGTAATCCTGTCCCGCTGGCCGGAGTTTTCCGCCAGCAGAACATACTGGGCATAGGCAGACACACAGCCCTCTGCCACGAATGGCGTGACAAGCTTTCCCGCGAAGGCGGTGTCATACCGTTTGGCGACAGTCTGTCTGGCTTCCAGCTCATAGTGCTCCAGCGCCTTGAGCTTCGGCAAAAGAACAGCCGCTTGTATGGCGTCCAGCCGGGAATTCATCCCGACCCGGATGTTATCATATTTACCTCCCAGCCCCTTGCCGTGAACACACAGAGAACGACACAGCTTGTCCAGATCGCCGTCATCCAAAAAGATTGCGCCGCCATCTCCATAACAGCCCAGGGGTTTTACAGGAAAAAAGGAGGTGGTGGCAATGGTCCCAAAGGAGCAGGCGCGTTTTCCATGATAAGACGCGCCAAAGCTCTGGGCCGCGTCCTCGATCAGGACCAAACCGTGTTTCTCGCAGATTGAAATAAGCTTGTCATATGCACAGGGACTTCCAAAGAGATCCACCGCCACAACCGCCTTGGGAGTCAGCTTTCCTTCGGAGAGGACAGCCTGGATTTGCCGCTCCAGACTGTCTGGACACAGATTATAAGTATCTGCTGTAATGTCACAGAAAACCGGCGTTGCGCCCAGCATTTTGGCCGGCTCTGTGGAGGCCACAAA
>JAAWBF010000058.1 GCA_022792555.1 Oscillospiraceae bacterium
CCTACTGGGGATCTCCCCGTTGGGACCGCAGCTCGTGAGCGCCCTTCCAGACCGCCCCTCGGAAGCCTTGCACCACCCGGCTTCTCTCTGTCCCAGAGCCTTGTCTGTACTCCTCTCAGTCATCGCCTGTTTGAGATTTGGGTTTATTTTAGCACCCTTTCCCCCATTCGTCAAGCCTGAAGAGAAACTATTTTTTCCAAATTATAGCCCATATCCCTCCAACGCCTGATTTTCACTGGTATAAAAACCGCAGGCAGGTTGGAAGACGCGTTGCTCCTCACCTGCCTGCGGCATTACCGATTAGGTCGCTCTGACGTAAAATGTCTGTGTTCTGGAATCAGAACCAGAGGAGTCCTGTGCAAATACTGTAATTACGACCTGATATTGCACACCAATTGTTCCATTAAAAAGGATGCTATTACTGTGATGAAAGTCATTGCTGACCGACATCCCGGCATCATCTTGGTTATAAGAAACAACTTTAGACCAGACAGTTCCAGAAGGCTCATAGACGGCAATACTTCTCGCACCGATTCTTTTCATTATATTCTTTCCATCAATCATGAAATAAATTTCTAATTGTCCACCTCCATTTTGCACGACATTCATTTCATAACTTCGAATTTGCTCACTTGCTCTTACTTCAGTAGCCAGAGCAGAAGAAGTGAAAATGGAACACAGTACAAGAAGTACAGCACAAATTCGGAAATATCTCCTTTTCAAATAAAACATCTCCTTCATGAATAGATAGAATCAACCATCATTTTTAATTCATCATTAGAAATATCACCAGAAATAGAACACTCTATATTATCATTATACCAGACAATACAGTTTTGTCCCACATTTTCAAATAAATAATGGATAATTCCATTTCTTTTGTAGTTCTGAATTGGAGTTTCACCCTTTTCGTAAAGAACACTATTTTCTATTTGAGACTCTTGATATTTATAGGAGAGGACAATAGCTCTATTTTCATACAAGAATAAAGCTGAAATATATATTCCTATAGAATCTTGAAATTTATCTATATGAATATTCTCAAACTCATACCCTTCTGGAAGCCAAGTAGGTACAATTTTTCCTGTAATTCCGTACTCGTCCAACGTAGCTTGTAGCGCTTCAAATTGATCAGATAAATCAGGACGATCTGTCTGTTCCGGCAGAGTATCTTCCATAGATTCTGGCACAAGGCGGAATACTTCCTTTGTCCACTGCCCCACCATTTTTAAGAACCACTCGGCACCATGTACAGGTATAACCATGCAGAGTACCAAAAGGCATATTGTAGCGGTGGCGAGAACACGGCGCAGTGCAGGACGCTTGAACCTTTCCCAAAACCGGCAGGAGGGTTTTTGTGCAACTCCTCCCCCTCTTTTTTGTTCTGTTTCCGTTATGGGATAGAGGACCTGTTCTTCCCGCTCTAAGGTATTATAGAGAGTCTGGAAGTTTTCCCAAGCCTGATCAACGTCTATTTCTGGAAAAAGCCCAGAGGGCGCTTTTGCTTCTCTGCGTTCTATCACCTCCAAAATATAAGCGGTAGCCTCTTGTGTTTCCTGCCCCGGCGAAACAAGCTCGGCCTGAAGCAATTCGATAAGCTCTTCTGTAGATAAATGCTCCAGGTAAACATACCGTTGTGTCCCGCCTCCTGGTTTCATCACAGTTTTCCTCCTTTCTACATATTATATTGCCGCACAATGTAGAAAACTGACATCCCGCAAAATTATTTTTCTACACCGCATCATTCTGTTTCAGCTTCCCTTTGATGCGCTCCATTCTCTTTTGACAGGCCCAAAGGGAGATCCCCAGCTCTTGACTCACCTCTAAATGGCTGGCCCGATCAAAAAATACCCGCTTGAGCTGGTAGATCTCCTCCTCGTTTAAGTACCTGCGCATTCCGTCCAGATCGATCCCCTCCAGCGCCGTAATTCTGTTGTCCTCTCTAGCGGGCTCTCTCATCACCCCTGAATCCAGGGAGAGAAACAGCTTTAAATAGCGGACTTGATGTCGCTTATAGGTCTTAATTTTATTCTTTACTGTCTCCATGAGCCAGCCAGTTTGATTCGGATGCTTCATCAGATCGTCTATCTTCTTAATCGCCTCTAAAAAAGTATCCTGAACAATCTCTTCTGCGAAACCCTTATGTTTTAACTCAGACACGGCATACCGAAAAAGGTTTCTGTATTGCTCCTTGTAGAGAGCCTCAAGCAGTATGTCCTGTTCTGGTTTCATAGGCTATATGTCCCCCTTGAAAAAATTTTCAGAAGTATTTATAATCCGGTCAGTTTTTTGGCAATCATGACAATATTATAAATACACCAAATCATGCCAACACGAAAATTGAATCAAAAGGCGGGTGAGAAGTTATTGTATTATATTATGTTATAATAATATAAGAAAAATAGGCTTTGTTTTGTCCGTATTATAGCATATTTCGTAGAAAAAACAAGAAAAATTTTATCATATGATGAAAAATGAGTTGACACTCCCCACGGCTTTAGCCGTGGGGAGTGTCAAAATCAGCTTAACAGCATGTCCAGCTCTTCCATTGTCAGTCCTGGCTGGAGGGCCAGGTTAATGCCATATCCGATGACCTTAGCCAAGTCGGCCACATCAGTATCGATCTCTCTGGGGGTGACAATCAGCCCGCCGCCGGATAATTCCGCCGGATCAACCTGTTCCTGTCCGGCGCTGGCCAGCAGGTCGGCGGCCAGGGTGGCGGCGTCCACCACAGTGGGCACACCGATGGCCACCACGGGCACGCCCAAAGTCTCCTGATTGAGGGCTGTTCTGGCGTTGCCCACACCGGAGCCGGGTACAATTCCGGTGTCTGCAATCTGGATGGTCCGGCACACCCGCTGGAGACTGCGTGAAGCCAGCGCATCCACCGCGATGACACAGGCAGGCTGTACCTCCCGGACCACAGCTGCCACCAGCTCGCCGCTCTCCATGCCGGTGGTCCCCAGAACCCCCGCTGCCAGGGCGGACACAGGCCGGAAGTGTCCAAAGGTCTCCGGCGCCTGATCCACCAGATGGCGTGTTACCAGGGTATACTCCGCCGTCTTCGGTCCGACGGCATCCGGGGTAATCGCCCGGTTCCCCAGCCCGACCACAAGCACAGGGTCTGTCTTGGACAGGCGGAGCAGACCAGACAACTCCTCGGACAGGGCGCGGGCCGCCCGCCCAAAGGCGTCCTCCTCCCGGCGGCGCAGACCGTCCAGCTCCACCGTGACATACTGTCCCACCGGCTTTTCCAGTGCTTTCGCCCCCTGCTCATCCAAAATCTGTACGGTCGTCACCTGATAACCCTCCCGGCGGCTGTCCCAAGCCTTTACCCCCTCTAGTTGAGTGGTCTCCCCCGCCTGTTCCTCCCAAAGGGTTTTCGCCTCCAAGGCCAGATCGGTCCGCTGCTTTAACATTCAGGTTCCCCCTTGTCAAGAAATTCTGTAGCATCGAACGATAAAAAGATCAGAAAATTTGAAAATAACAGTTGCATTTTTCCCACTCTACTGTTAAAATATAAATCTACACGGGAGTACTGTGTAAATTACCGTATCGGAGGAGGTGTTTGGTTTGCCGAATATTAAGTCTGCCAAGAAGCGTGTGCTGGTGAACAAATCCAAGGCCATGCAGAATAAGGCCGCAAGATCCGCGCTGAAGACCGACATCAAAAAGTTCGAGGCCGCGGTCGCCGAAGGCAACCGCAGCGAGGCCGATAGCGCTTACAAGGTGGCCGTCAAGGCCGTCGATAAAGCTGTAGGCCATGGTCTTCTGCACCGGAACAACGCGGCGCGCAAAAAGAGCGCTCTGACCTTAAAGCTGAATAAGCTGGCCTGATTTTTTCGCTTGGAAGAAAGCCGCCTGCAATGCAGGCGGTTTTTTGCTGTCTTGGTATATTTTGATGTTCGGTAAACACACATTCGGCGGCGGATCTGATAAGGACCCCTTGCACTGCGCCGTTTATCTCCGTGATTCCCTTGCAAATATTGGAATTCTATGGTAAGCTGGTATTCAATTCCCTGTTCTGTGCGACAACAAAAGACAGGAGGCGTCAGCCTTGAAGCAGCTTTTGGAACAAAAGCCGGTAAAATTTGTGTTGGAGGTGGTGGATCTCTACTTCTCCAAAAACATTTCCCGTAGCGCAGCCGAGCTGGCTTATTTTCTCATTCTCTCTTTTTTCCCTGTTCTTATCTGTATCAACGCCTTTATTGGCCTGCTCCACCTGGATACCAACACACTGATTGAGGCTGCCGCCCCCTTCCTCCCCAAGGAGAGCCTGGATATCTTGGGGGAGTACATCCAGTACATCACGGTCAATCAGTCCCAGGCCATGCTCACCGGTGGATTGATCATGACCCTTTTTTCGGCCTCGGCGGCCTTTCGGGCCCTGATGAATGTGATGGGTGATATCTACGAGCGCAGGAGCTATTACGGTATTGGACAGCTCATCGCCAGCTTTGTCTTCTCTCTTCTCTTCCTCGTAACTATCTATCTGTCTATTGTGGTGGTCATCACCGGCGGCTGGCTCTTCCACCTGATCGATCAGTATTTCCCCATTCTCACCGACCTGATTCCCTGGGATTGGCAGTGGATACGGTTTTTAATCCTCTTCTGTCTGGTGCTCCTCTTTGTCCTGCTGGTCTACCGGCTGGCCGCCCCCAGAGGGAAACCAAAGCCGCCAATTCTCACCGGCGGTATCCTGGCCGCAGTTGCCCTGGTGGCCGCTTCTATCCTCTTCTCCTGGTTCATCGGCCTCTCCTCTCGGTATTCCCTGGTCTACGGCTCCCTGGCCTCTCTGATCATCATGCTGGTCTGGCTCTATCTGTGCGGCAATATCCTGATCCTGGGCAACATCTTCAACTGCGTCTGGTACCGGCACAAAAAGATCAAGTATCTTAAGCGTATGAAGGACAACAATTTCATCTAATAAAAAGGTTCCCGTCTCTTTGTTGGAGACGGGAACCAAATTTTTAACTAAATATAGGTTAAGGCAGGTATTGATACGGATTCTGAGAAGTTCCGTTGACCTTGACCTCAAAGTGACAGTGGTTTCCTGTAGAACGGCCTGTACTTCCAACACGGGCAATCGTCTGTCCCTGGTAGACCTTCTCCCCTGCCGAGACCAGGATGCTGGAGCAATGAGCATAATAGGTCTGTTTCCCATTGCCGTGGTCAATAATCACCAGGTTGCCATAGCTCCAGTAGCTGCCGGTGGCCCGGCCTGCAAAGCTGACCGTACCTCCATCGGCTGCGGCAATGGCAGTTCCATAGGCGGTGGCAATATCAATCCCGCCGTGGTAGCTGTAGGATCCAAAAATGGAGCGCTGGCCAAAGCCAGAGGTGATATGTCCGGAGACCGGCCAGATAAAGCGGCCTGTAGGCAGCCAAGTGGGCCGCTCCATAGTCCCTACCGCCACCACCTGAGTTGTGGGTTCAGAGACCACGGTGGTGTTTGTGACCGTTCTGCTCTCCTCCTTGCCATTGACAAAGGTGACATCGGCAGTGACGAGATTCTCACCCTGGACGCCGGCCTGGAGGACTCTGCTCTCCCCTTGGTACATGGAGCTGTCCTCCACCTCCTCCACGGGGCAGGCCACCTGTTCGGTGTAGGTCAACTCCTCAACGGTCCTGACGGAGAGGACCGGGATGGTCTCCTTCACCGTCAGCTCCTGGCCGATCATCAGCTTATTGATGTCAATTCCAGGATTTAGGGCTTCCATCTCCTCCATGCTCATATCATTGGAGAAAGCCAGGGCCATAAAGGTATCTCCGGCCTCTACTGTATAAGTGGTGTCACCGGTGGTATTGGCAGTCAGGGCCTCCAGCATCCGCTCCTGATTCTGCTCCACGCTGGAGGGGGTGTATTCATGGGTAATCTGAATGTTGGAGAGAAACTCGGACGAGACGGTATTTTCGGTTAGATAGGGTGCCTTCACCTGATCCAGCAAGTGGTCAATCTCCCCCCGGGTGTTGGCCGCACCGATCACATTTCCATCTACCGAGAGAACATAGCTCTTCATCACATCGCCGATTTGGTTGAACAGATAGGTCTCAAAACCGGCTGTATCGGGAAACTGGTCCCGCTCGGTCAGGGCTGGCCGGTAGGTAACTTCGCTGTCTAAATGATAATCGTAGCCCAAAATTGAGGTTGCACGGGCCTCTACCTGAGAGACTACCTTACCAAATACCGCTGGATTTTCCACAACGCCTAGGTCCACACCGTCCACATTGACGACGTAGCTTGGCGTATATACAGTACCGACAATTGCGGCAGTCCCCAATACACTCATAACTGCTAAAAAGGGCAACGGACGCATCAGCCTTCTGCCGTTTAGCACCTTCTCCAGCCGGTGCAGTGTCTTGGCATTCTCCTGGCGGAACTGCTCCCAATCCTGACTGAACCGAGCGCTGAGACTAGACAGCCGCGCCCGGAGAGAAGGTGCAGCATCTGCCTGCTCTGACGGCAGGTTCAGAATTTCATCCATGGGAATAACCTCCCTGCTTCTTAAAGTGACTTTTCTGACAAAATCCAAATCGCTGTCTTGGCAACGATCGAAACTAGTTCTCATACATGCCAAAAAAATTGTAACAGTCCTCTATCAAAAAGATTACAATTTGGTTACAGCGCTTATCATACACGTTTTTTTTCCTCTCGTCAAGTCTTTTTCCCCGTGATTTGGGTATAGACAATTAAAATCGTCCAATTTTTACAGTTTTTTCTTTTCCAAGGAAAAAGGACTGCCGCAAGATGTATCATCCTGCGGCAGATTTGTTGAGCGGGAAGAGTTTTTTGTTAATCCTCGGCCAATCCAGCAGTAATAATGGCCATAGAGTAGACCTCCTGTGCATTACAGCCGCGGGAGAGGTCGTTAATCGGGGCATTCAGGCCAAGCAAAATGGGGCCGTAGGCGGCAAAACCGCCTAAGCGCTGGGCAATTTTGTAGCCAATATTGCCCGCGTTGATGTCCGGGAAAATGAAGGTATTGGCATAGCCGGCCACCTGAGACTCTGGACATTTGGTCTGGCACACGGTGGGAGAGACAGCGGCGTCAAATTGTAGTTCGCCGTCCAGGACGAGCTCTGGATCTGCGGCTCTCGTCTTCTCTGCAGCGGAACGCATCTTGTCCACGTCCTCTCCGGATCCAGAACCCTTCGTAGAATAGCTTAAAAACGCCACCTTGGGATCAATGCCAAAGATCTTGGCACACTTAGCGGTCTCCAGGGCAATCTCTACCAGATCATCCTCACTGGGTTTGATATTGATGGCGCAGTCGCCCATAGCCAACACCTCATTGTCGCCCACCCGCTCACGGACCAGGATAAAGCAGGAGGAGACAATTTTATTGCCCGGCTTGGTCTTGATGAGCTGGAGAGCAGGGCGCACCGTGTCGGCAGTGGAGTAGGTGGCGCCGCCCAGCAGACAGTCTGCAATCCCCATCTTCACCAGCATGGTACCAAAGTAGTTTCCTTTTCTCAGTGCATCGCGGCACTGGTCGTGGGTCATCTTGCCCTTACGCAGCTCTACCATGGCCTCTACCATGGCGTCCATTTCCGGGTAATCCTCCGGATTGTAGATCTCAGCACCGCGGATATTAAAGCCACAGTCCTCAGAAGCGGTGTAGATCTCCTTTGGATCCCCCACCAAAACGGGTGTTAAAAAGGTTCCTGAGAGCAGACGGGCGCTGGCCTCCAAGATTCTGGGATCCGTCCCTTCAGTAAAGACAATCTTGCGGGGATGCCTTTTTAGGGTATCGATCAGGTTCTGGAACATATGAATTGCCATTCTTGCATTGCCTCCATTTCTTTTTGTGGTCATGGTATTGCTCAGATCCTGCCATTCATCAAGTTATGCCCCCGTTTTTGAATTGGTAGGACCTATATACGCTGGTTTTTCTTCCCGTTAAGGTTTATTATACACCTAGTATTCCAAGAATCACAAGTCATTCATGTTAGATTCTTGTGAAAATATACACTTTACTTTTTGTATTTATGTCTCTATACTATACCTATTGTTTTTTGTCAATGGCCAATTCGGTTCTTTTACCAGAAAATGATTGTTTCCTGCCGCCGAAAGCAGGAAGGAACTATCGCAAAGTCTGATGGATGGTCAAACTGAGAATTTGTGAGGTGACTAGCGTGAATTCTGACTTCTCTCGCTGTCTGGCCCTTCTGCGGCAGGAAAAAGGGATCAGTCAACGGGCGGCAGCCAAGGAGCTGGGGATCAGCCAGGCTCTGCTGTCCCACTATGAAAACGGCATCCGGGAACCGGGCCTCAAATTTGTCATACACGCCTGTGACTACTACAACGTTTCGGCAGATTTTCTCCTGGGACGGACGCTCTCCCGGGACGGAACCACCATTGTCTCGGCGGAGGATCTCTATGATTATTCGACGGAAAAGGACAATGTACTCCACGGCAGTATTATGGCTACCCTGTCTAAAAAGCTCTTGGTGAACTCGATTGGGATTCTCTTTGACCTGCTGGGCCGGACAGGGAAAAAAGAGGCCATCAAGGCGGCAGCAGACTATTTGGGGACCGCCATTTATAAGCTCTACCGCCATCTCTACCGGGCGGACGGTACCAAAAATGAGGACTTCTTCTCCATCCCCGCCCATCAATTTGTCTCTGGGATTCCCAATGCGGACCTGATCCGCACAGAAGTGGACTATGTAGATGCGCTGACGGCCCATGCCAAGGAAAAGGGGGGCTTTCCCCCCATGTCCAACGACGACCTGATGCAGCACTACCCCGGTCCCTACCAGTCCCTCCTGCAAATCATCCACACCACAGGGGAGCGGATCAACCGCCAGGAGGCCCTGCGTACCGCGGAAAAGGAGCGGAAATAGTCTGACGATAGAAAAACGTTTTGTTTTCCCGCCCGTAGGGCGGAGAAATAGGACCACTTTTCAACCGTATCGACGATACATCCTGTCACATATGATATAAGAGGTGATTTCAGTGACCGATCAGAGCAAAATTCGCAATTTTTCTATCATCGCCCACATCGACCACGGTAAAAGCACCCTGTCAGACCGCCTGATTGAGAAGTGCAACGCAGTCGCCCAGCGGGATATGTCCAGCCAGCTTTTGGACAACATGGAGCTGGAGAAGGAGCGGGGCATTACTATCAAAGCCAGAGCGGTCCGGCTTCAGTATCAGGCTGCCGATGGGTCCATCTACGAACTGAACCTAATCGACACCCCCGGCCATGTGGACTTTAACTATGAGGTCAGCCGGTCCCTGGCGGCCTGTGAGGGCGCGGTCTTAATTGTGGACGCTGCCCAGGGCATTGAGGCACAGACCCTGGCCAATACCTTCCTCGCCATGGAGCACGATTTAGAGATCCTGCCTGTAGTCAATAAAATTGATCTGCCCGCCGCAGATCCTGCTGCGGTCAAGGAGGAGATCGAGACCGTCATCGGAATCCCCGCCCAGGACGCCCCAGAGATCTCGGCCAAGCTGGGGATCAACATCGATGCTGTACTAGAGGACATTGTGCAAAACGTCCCCGCCCCCCAGGGGGACCCAGCGGCCCCCTTAAAGGCCCTGATCTTTGACAGCCAGTATGACCCTTACCGAGGAGTTATCGTCTACTTCCGGGTGATGGAGGGAACCGTCCGTACCGGGATGAAAGTCAAAATGATGGCCTCTGGGGCCAGTTATGAGGTGCTGGAGTGCGGTCATCTGCTGCCCCTGGGCCTGGAGCCCTGTGATTCTCTTATTGCCGGGGAGGTGGGCTACTTTACCGCCTCCATCAAAAACGTAAAGGACACCCAGGTCGGGGACACGGTCACTTCGTCAGACTGCCCGGCGGATCAGCCTCTCCCCGGCTACCGGCCCGCCAGACCCATGGTCTACTGCGGCATCTACACCGAGGATGGCTCTAAATACCCTGATCTGCGGGATGCCCTGGAAAAACTCCAGCTCAACGATGCCTCCCTATCCTTTGAGCCAGAGTCCTCCGCAGCTCTGGGCTTTGGCTTCCGCTGCGGATTTTTAGGGATGCTCCACATGGAGATCATCCAGGAGCGGCTGGAGCGGGAATTTGATCTGGATCTGATTACCACCCTTCCATCGGTGATTTACGAGATCACAAAGACGGACGGCACTCTGGTCCGTGTAGACAATCCCCACAACTACCCAGACCCAGCGGTCATCACCACTGCCAAAGAGCCCTATGCGAAGGTCTCCATCATCTCTCCGCCGGACTATGTGGGCAATATCATGCCCATGTGTCAGGAGCGGCGCGCTGAGTTTCAAGACATGCAGTACCTGGACACCCGTCTGGTGGAGCTCCACTATTCCATGCCGCTGAACGAGATCATCTACGACTTTTTTGATACCCTAAAAGCCCGCACCAAGGGGTATGCCTCCCTGGACTACGAGCTGGACAGATATGAGGACAGCGACTTGGTGAAGGTGGATCTGCTCCTCAACGGGGATCAGGTGGATGCCCTGTCCTTCATCGCCCACAGAGATAAAGCGTATCCGCGGGCCAGACGTCTGTGTGAGAAGCTGAAGGAGAACATCCCCCGCCAGCTCTTTGAAGTGCCCGTCCAGGCGGCCATTGGCGGCAAAATTATTGCCAGGGAAACGGTAAAGGCCATGCGTAAGGATGTCTTGGCCAAGTGCTATGGCGGCGATATCACCCGAAAAAAGAAGCTGCTGGAAAAGCAGAAGGAGGGCAAAAAGAAGATGCGCTCCCTGGGGACGGTGCAGATCCCAACGGAGGCCTTTATGGCTGTCCTCAAACTGGACGAGGAATAGTGCCTACCCCACTCTATGATGCTCTGCGGGTCCTCGCCGCCCAGACTCCACTGCGTATGCACATGCCCGGCCATAAGGGAACCCCCCTTCCCCTGCCGGAGCTGGCCGGCTATGCCGCGTTGGACTTCACCGAGCTTTCCCCCACTGGGGATCTCTTCGCAGGGGACGGCCCCATCCGGGAGGCGGAGGAGCTGTGGGCCAGCTGCTTCCACATGCCCCACTGTCTCTTTCTCACCGGAGGGTCCACTCAGGGGGTGCTGGCCGCCCTCACTTTGGCCTGTCCGGTGGGAAGTACCATCCTCTTGGACCGCAACAGTCACCGGTCAGCCTACCATGCCATGGCGCTGCTGGGTCTCCACCCAGTCTATCTCTATAGACCCTATTGGGAGGATCTCCCTGGACCTATCACTCCAGACCAGGTAGACAGGATGCTCCAGGATCACCCAGAGATCAAAACGGTGTTTCTCACCTCGCCTACCTACTACGGGATTCAATCGGATCTCCCCGCCCTGGCCCAGGTCATCCACCGACGGGGCGGGTATCTGGTGGTAGACGCCGCCCATGGCGCCCATCTGCCCTTCTTGGGGAGCATGGATCATACTGCTGCCGATCTGGTGGTTTTCTCCGCCCACAAGACCCTGCCCGCCCCTGGACAGAGCGCCCTATTATGCGCCGGCGGGGCCTTCTCCCACCGGCAGCTCCGCCGGGCGGCGGCCATCTACGGCAGCTCCAGCCCCTCCTACCCCATGATGGCCGCCCTGGACTGCTGTCGGGACTGGCTGGAACAGGAGGGACATATAGCCTATCATAAGACCGCATACCAGGTGGCCCAGCTCCGGCAGGACTTTCCCGCCCTGACCGGCGATGCGCTGGACCCCTGCCGCTTGGTGATCCTGGGGGACGGCTTCGCCCTCCGGGACGGCCTGGAGGCGCAGAACGTCTTCCCTGAACTGGCTGACCGGGGCCATGTGGTTTTGATCTGCACCTGTGCCGACCGGCAGGCCCAATTTGATCGGCTGCGGCGGGCGCTCTATGCCATACTGCCCCAGACAGGATCTCACTCTCAGCCCCTCGGCCCGCCCCCGGAGCCAGAGCTGGTACTCTCCCCCCGGCAGGCCCAATTTTCCCCAACAGAGGCCTGTGTACTCTCCAGGGCCGCCGGACGGATCTCCGCCTGTCAAATCGCGCCCTATCCCCCTGGAATCCCCGTGATAGCACCTGGGGAACGGATCACAAAAAAAACTATCGCATATCTGTCTCAAATCGGTTATAATATGGAAACGGAGATCCAGACCGTCTCTTTCTCCGTGTACCGGCAGAGCCGTTTCTCTGAGGAGGGATAATAAGATGAAGCTGATTCTTTCCATCGTCAACCATGACGACGCCGGCGCTGTCACCTCAGCTCTGACCAAGCGGGGATTTTCCTCCACCAAGCTGGCCACAACCGGCGGCTTTCTCATGTCTGGAAATGCCACCCTCATTGTCGGTGTGGACGAAGAGAAGGTCCAAACGGTGATTGACATCATCAAGGAACAGTGCCACAGCCGCAAGCAGATGATCCCCACCGCCACCGAGATGAGCTACGGCTACTACCCCAGTATGCCGGTGGAGGTTGTGGTAGGCGGGGCCACCATTTTTGTGGTGGATATTGAGCGCTTCGAGCGGGTATAGGGATGGATCTGTCAGCACTGGCCGGAAACGCCGCCCTCAAGCAGCAGCTCACCCAGCAGGCTGAAGGACGTGGACTCTCCCACGCCTACATCATCAGCGGCCCCCCCGGCTCTGGCAAGCACACGCTGGCCGAGATTTTGGCCCAGGCGCTGCTCTGCTCCGGCCCGGCGATCCCCTGTGGACAGTGCGCCAACTGCCGGAAGGCGGTGGCGGGTATCCACCCCGATCTCAGCAAGCTGGGGGAAGACGGCAAGGAAATTACGGTCGCTCAGATCCGCGCTCTGCGCGCCGACGCTTACATCCGCCCCAATGAAGCCCAGCGCAAGGTCTACTGGATAGACCGTGCGCACACCATGAACCCAAGCGCCCAAAATACTATGCTCAAGCTGCTGGAGGAGGGGCCGCCCTATGCCGCCTTCCTTCTGCTGGCGGAAAACGCCGCTACTCTGCTCCCTACAGTCCGCTCCCGCTGTGAGGTACTCTCTCTCACCCCTACAGATTCGGATCCAGACCAGGGCGCGGAGCAGGACAACCACATCGCGCTGGCCGCTGGGATCTTAGAACGGCTTGCCTCTGACAGCGAGTCCGCCCTGGCCGCCTGCCTCATTCCGCTGGAGAAGTGGGATCGGGATGAATTTTCCATCCTCATGGACACCTTTATCCAGCTTCTGCGGGATACCCTGGTCTGTCAGGCTGGGGGATCGTGCCAAGCCAGCCCAGCAGTCCGGCAGGCGGCCCAAGCCCTCCCAACTGCCGTCCTGTTCTCTGCGATAGAGACTGTGGAGCAGCTACGCGGCGCCTGCGGGTTTCATGTGGGGACAGGCCATCTCTGCGGCTGGCTGTGCGCCGCCCTGAGTGATGTGAAAGCCGGCTCCCAACCGTAGGAGGTTCATCCATGACTGAAATTATCAGCGTCCGCTTTAAAAGCGGGGGCAAGCAATATTATTTTGATCCAAAGGGCCAGACTGTCTCCCCTGGCCAGGGGGTGATCATTGAGACCTCCCGCGGGGTGGAGTACGCCGAATGCGTCCAGGGCAATTTTATGATTGAGGACGACGCGGTGATCCAGCCTCTGCGCCCTCTGGTGCGGATTGCCACAGCGCGGGATCTGGAGATCGTAGCCCGCAACCACGAAAAAGAGGGCCAGGCGTTCCAGATCTGTCAGGAGAAGATCGCCGCCCATGGCCTGGATATGAAATTGGTCGATGTGGAGTACAACTTTGACGGGAGTAAGATCCTCTTTTTCTTCACCTCAGATGGACGGGTGGATTTCCGGGCCCTGGTCAAGGATCTGGCCAGTGTATTCCACACCCGGATTGAGCTGCGGCAGATCGGTGTACGGGACGAGGCCAAAATGCTGGGCGGCTTGGGCATCTGCGGCAAGCCCTTCTGTTGCGCTACCTTTTTAGATGAATTTCAGCCGGTGTCTATCAAAATGGCAAAGACACAAAATCTGTCCCTCAACCCCACCAAGATTTCGGGGACCTGCGGGCGGCTGATGTGCTGTCTGAAATACGAGCAGGAGGCCTACGAGGACGCCGTGAAACGGATGCCCAAAAGTGAGTCCTTTGTAGAGACTCCAGACGGAGTTGGCACCATCTCTCAGGTCAACCTCCTGCGGGAGACCGTAAAGGTCCGGCTGGACGACCAGCCTGAGAACAATCAGTGCTATCAATGCTGTGAGATCTGCGTGGTACGCAGCGGCAAAGGCAAACGGCCAGAGGGCTATGTAGCCCCGCCGCCGGAGGAACTGGAAAAGCTGCGCAAGGTAACGCCTCCTCCCCTTACGCAGGAGGACAAGCTCTCCGTCCAGCTGGGCGCAGTTCTGGACAGCATCAAGGAGCCAGATAGAGAGAGCCGCCGGAAGACGGCACACAAGCCCAAGCAGGATGACCACCGGGATCGGCCTAAGCCCCAAAGGCAGGAGCACAGGCCCAAGCAGGAGCGTCCTCCCCGGCAGGATCACCCCATAGAGCAGCACGCCGTTACCGGCGAAAAGAGGCCCAACCGGAACCGCCGCCGTTACCGGCCCCGACCCAAGCATCCGGGCGGGAAGCCACCTGCTCCGCCCACTGGAATCTAAGGACCTGTATTTACACTCTCAAATGCCGCCTGAGCGCGATCCTTCCCGCCAGTGAGACAGGGAAGCCCGCATACAAACAAAGGTGAGATCTATATGAGCGAACGTATTCGTATCCACTATAACGCCCCGGTTGTTCTGACCGTTTTTCTGCTGTCCCTGGCCGCTCTGATACTGGGGACCATCACTTCCGGCTGGACCACCCAGCACCTGTTCTCAGTCTACCGTTCCTCTCCCCTCAATCCTCTGTTTTATCTCCGGCTCTTTACGCATATTCTGGGCCACAGCGGATATGAGCATTTTGTAGGCAATATGGTGCTTCTTTTGGTGGTCGGTCCCCCTATGGAGGAGAAGTACGGAAGCGGTACCCTGTTGATCGGGATTTTACTCACTGCTGTGATCTCTGGACTGCTCCAGTGCCTTCTCTTCCCCAATACCGCCCTGTTGGGGGCCAGCGGCGTGGTCTTTATGCTCATCATGCTCTCCTCCCTGGCTGGAATGAAAACCGGGTCTATCCCCCTCACCCTCATTCTGGTGGCCATTCTCTACCTGGGACAGGAGATCTACTCCGCCCTTTTTGTCCAGGACAATGTAGCGCATTTCATGCACCTGGTTGGCGGCACCACTGGAACTGTTTTCGGCTTTACAGTGGCTAGAAAACGGCTCTAAGAACCTGTATTCATAACCGCTGCTGCTGTAACCGGCGCAGCGGTTATTTCATGCGGACCGGACATGCGCGCTGCCAGGCCGCAGCTTGACTCGAAAAAGGGTTTTTCACCCTTTCGACACGCTGGAAACCCCCGGTTTCCAACAGCAATCAACCAATTCAACCAATGGTCGATTGCGAATCACCGCATTCTTTTTTATAATAGAACCAATCAGATTTAAGAGCCTGTTTAAAACCTGTCCAAGCACAGCTTGCTTGCCAGCTTTCCGCCATACAGCGTTGATTTTTCTTGCAATACACAAAGTATTCCTGCGTCAAATCGCCTTGTCTGGCGAAACTCTGCCTGCGCAAGCTGCACAAGTCTAGATTTTAAACAGGCTCTAAGATTTAGAAAGCGGGGTCTATAGATGGAGGCAATGGAGATTGGCCGCCGGATTGCGGCACTGAGAAAGAAAAGACAACTGACACAAAAGGATTTAGCGGCTGGGCTCAATGTTACCGACAAGGCAGTATCAAAATGGGAACGGGGTCTTTGCTGCCCTGATATTGTTCTCCTACCCACACTGGCGGCGCTGTTGGGTGTCACCGTCAATGACCTGCTGGAGGAGAGCAGGTATCCGGTCCCCTATCCAATGTTCGATCACACGGAACCTGAGCCTGAGGACCGCCCCCCTTTCCTGGGGAGGCTCTGGTGGACAGCGGTGTTTTCCTTTCTGATGATCACTGCCGCTGTGGTCTGTGTTGTCTGTGATTTGGCGGTCTCCAGCGCCTTTACCTGGTCTCCAATCTCCGTCAGTGGAATTATGCTGGCTTGGCTGCCGTCTCTTCCCGTGATCCGGTGGGGAAAACGTGGGATACTCTGGAGCTTGATTCTATTGACTGTTTTACTTCTTCCCTTTCTCTATGTCTTACATTTTCTGATCCATGATTCAGGACTGCTTTTGACCATCGGCATCCCGTCTGCGGTGGTTTCCCTGGTGTTTCTTTGGCTTGTATTTGCGCTGTTCTACCGTTGGAGCAGCCGGCATTACTTGGCAGCGTCCCTCTCAATCCTCCTTGCCATTCCCCTTTGTCTAATGATCAACCTGTTTGTTTCCTTTTCCACCAGCGCTTTTCTGGACTGCTGGGACTATCTTAGCTTTGCTATCCTGGCTCTGCTGGCAGCCTTGTTTTATCTAGGTGATCTAAAACACAGAATATAATATCATTTAAAACGGCTGCCGCGATTTGATTTCGCAGCAGCCGTCTTATTTGTTCTGTCCTTTATTTTAGGACGCTTCCCTTTTCAAAGATTTTGCAGTAAAATATGCCGGGAGGAAGCGAGAATCAAGGTGGCCCGGTACAAAGGATTTGTCCATGCGAGAGTGGGTTTGCCCCGTCTGCGGCACTGTCCATGACCGGGATGTGAATGCCGCAAGGAACATCTTGCATGAAGGGTTGCGCCTGCTGGCGTAGCCGGTACCTATGGTACGGTGGGACACACCGGAACCGAACGCTCGTGGAGACCATATAAGACCTCGCTGGTGCAGGCTGCGGTCGCTGAACCGAGAATCCCCCGGCTTTACCCGTGGGGAGTGTCAAAGTGCCAGCCGTATCCACACCCTAAATCAAGAACATATTTTCCTTAAAGCGTCGGAAATAACAGCTTGAGCTGATGCCATTCCCCAGCAGCCAGTGATAGGTGAAAACCCAGACTACATCTTTGTTATTTAATATGCAGACCGTCTATGAGACAGCGTAATAAAACAGCATAATATCCTGATAAACCCCATTCTTATCCTGAAACCCGCCGGGGACCTCTCCAATCTTCTGAAACCCAAGCCGTTTATAGAGCTTGATGGCAGCTGTATTGGTACACACCACGGCGTTGAACTGGAGCAGACGGAACCCGCAGTCCTGGAGCTTTGCCAGGCAGTCCCGAACCAGAGCCTCTCCCACATGCTTTCCCCGGCAATCCCGGCGCACCGCATAGGAGGCGTTGCCGATGTGTCCGCACCGGCCAAGATTATTGGGGTGGAGGATATAAAGGCCCAGGATCTCCCCCTGTTCCTCGGCAACAGCACTCAAGGTCTGACCGGCAAAAAAGGTGGGGGCGGTTATCTCGTTTAAAGGCTCCTTCTGGGGAAAGGCCATCCCCTCTTCTACTACCTGGTTCCAAATTTCTGTCATGGCGGGCAGATCGCCCGCGGTATAAGGTCTGATCTGCATCGAACAGTCTTCTTTCTGATTGCAATTTTCGAGTCTACCAATCCGGTTCCCGCTAGAAAGTGGAATCTAGTACAGGGGTCGATGTTAAGATCGACCCCTGTACGTTAACTAAACTTTCTTCGCTCCATCACGGCCAGCTCATCACAACGGTTATTATAAGGGTTCTCTGCGTGACCCTTGACCCAGTGAAGGGAAACTGTGTGGCGCTCACACAGCTTGAGTAGGCGGGCCCAGAGATCAGAATTAAGGGCCGGCTTTTTGTCGCTTTTGACCCAACCTCTAGCCTGCCAGCCCTTGGCCCAGCCCTTTTGCAGTGCGTCAATGACATATTTAGAGTCTGAGTACAGCTCCACCCGGCAGGGTTCCTTCAGAGCCTCCAGCGCGGTGATAACCCCAATAAGCTCCATTCGATTGTTGGTGGTGTGAGCCTCGCCGCCGGACAACTCTTTTTTATGGGGCCCAAACATGAGAATCGCGCCCCAGCCGCCAGGGCCTGGGTTTCCTGAACAGGCCCCATCGGTATAGATAGTAACAGTTTTTTCCGGCATACATTATTCCTCTGGTTGCTGGATGCCCTCACCCTGATCTTGGGTCTCCACAGATTCCGGTGTCTGTTTGGTCTCCTCCGGCTCTTCGTCCTCTTTTTCAGCTCTGGCCAGAGAGATGAGCTTTACTCCCTCAGCCAGGCGCATGAGGATCACGCCTTGGGTGGCTCGGCTATAGAGATTGACTCCGGCAGCAGCCATGCGGATGATCACCCCGTCATCTGAGATCAGGAGAATATCGTCTTCTTCGTTTACCACCTTTACCCCGGCAATTTTCCCGGTCTTCTCGGTGATATGGTAGGCCTTTAAACCATAGCCGCCTCGATTTTGGGGACCATCGGAGCGGATATACTCATCCATAGGGGTACGCTTTCCGTAGCCATTTTCTGTGACCATCAGGACCTGGTGGTTGTACTTGGCTCTGGCAGCCCCTACCACATAGTCCCCCTCTTTGAGTTTGATCCCCCGCACACCGCAGGCATCCCGGCCCATACAGCGCACATCTGTCTCTTTAAAGCAGATAGCCATTCCGTCGTGGGTAGCGATGAGAACGGCCTGGTCTCCATCTGTCTCCCGGACGCAGATCAGCTCGTCCCCCTCTTCTAAGGTGATGCAGCGGATCCCCGCCTTGCGGGCCGTATTGATCGCAGAGAGCGCGATCCGCTTGACGGTGCCGCTCCGCGTGACCATGACCAGGTAGCGGTCCTCGCTGTACTCCCGCAGATGGATCATGGCGGTGATCTTCTCGTTGGCCTCTACTGGGAGGACATTGACAATGTTGGTCCCCTTGGCAGTCCGGCCGGCCTCCGGGATCTGGTAGCCCTTTTTCCGGTAGACCCGGCCCCGGTTGCTGAAAAAGAGAATATAATCGTGGGTGGAGGCAGTAAAGAGGGTCTCTATATAGTCCTCCTCCTTCAGGGCCTGGGCGGTGATTCCCCGGCCGCCCCGGCGCTGGGCCTTATAGGTGGAGACTGGCAGCCGCTTGATGTATCCAGCCGCCGTCAGGGTAAAGACGCAGTTCTCCTCTTCGATGAGGTCCTCAATGTCTATATCATCCTCACAGAACCCGATCTCGGTCTTGCGCTCATCTCCAAATTTGTCTCGGATTTCGATCAGCTCATCCTTCAGCACGCCTTTAAGGAGTGCCTCAGAGGCCAGAAGGGAATTGTAATAGGCGATCTTCTTCTCCAGCTCGGCGTACTCGGCCTCTAGCTTCTGCCGGTTTAACCCCTGGAGGGCGATTAGTCGCATCTCACAGATGGCCTGGGCCTGGATATCATCCAGACCAAAGCGGGCCATGAGCTGTTCCTTGGCGTCGTCATAGGCCCCCCGGATGATGCGGATCACCTCGTCGATGTTGTCCTGGGCAATAAGCAGGCCCTCCAGCAGGTGGGAGCGCTCCTGGGCCTTGCGCCGGTCATAGATGGTCCTACGGGTCAGTACATCCATTTGAAAGGTGATGTACTCATCTAAAATCTGCCGCAGGGTGAGGATCTTTGGCTGCTTCTGGTTGTTGACCAGGGCCAGCATCACCACCGCAAAGGTGGACTGCATCTGTGTTTGGGCAAAGAGCCGGTTGAGTACCACCTGTGGATTGGCGTCCTTTTTCAGCTCAATGACAATGCGCATTCCCTTTTTGCCGTCCGACTCATCCCGCAGGCCGGAGATTCCCTCCAGCCGCTTCTCATGGACCTGATCAGCGATATTCTCAATGAGCCTGGCTTTATTGACCTGGTAGGGCAGCTCCGTGACAATGATGCGGATCCGGTTTTGACCAAACTCCTCCAGCTCGGTCTGTGCCCGGACGCGGATATGTCCTTTTCCGGTGGCATAGGCTGCTCGGATTCCTGACCGGCCCATGATTATTCCGCGGGTGGGGAAATCGGGTCCCTTGATGTGCTCCATCAGATCATCCAGTCCAGCCTCTGGATTCTCCAGGACGCAGATGGCGGCGTCAATGACCTCTCGGAGATTGTGGGGCGGGATGTTGGTGGTCATTCCAACAGCGATACCGGAGGAACCGTTGACCAGCAGATTGGGGAAACGAGAGGGCAAGACCCTGGGCTCCTGGAGGGAGTCGTCAAAGTTTGGATTCCAGTCCACCGTCTCCTTTTCAATATCCCGGAGCATCTCATTGGTGATCTTGGCCATACGGGCCTCAGTATACCGGTAGGCGGCCGGGGGATCACCATCCACCGAACCGAAGTTGCCGTGGCCGTCCACTAGAGGATAACGCATGGAGAAATCCTGAGCCAGGCGGACCAGGGCGTCATAGACCGACTGGTCTCCGTGGGGGTGGTACTTACCCAGCACGTCACCCACACAGGTGGCAGATTTTTTAAAGGGCTTGTCGTTGGTCAGCCCCACTTCATACATAGAGTAGAGAATCCGTCGGTGGACCGGCTTCAAACCGTCCCGCACATCGGGCAGTGCCCGGCCTACAATGACAGACATGGCGTACTCAATGTACGCATTCTGCATCTCATGCTCCAGGTTGATAGTAACAATTTTTTGATTGGGAAAGGTGATATCCTTCGCTTGATAGTCGTTGTTTTTCGCCAAAAAGCTCCCTCCTGTTCCAGCTGCAATCTCCCCCTGACAAGGTATGGAAAAGGCAGACCCCTCTTACGGGGCAGCGGGTGGTTTTAATAATCCAAATTCATAGCCCGGCTGGCATTCTGCTCGATATAGACCCGGCGCGGCTCCACCTTTTCCCCCATGAGCAGGTTGAAGATGGCATCCGCCTTTACCGCATCTTCCATGGTGATCCGCTTGAGAGTGCGGGTTTCGGGACACATGGTGGTCTCCCACAGTTCCTCTGGGTTCATCTCGCCCAGACCCTTAAAGCGGCTGATATCCACTTTTGCATTGGGATTGTCTCCCCGCATCTCAGCAGAGACCAGATCCCGTTCCTCTTCAGAGAAGGCCACGCGGATGGTCTTACCCCGTACCAGCTTATAAAGGGGCGGCACGGCGGCATAGACATACCCGTTGTCAATCATAGGGCGCATGAAGCGGAAAAAGAAAGTCAACATCAGCGTTCTGATATGAGCGCCGTCCACATCGGCATCTGCCATGATGATCACTTTATGATAGCGGAGCTTCTCGGTGTCAAAGTCATCCCCTAGGCCGGCCCCCAGGGCGGTGATCACAGGGGTGAGCTTGTCGTTGCCATAGACCTTATCAGCTCTGGCCTTTTCCACATTGAGCATCTTCCCCCACAGGGGCAGGATGGCCTGGTAACGGGAGTCCCGGCCCTGTTTGGCCGAGCCGCCGGCTGAATCGCCCTCCACGATATAGATCTCAGTTAGGGAGGGATCCCGCTCATAGCAGTCGGCCAGCTTGCCGGGCAGAGTGGCCCCGTCCAGGGCATTTTTCCGGCGGATGCTCTCTCTGGCTCGTTTTGCGGCCTCCCTGGCGCGGTTGGCTGTCATGGCTTTATCCAGAATAATCCGGCCTACAGACGGATTCTCCTCCAAATACTCCTCCAGCTTCTCCATCATCAGTGCATTGACCAGAGTGCGGATCTCACTGTTGCCCAGTTTGGCCTTGGTCTGACCCTCAAACTGGGCGTCGGTGAGCTTGACAGAGATCACGCAGGACAGCCCCTCCCGGCAGTCCTCCCCCTTGAGATTCTGATCCCCCTTGAGCAGTCCAATTTTTTTCCCATAGTTATTCAGGACGGTTGTAAGAGCCCGTTTAAAGCCCTCCTCGTGCATACCGCCCTCCAGGGTATGGACATTGTTTGCAAAGGAGAGGATCAGTTCATTATAGCTGTCGTTATATTGGAAGGCGATTTCGGCCATCATCTCCCGGCCTGCTTCCTCCTCTTTTTTGACCGACATGTAGATGATGTCCTCATGAATGGGGGTCTTATTTTGATTGAGGAAGGTGACAAACTCCCGAATCCCCCCCTGGTAGTACATCTCGTCCTGCTGTTCTTGGCCGGGACGCTGGTCTACGGTGCGGATCCGCAGGCCGGCGTTTAAGAAAGCCTCCTCCCGCATCCGGGTATGAAGAATTTCGTAGTCGTACTCAGTCCCCTCGGTAAAAATAGCAGCGTCAGGCTTGAAGGTGACAATCGTACCGTGACGATCGGTCTCCCCTACCACCGTAATGGGCTGGGTGACATCTCCCTGGGCAAATTTCATCTCGTAAATCTGCCCATCCTTGTGGACCTGAACCTCCAGCCACTCAGACAGGGCATTGACCACGCTGGCGCCTACCCCGTGGAGGCCGCCGGAGACCTTGTAGCCCCCCCCGCCGAATTTGCCGCCGGCATGGAGGATGGTAAACACCACCTCCAGAGCTGGCAGTCCGGTCTGGGGCTGGATATCCACCGGGATTCCGCGGCCATTGTCGGTGACGGTAATGGTGTTATCCCCATGGATGATGACATTAATCTCACTGCAATACCCAGCCAGGGCCTCGTCAATGGAATTATCCACAATCTCATAGACCAGGTGGTGCAGCCCGGAGGACGAGGTCGATCCAATATACATACCTGGCCGCATACGGACAGGCTCCAACCCCTCCAACACCTGAATTTCAGATCCCTCATATTTGTGGGATATCTGCTCCTGCTGCGCCGTCTGATTTTCCTTGTATGTTTCTGACATAGTTACCTCCAAAAGCACTGCTCAGAGTCTACCAGTCCTTCCTTTTCATTGGGAGATACAGCAAACTCTTCCTGCCGCTATTCAAAACTGTTGCTCTCTGCCCGGCGTAGCAGGGTGGCCGGGGCGAGCTGGGAGAGGTAGACCGCCTGCTTTTCCCGTAGCTTAGGACAGCACAGGACAAAGGACTTTGGCAGCTCCTCCGATACATTGATGACCTCTTTTTGCCGTTCGGCCTGTTCCAAAAAAGCACGAGTGAGATGGGAGGAAGAGGTGTTATCCAGATCAAAAATACCGATAATATCCCGGTAAGGCACGACAATTGATTGTCCCAGATGGAGATACATCCTGTTTCCTCCTCTTCTATCAGATTATTTGAGCACTCTCGGATTCCAAAGCCGCCGCCAGAGACGCCAGCCGGCCCAGAACCCCAGAAGGAGAAAGACAGCGGGTAGGCCAGGAACAAAGAGGAGCTGGGTCCAGGGCGGGCTTTTTGAGGACCACACCTGATAGCGGCCAATTCCAACTATTAAGAGGAACAGGATCCCTATAACAGTGGGAAGCATCCGCTGCCATTTGCGCTTGAATAGACGGCAGACGAGGTATTCCGTCCCTGCCGCTATGAAAAATGGGAGGAGCGCAAACAGGATAAGAATGATCATGGCGGACTCCTTCTCTTTGCCGCGGCAGTGACAGTACCGTTTTGGACCTGAAATACGGCTCCAATTTCTTCTAAACCGATGTCTTCACAACAGGTAATAAAGACCTGCCCGCCGTTAATGCGGCGCAGAACAAAATCCCGGCGGCGGCTGTCCAATTCAGAGAGAACATCGTCCAGTAGCAGGACCGGCCATTCCCCGGTATCCTGAAAAAAGATCTCTCTGGCGCCCAGCTTGAGGGAGAGAGCCGCTGTGCGGGTCTGGCCCTGGGAGGCGAATTGACGGGCATTTTGTCCATCGATCTCCACCAGGAGATCATCCTTGTGGGGGCCGGACAGACAGCTTCCGGCCTCTAATTCGGCCTGCTTATGACTCTGCTGATGGGTCAGAAGCTGAGGCAAGATCTCGCTGATTGGGGCTTTGGGATTGACGACAGTTCGCACCGTTTGATAGTGCAGCGTGATCTGTTCTCTGCCGCCGGAAAAATCCCGGTGAATTTCTTTCACCCGCTCCTCTAAGCGGCGGATAAAGTGCGCCCGGTAGGAGATCAGAAATGCGCCCACCTTTGCCATCTGGTGATTAAATTCCTCCAACGGTTCTAAGAGAGAGGGTTTTTCCCGCCAATCCCGGAGTATCCTGGTTTTATGGTCATAGAGCCGCCGGTATTCGGTGAGGGCTGCGGTATATTTAGGCCGGAGCTGGCAGATACAGTCGTCCAAAAAGCGGCGTCTGGCAACGGCGCCAGCCCGGATGATGGAGAGATCCTCTGGACAGAATAGGATGGTATGGAGCAGTCCAGATAGTTCAGATATGGTTTTGAGGGGCACTCCATTGGCCCGGAGCTGCCGGCGGCTTCCCCGATGAAGGATGGCCTCCAAGGTAAAGGAGCGGCTGTGAGCGTTGATATCAGCTTGAATATGGGCTGTTTCAGCGTCAAAGGAGATTAACTCCCGATCAAAGCGGGTCCGGTGGGATCGGGCGGCAGACAGGAAGGCTATCGCCTCCAGCAGGTTTGTCTTACCCTGGGCATTTTCTCCGCAGATGACATTGATTGTGGGAGAAAAGGAGAGCGCTAAGGTCTGATAGTTGCGAAAGGTTTCCAGAGAGATAGATTGTATTTTCATTGGACATAGAGTGTTTGGCTGGCCAGGGTGATCTGATCCCCTGGCCGTATTTTTTTCCCCCGCTGGGTGCAGATAGTCCCGTTGACCTTTACTTGACCGGCCTGGATCTGTTCCTTTGCCTCTCCCCCTGTTGTTACGATGCCGGCAAACTTCAGCAGGGCTTCCAGCTTAATGAACTCTGTCTGGATGGTGATGGTCTCTTCCATTGCTATTCTCCTGCTCTTAGGCGCACTGGGAGCACCATATAGAGAAAGCGTTCTTCTCCTTCGGTGGGCAGGATAACACAGGGGGATACACTGGAGGAGAGTTCAATGCGGATGGTGCTGGCCGGTATGGCTTTGAGTGCGTCAATCAGATATTTATTGTTAAAGCCGATCTCCAGACCTCCGCCGTCTCCTTTGACAGGACATTGATCTGTTGCATCTCCAATGGCGGTTTTTGAATTGATTTTGAGGATATCTTGTTCAAAGACACATCGCAGCGGACTTTTGAGTTTGTCATTGATGATGAGAGAGACGCGGTC
>JAAWBF010000185.1 GCA_022792555.1 Oscillospiraceae bacterium
AATCCCAAGCAGGACATCAGCGTCTTTGTAGCTGAAGCGCAATAGAATATGATCGGTTTTAGGGTTTAACTGGTTACTTCACATACTAGCAACAATCAATCTGCATTGATGGAGCGCCGTGTGCGGTGAAAATCGCAAGCACGGTGCGAAGCGGGGGAAAATCCGCTCTGACTGCCACTCTCTTATGAGAACGGTAAAAGCGGCGGATTACCTATCGCTATTACCCTTCCCGCCCAGGTGCGGCTGAACACCGTGGTCACCGGGACCTACAACTTCCCCGGTGTGTACAAGATTACCTACCGGGTGAACGGCGGCGAGTACCGGACCCTGGCGGACAACCTGTCCACGGCGAAGAATTATACCCTGGCGGCGTCCCCTGCCGCCCTGGGCCTCGCGGCCAATGGGCGGGTGACGGAGATCATGTTTGTCTTTGGGCAGGCTCCCGCTGGCTTCGCCCAGGTGGAGAAGCCCCAGATCAAGTGTACCGCTGTGGCTGGCCTCAAGGCCGGGAGCAGCTTTGTCAACATCGCGGATGTGGGTGGTGTGTACAACGGCAAGTGGGTGCAGGCCATCTCCCGCTGGGTAACTACCGTCTACGGCAAGCCCACCCCGCTCCCCAAGACTGGCTATTGATTCCTCGCATTTCTTTCGCACTCAGGGGGGCCGCCGACAGGCGGCTCCCCGATACATTATATAGTATCCTCAGTTTGTTTCCCCGCCCATAGGGGCGGGGAAACAACAAATCAGAACTTAGAAAAGGAGCAAAAACTATGCTGAAAATTACCGCAATCGGGAACCTGACCAACGATGTGGAGCTGAAGTGCCACGAGGATGGCAAGCCTTACGCCATTCTCCGCATTGCCTCGGACCGCCGCTACCGGGACCGGGAGGGCGGCAAGCTCACCGACTTTATCTCCATCAAGGTCCGGGGCGCGCTGGCGGAGCGGTGCGCCGCCTTCGCCTGGAAGGGCTGCAAGCTGGCCGCCTCCGGCGACTTTGAGACAATCTCCTTCGCAGAGGACCCCAGCCGCCAGCCCGGATTTCTCATTAAGGCCAATGAGGTGGAGTTCCTCTCGCCCAGGAGAACGGAGGAAGCAGGGGAAGCCCTGCCCTCTCAGGAGATTGCTTCATGAAAAATACAGGTATTATCTACAATAGCACAGACCGCACCCCCACCATTCTACCTGAGATGGCAGAGCTGCTCCCTCCGCTGACGGGGGAGCAGATCGCCGCCCTGGAGGCGGACATTCTGAAAAACGGCTGTTACTCCCCGGTCATTGTCAACGAAGACATGGTCATCATTGATGGACACAACCGGCAGAGGTTGTGTGAACAGCACGGCCTGCCCTACCAGATGGCCGTGTTCTCATTCGAAAATATGCTGGAGGCCAAGCAGTGGGCGCTGGATACCCAGAAGGGCCGCCGCAATCTGGACAAGTGGGAGCTGGGCAAGATTGCCCTCCGGCTGAAGCCAGACATTGAGGCCAGAGCAAGAGAAAATATGTCCGCAGGCGGCGGGGATCAGAAAAGCGAGGACGCAAAATCGGGTTTGGTGAATTCGTCAAACCCGATTTCTCCTGTCAATACAAGGAAAGAGATGGCGCAGGCTGTGGGTATTGGAGAACAGACGATGGGCCGCATTGCTCAAATTTCCGAATATGGGCCTCCTGCGGTCAAGGATGCCCTGGACAGCGGCGACCTGTCCATCAACCAAGGCTATAACATCACCCGGCAGGTCCAAGAGCTGCCGGAGGAGCAGCGGGAGGAGGCCGCGGCCCTGGCGGTAGCGCTGGAAAAGGCCAAAAAGGAGATCCGGCAATCGGACGCGGAGTCAGACCGCCGCCACAAGATCGCGGGATTGTTCTGCAAAGCCTTTGAACGGGCCGTGTTACTGACCCCCACAGAGGAAAATGTGCGTATCTGGACGCAATGCACCCGCATGACGCCGGTGGAAATTGAGGACTCCGCCAAGGAATCCCGTGAGCTGGCGGAGGTGTTTTCCACCATCGCTGGAATCCTGGAAACGATGCTGCCTGCGGAGACAGACGGTACAGAGGGGAGGTGTGAACATGGTCAGCCGGGAATGGCTTGATTTTTTGCGGGAGCAGTACCCTATCGGCTCCAGGATTGAACTCCATGAGATGGCAGATGACCCACGGCCCGTTGAACCGGGAAGCAAAGGGACGCTTTACTTCATTGACAGTATGGGGACCTTCCACGTCAAGTGGGAGGATGGCCGTGATTTGGGGCTGGTGATGGGACAGGACCGCTTCTCTGTCACCCCGCCGGAGCGTCAAGAAAACACCAAAAAATCTCACAAAAAGAGGAAGGAGAACGAACGATGAGCAAAGAACAGCCAGCACGGGCGGCGGGGCCTCCCAAGTCCCTCCTGCCCCCGGCGGCAGAGGAGGAGATTATGGAAAAGCTGGCCGCCAATCTGCGGATTAGCTCCGGGGAGATCGCCGCTATTTTGAAAAAGCACGGTGTGGCTGGGGACGCGGACGCCCTCCAGGACAGCTACCGGAAGCGGCTGGGCCAACGGCTGATGTCCAGCATCCGGGATGAGAATGGCAGGCGGGAGGTGCTGGCCCGCGGCAGCGAGTACATCGTGGTGGAGTGCTGTTCCGACCGGCAGGCCCTCAAGGCTATCCGCCAGCGCATCCAGAACCAGATGAACGGACTGGACGATTCCGCAGGCAAGGTGCGCTGCCGGATTCATGCGCTGGACCACCTGCTCTCCCGATTCAGAAAGGCGGGGTAATACATGATAAGTGACATTAACGAAGCCATCACCATCGGGGTTGACCACGGCTATGCCGCCATCAAATCCACCCATTGCGCATTCCCCACCGGACTGGTGGGGTACGAGTATGAGCCCTACACCCAGAAGGATGTACTGGAATACGGCGGAAAATTTTATGTAGTAGGCAGCGGGCGGCAGCCGCTTCAAAAGGACAAAACCATCACCGAGGACTACTACCTCCTCACCCTGGCTGCCATCGCCAAGGAGCTGGCCTGCCGGGGAGCCGATACCACAGCCGCTGTGCATCTGGCGGCTGGATTGCCACTGACCAGCTTCGGGCGGGACAAGAAGAAGTTTCGGGCCTACCTGCTCCGAGACGGCCAGCCGGTGTCCTTCCGCTACGAGGGCATCGGCTATACTGTCACTATCACGGAGGTGTCACTGTTCCCCCAAGGCTATACCGCGGTCCTCACCCAGCGTGAGCTGCTGGACGAACCATCTGTCATCGTGGCGGACATCGGTGGCTGGACGGTAGACCTGATGCGGCTGGACAACAAGATTCCAAACGCCGCCACCTGCCGGAGCCTGGAGCTGGGCATGATTCGCTGTCTGGACGAGATCTCTGAGCAGGTCCGCAGGGCCTTGGGGCTGTCTATGACGGCGGCGCAGATCGAGAGCTGTCTCCGGGGCGAGGCCAGAAGCGTGGATGAGAACGCGAAGCAGATCATCCACCGGGAGGCCGGTGCCTATGTCCGCCGCGTACTGTCCGCCGTCGCGGAGAGCGGCCTGGACGCCCGCGCCATGCCTGCCGTCTTTCTGGGCGGCGGTGCCGCACTCCTGAAACGGCACGTTGGAGCCGCAGACGGCCTTTTCCGGCCTTTTATCCTGGACGACGTATGCCTGAACGCCAAGGGCTATGAGCGCCTTGTGGGGCAGATGTCGCGGAGCGTGAAGGGTGGCGGATAAACGGCGGCTGAACCTGTCGTTCTCCATGGCCTCGCCCCTCCAGCGGGAGGCGTGGAAACGGCTGTGTAACATCCAGGCAGGCCAGCGGACAGACGCTGTGTGCCGTGCCGTCTGCCGGATGTATGAGGAGGAGGCTCTGCTGGAGGCTGTCCGTCAGATTATCCAGGAGGAACTGCACAACATGGAATTTATCTCTATAAAAGAAAAAAACGAGCAGCCGCAGGCCGGGAACGTGGATGAGAACGTCCTCGGCTTTCTGCTTGCGCTGCAAAACGATGGAGGTGACGAATGATCTGATCCGCTATTTTGATATGTTTGCGGGGATTGGCGGCTTCCGGGCCGGACTGGACCGTGCGGGCGGTTTCCAGTGTGTGGGCCACTGCGAGATCGATAAGTACGCCGACGCCAGCTACCGCGCCATCCACACCATCAGAGAGGAGGAGAAATACTATCCAGACGCCAGAACCATTGACCCCAGAGATCTGCCGGACTTTGATCTCCTGTGCGGCGGATTTCCGTGCCAGTCGTTCAGTCTCAGCGGAAAAAGGCAGGGCTTTCACGATACCAGAGGTACGCTGTTCTTTGCGCTTGCCAGACTGGTTGAAGCCCGGCGGCCTGCGTATCTTTGGCTTGAGAATGTGGTCGGATTGCTGTCGCATGACGGCTGCCGGACGTTTTGTACCATCCTCACCACGCTTCATGACCTGGGGTATGGTCTTGAATGGTGTGTGCTTAACAGCGCCGATTTTGTCCCGCAGTCAAGGCGAAGGGTATTCATTATCGGATATCTTGATTCCAGATGCACCGGAAAGATATTTCCTGTCTCTGGAGCAAAGGGAAAGGCTCTTATCCAAATCCTCGGCGGGCCGCAGGGGTCGCGTGTCTATGACCCAGCCGGAGTAAGCTGTACCCAAACTGCCAGCGCGGGCGGGATGGGCGGCAAAACGGGACTCTACTTGATAGACCTGTGTGCTGGGGAACCAAGGCAGACGGAGATCGCCCGGTGCATCACCGCCCGGTATGGGCAGACAAGCCTGTCCACCCACCCCAGGGAACGCTCCGGCGTTTTGGTTGAAGGAACCCCAACGGAACCCGGCGCAGCGGTTCACAGCTTCTTCCGGCGAGGACGGATTCGCCGCCTCATGCCCAGGGAGTGCCTGCGGCTGCAGGGATTCGCGGAGGACCAGATCGACCGCCTGCTGGCCATTACATCGGATTCCCAGGCGTACAAGCAGGCCGGGAACAGCGTCACGGTCAACGTCATTGAGGCCATAGGCCGCCGTCTTCGGTCGGTGGATGAGCAGCTCCGAAAGGAGGATACAGCATGAGTGAGATCGGAATCAAGGACCAGTGCTTCGGGGTAGAGGTGGAGATGACAGGTATCACCAGAGGACAGGCGGCCAAGGCATTGGCAGAATACTTTGGAACGTATCCCCGACATCTGGGCGGCGGCTATGATACTTGGGTCGTGGCAGATGAGGATGGTCAGGACTGGAAGCTCATGAGCGATGCCAGCATTCATGGAGAGAAAAGAGTTGGTTCCATCTATAGCCCTACCTCGGATCGCGAATACCGTGTGGAGTTGGTAACACCCAAGCTGACCTATGGAGAATTACTTAAATTTCAAGAGTGTGTCCGCCGGGTGAAAAAGGCCGGCGCCAAGGTCAACAGCTCCTGCGGCATCCACGTCCATGTAGACGCCGCCAACCACAACCGGCAGAGCTTGAAAAATCTCCTGGGCATTATGTACAGCAAGGAAGATATTCTCTTCAAAGCATTACAGGTGAATGAGGCCAGAGCATCCCGGTGGTGTCAAAAGGTGCGGGAACCCATGCTGCGGCAGGCCCGGACCCTGTCCTCCGCCGAGACAACCAATCTCACCCAGCTGGAGCAGATCTGGTATGAGGGCGATGTTTGTGATACAGAGCATTATAACTGGACCAGATACCACGCCCTCAATCTCCACTCGGTCTTTTACCGCGGCACGGTGGAGTGGCGGTGCTTCAATTCCACCCTCCACGCCGGAAAGGTAGCGGCCTATGTGAACCTGTGCCTTGCCATCTCTGCCCAGGCCATTACCCAGCGCAGTACAGTGATGAAAAAGACCCACAGCGACAATGAGCTGTTCACCTTTCGGGTGTGGCTGGTACGGTTGGGGTTGAACGGCGAGGAGTTCAAGCATACCAGGGACCATTTGTTGGCCCATCTTGAGGGAGACAGGGCCTGGAGGTATGACAAGGGCAGTTATGAAGTCAATCAAAAGAAGAAAAACCGTGAAAAGGAGCGGTAATACAGCATGAAAGTTAAAATTGAAGAAACCATCTATGAGGGCAGCGGAACGGAGATCATCGACCATCTGCGCCGCCAGGGATTTCATCTGACCGAGCTTCCAGACGCGGAGAGCTACATCCGTTTTTTGCAGGGCAATATCATCCGCACCACGGGGATGGACTGCCCTCTGCCCAACCGGGACACGGAAACCCGTGCGCGGACCATCCTCGCTCATCTGGCCAAGATTGGCGGCTTAGAGCTGCTGGAGGAGCTGTAAATGGAAGAAAGATTGTATTTCGCCTATGGTTCCAATATCAACCTGGACCAGATGGCGTACCGCTGTCCAGACGCCCAGGTGGTGGGACCGGTCATCCTGGAGAACTATGCGCTGCTGTTCCGCAGGGGCGGCTTTGCCACTATTGCGCCCAAAGAAGGGGAAAAGGTCCACGGTTTGCTGTGGAGCATCACGCCGGAGTGTGAGCGGTCGTTAGACAAATATGAGGGGCATCCGCGCTTCTATGATAAACAGACAGTGACCGTCCGGGACAGGGAGGGGCGCTCCCTGTCCGTCATGGCCTATATCATGGATGACCGCTTCCGGGAACCCATGCCGCCCACCGCCGACTACTACAACGGCATCCTGGCGGGCTACCGGCAGAACGGCCTGCCGGTAGCCGCGCTGAACAAGGCGTGGGACCACGCTGTGCGGGAGGTGCATCAGGAGACGGAGCGCGTCAACGCCCGTGCCGTTGACCACACCAAGCCGTCAAAGCGGCGGGATGATCCCAGCCGGTAACATAATGACAACTTGAGGAGGAAAACGATGCCAAGAAAGACACTGTCACTGTCCGGTGAGGTACATATCAGCAGCGACCGCGTCTATACCACGGTGGACGCGCTGACGGCTCTGAAAGCGGTCGGCGTCGCCTACGGACTCCATCACCACGCGGAGGAGGAGCGCGGGAGGCGTGTCATGTTATACGAGGGCGGGGAGCGCCCCGCCCTTGTGATTGAGGCGGATACCAGCTATCACGGCAGTCCCACATGGGACCAGGTCTGCATCCTGACCGACGATCCCAAGCAGATTGCGCGGTATCTGGCGTTTCAGGACGCGCTGAAGATAGTCAAGGAGATGGAACTGGAGCCGGAAAAAATCACAAGCCAGCGCGACCCCAGCCCGCCGCCCCAGGGCCGGGATAGCAAGAAGGAGCGGAAACCGCGCTATGAGAGATAAAACCATTCGAGTGCTGGTGGCAGAGCCGATGAAGCCCTGTCAGGTGCGGGAGATCAGCGGTCTGGATGACATGCGGGCCATCGTCGGCGGACACATCCAGGCCGTCTATCCCTTCCGGGATAAGGTGGCGCTGGTCTGCAATGAGGAGGGCAAGTATCTGAATTTACCCTATAACCGCCCCCTGACCGATGACCAGGGCATCCCCTATGACATCATCTGCGGGACATTTTTCCTGGCCGGTTTGGGCGCAGAGGATTTTGTCTCTCTGACCGAGGCGCAGATCCATCGCTACAAGGAGCTGTATGACAATATGGCGGTGCTGACCGCCGAAATACCTACACCCCAGGAGAAGCATACGGAATCAAAGAAGAAAAGAGGGATGCGCCATGAGAGATAAGTATATTCTGACCGCCCAGTCGGTCACCGAGGGCCACCCGGACAAGCTGTGCGACACCATTGCCGACAGCGTCCTGGACGCCTGCCTGAGCAGCGACCCCGCCGCCCGTGTGGCCTGCGAGGTCATGGCTACCGCCGGGAAGATCCTCGTGGCCGGGGAGATTGCCGCCAGGGAATTGCCGGACATCCCCGCCATCGTCTGTCGGACGGTGCGGGAGGCGGGCTATGGCGGCAGCGGCTATGAGGTGGAGGTCATCACCCACGATCAGAGCGGCGATACCGCCGGCGATCAGTGCATTGTGTACGGCTGCGCCTGTTCAGAGACCCCGGAACTCCTGCCCCTGCCGGTGGTACTGGCCCACCGGCTGACGATGCTGCTCACCAATGCCCGCAAAACGGGGACCATCCGGGGCCTGGGGCCGGACGGCAAGGCCCAGGTGTCTGTGGAGTACCGGGGCGGCAAGCCCTGCCGGATCGCCGCTGTGGCAGTCTCCTGCCAGCATGACGCGGACAAGGACTTGGACGAACTGCGCCGGGAGATCCTTCGCCGCGTCATCGTCCCCGCCCTGCGGACGCTGTACCCTGACCCGGATACAGAAGTATTCATCAATCCTTTTGTGTCGGGGGGCTTCGAGGCTGATGTTGGATTGACGGGCCGCAAGCTGATGGCGGACACCTACGGCGGCCTCGCTCTCCATGGCGGCGGGGCGCTGTCCGGCAAGGACGGAAGTAAGGTAGATCGCAGTGGGGCCTATATGGCCCGTTACATCGCCAAGAACATCGTGGCCGCTGGACTGGCGGAGGAATGCACCGTCAGCCTCGCTTACGCCACCGGCAGGGCAAAGCCGGTAGCGGTGGACATCGACACCCACCAGACCGGGAAGTACCCGGAAGCTGTGCTGGAGCAGGCTGTCCGGGCTGTGTTCGACCTGACCCCTGCCGGGATGATCGCCGCTCTGGGGCTGGACCGGCCCATCTTTGCCCGGTTCTGTAACTATGGCCACTTCACCCACCAGGACGCCCCCTGGGAGCAGACCGACCGGTCCGCCGCCCTGGCGGAAGTCTGTAGGCGATGACGATCTCCCGCAAGTACATCGCCTCGGTCAGCTTCGGGAAGGACTCGTTGGCCACGATATTGTTAGCGAAAGAGCATGGGGAGCCTTTGGATGAGGCGGTCTACTGCGAAGTCATGTTCGACAAGGATATTTCCGGCGAAGTACCAGAGCATCGGGACTTTATCTACAACACCGCTATCCCGGCTTTGGAACGCATGGGTGTAAAAATAATCGTCCTCCGCTCAAAAAAGACCTATGTGGACCTGTTCACCGGACGGGTGACCCGCGGCCCCAAGAAGGGCATGGTGCGCTCCTTCCCCCTGTGCGGGAAATGCGCTGTTCAGCGGGACTGCAAGGTCCAGCCCATCCAGCGGTATCAGAAAACCCTGCCGCCTGGGACGGTCCAGTATGTAGGCATAGCGCGGGACGAACAGGAACGGCTGCTGCGGCTGAAGGACGGACAGCAGGTGTCTCTGCTGGCAAAATACAATTTCACGGAACGGGATGCCTGGGAGTTCTGCCGAAAGGCGGGACTCCTTTCTCCTGTCTATGAATTTACCGACTGGGGCGGCTGCTGGTTCTGCCCCAACGCCAAGCGGGCGGAACTGCGCCATCTCTATGACCACCACCCGGAGCTGTGGGCCAGGATGCTGGCGCTCCAAGCTATCCCCGGTAAGACAACAGAGAAATTCAACCGCACCCAAAAATTCTCCGACATCGACGCCATGTTCCGCCAGGAGGACTCCTGGCAGGCGGCATCGCAAAATAAACACACACCGGCATCCGGGGGGCTGTCCAAAGGACGGCCCCCGGATGCCGCAGCGTGAAGGGAAGTGAAAACACTATGAATCCCAAATACGAGATCACAGACATCGCCCATGAGAAATACCCCTTCCTCCACCGTATCCGCGCCCTGCGGGATGTTGGCATTGAGGTGCGGGCCGGGGATCTGGGAGGCTTCGTAGAGGGGGAGTTCAATCTCTCTCAGGAGCAGGAGGATTCCTCCTGGCTCTTCGATCATGCCATTGCTGCCGGATGCGCTTGCGTGGACAGGGACTCCTCCCTGCGCGGTGAGGCCATTGCCTGCGGACAGGCGTATATCACACAGCGCAGCGCGCTGTCCGGCCATGCCAGGGCAGAGGACTCCGCATACATTCGGGGAGCGGTTCTGCGCGAGTATGCCAGAGTGTCTGGTACCGCCATGGTTCTCAACACCCCTGGTACCGGCCAATATCCGAAACTCAGCGGTCACTGCACTGTTTACGGCACAGTGGCAGGAGCCGTGGAGGTTACAGGAACCACGGTCATCCTCTGGGAAGAAAAGATTCGCAACACCACACGGGATACGCTGGTCCTTGATGGAACGGATCGCGCTGTCATCCGTCATCCGTCCGCAGAGGAGCTGAGGCCATCCCGTCCGCCGTCTGAGGCGCAGAAGAAAGCGCGTAAAAAGGAGCGGGAACGATAATGAACAGCTTTTTTGCACATGAGTTAGGGCAGCTGTTTGGGGATGGGAAACTCATTGACCATCTTACCTATTGGGGCCGGAGCTGTTTCGGAACGCTGGGCAAGGACCTGCGGGTGCAGGCGCAGTTCGTCTCCACCCGCATCTCCGGCGAGTATGACGCCCTGAAGCTGACGCTGCTGAACCGTGCGGACAGGCCGGTGGACACCCAAGTGCTGAAGCTGAAGGACCTGCTGGGCAGGAAGCCGGTCCCCGGCAATCCCAATTTCCGTGAAGGGGTGGCCCCCCACGTCCGGGATAACTACGGGAAATTTGAGTGGTACGCATACCATCCCACCGCCGCCGACTATGAGACGATCCGGCAGGCCGCAGGGCAGTACCTGGATACATTCCGGGAGCGGCCGCAGGAGCGTATCCCGGACGGTCCCAAGCTGGTGTACATCTGCGCACCCCTCCGGAGCGAGATTGAGAAAAACATCGAGTTCGCCCGCCAGAAAGCCCAAGAGGTATTTCAGGCGGGCGATATCCCTGTCTGCCCCCACCTGATGTTCCCGCCTATCGCTGACCCGGAGAACCCCCAGC
>JAAWBF010000059.1 GCA_022792555.1 Oscillospiraceae bacterium
AAGCGGGGCTATACCCAGATTAAAATGCAGATGCTGACCGGAATTGATCAGAGTGATTACTCAAAATTGGAAAACGGAAAGCGCTGGTATACCTTTGAGCAGTGCAAACGCATTGCCCGCGCACTGGACACCAGCATGGACTATCTGGCCGGACTGACGGACGAGGAAGCGCCCTATCCGCGGGCAGGCAATGGGTGCTGTGAGCAATAGGCAGAGTAGGGGGAGTGCCTGATGGCCTGGTGGGTCTATCTGGTGCGCTGTGCCGACGGGACGCTCTACACTGGGATGACCAGCGACGTGTCCCGCCGGGCGGCGGAGCACAACCGGGGTAAAGGGGCGAAATACACCCGGAGCCGCCGCCCGGTGGCGGTGGTCTATCAGGAACTGTGTGCCAGCCGGGGGGCGGCCCTGCGCCGGGAGGCCGCCATCAAACGCTTCACCCGGCAGGAAAAGCTGGCTCTGATCGCCGGAGACTCAGAACAGCGCATACAGGAGGCACGCGATGACCTATGAGGCGTTTCGGGACACCTACCACATCTCGTTAAATACACAGCAGGAGGCCGCCGTCCGGCAGGGCGGCGGCCCGGTTCTCCTGCTGGCGGTGCCGGGGAGCGGCAAGACCACCGTGATTGTGGCCCGGCTGGGGTATCTCATCCACTGCATGGGGGTGGACCCCCGCCGGATTCTCACCGTCACCTACACCGTGGCCGCCACGGCGGACATGCGCCGCCGGTATGCCGCCGTGTTTGGGGAGGAGGAGCGGCTTACCTTTAAGACCATCAATGCCCTGTGCGCCGCCATTATTCGCCGGTACGCCGCCGTCTATGGACGCACCCCCTTTCAGCTGCTCTCCGAGCCGGGGGCGGCGGAACGGATCCTCCGGGGGTGCTATACCGCCAAGGGCTGGGGCTACCCCTCGGACGCCGAGCTCAAGGAGGCCCAGACCAAGATCGCCTACTGTAAGAATATGTGCAGTACCCAGGAGGAGATCGGAGCCGTCAAGCTGGAGGGGGCGGATTTCCCCGTCCTCTACCAGGCCTACTGTGACACCATGCGCCGCCGCCGTCTGATGGACTTTGACGACCAGATGGTAATTGCCCTGCAAATTCTGCGCAGATACCCCGATCTTCTGGCCGAATTTCAGCGCCGATGGCAATACATCCATGTGGACGAGGCCCAGGATACCTCCAAGATCCAGCATATTCTGCTCCAGCTTCTGGCGGCAGGCCACCGGAATCTCTTCCTGGTTGGGGACGAGGACCAGAGCATTTACGGCTTTCGGGCGGCCTATCCCCAGGCATTGCTGGACTTCGACACCCGCTACCCGGACGCGAAAATTCTGCTGATGGAGACCAACTACCGGTCCACCGGGGCCATTCTGAACCGGGCCGCCGCCCTGATCGCCCGCAATACCAGCCGCCGTCCCAAGCAGCTGCGGACGGTCCGCCCCGGCGGGGAGACAGTCCGGCGCCGGGTCTTTGGGGATTACCGGGAACAGTATGCCTACCTGGCCAAGCTGGCCAGAACGGCCCGGCAGGAGACTGGACAGACGGCGGTCCTCTACCGGAACAACGACAGCGCCCTCCCCCTCATCGACCTGCTGGCCCGACAGGGGATCCCCTACTGCTGCCGACAGCGGGACAGTCTCTTTTTCTCTCACCCCATCGTCCAGGACTTGACAGAGATCCTGCGCTTTTCCTTTGCGCCGGAGGACCATGTCTCCTTTCTCAGGCTGTACTACAAGCTGGGCCTGCGTATCAAGAAAGAAGTGCTCTCTCGGCTGCTCCCTGCCCTCCCGGCCGGGCCGATTTTGAGGGCGCTGGCCTCCTGTAACCGGCTGGAGCCCTGGCAGGCTGCCAAGGCGGATCAGCTCCATGGGGTCTTAGTCCGTCTCCCCCGGCTGTCCGCGCTGGAGGCCCTGACCCAGATCCTCTACAGCATGGGCTATCTGGACTACCTCCGGGACCGGGGCGGGGACGCCGGTAAAGTGGATATCCTCCTGGCCCTGGCCAGCCAGCACCCGGACAGCACAGAATTTCTCGACCGCCTGGCGGTTCTGGAGGAGCTGGTGCGCCAGGGAGGGAGCGCAGGCGGTCCCTTTGTCCTGTCCACCATCCACGCCAGCAAAGGGCTGGAGTACGACCGGGTTGTTTTGATGGATGTCATTGATGGGATCTTCCCCGCGGTCTCCCTGTCCGATGGGGTATACAGCCTGGAAAACCGGGCCGCCCTAGAGGAGGAGCGACGGCTATTCTATGTGGGGGTCACGCGGGCCAAGTCCCAACTGGAGGTTTTGGACTATCAGACCCGCTTCGGAGTCCCCGCCCCAGGCTCCTCCTTTCTGCGGGAACTGCTGGAGGAGCCGGAAACCGCAGCGCAAGCGCCCACCCTCCTGCACAAACTGTTTGGGAAAAAAGGAGACCCCCAGCTTGCCGCGTACAAGCCGGGGGTCCGTGTGGTCCATAAGTCCTTTGGTCCGGGGGCGGTAAACAGCCGTCAAGGCGGGATTGTCACCCTGACGCTGGACCGAAGCGGCGTGAAGCGGGTGGACCTGGCCGCCTGCCTGAAAAAGAACCTGCTCTGGCTGGAGGAGAAGGAATAGGCGTGCTTATGGCGCGGAGAGGGCCTCCACACTCGACTGGAAAAGGGCCGCTCCGGCCTCGGCGTCTTCTGCGATGAGGAAGAGCAGCCAACCGTCCGCGATTACCAGCTTGGCGTTCTGGACCTTGGGGAGATTTTGGCTCAGATACCAGGAGAATGTGTCCTCCTGCTGCTTGCGGTAGCGCTCCAGATCGGCCTTGGCGGCCTCCTCCCCATCCTCAGCCAGCTTGACGAGAACCAGGGTGTCCGGGCTGGTCATCATGGGGAAGAAGCCTATCCCCTGTGTAAAGGAGGCGGCGTGGATCTGATGGTATTCCTCCATCTGCTCCAGAGTGGCCCTGGCGCTGTAGCCCATGCCGGAGGCGTCTATAATCTGATAGGCCAGCTGGATCATGGGGTCGTTGTTGGGGGTGGTGATGGTCAGCTTCTGGCCGTCCTGGGGATCGGCTGTGACGGTATAGCCCTCCAGACCCTCCAGGACGGACGGAGGGAGAAAGGTGACACCCTGCTCCACCTGGGCGTGGATCCCCTCTAATATGGTCCCGTCCACCTCGACCGCATTGGTATCAAATTGGACGGTAATCTGGTGATCCCCCAGATAGAAGACGCCCTGATTGTCTTCCTCGTACCAGTCGGCAAAGCCGTGATCTTCCTCGGCAATCAGCCGCATAGGCAGTCCGGCACAGGTGGGAAGTCCAGTGGTGTCCAGTTTGTTCCCGTTGAGGACGATTTCGGCAGGACTGGCGGCCAGAGCAGCGGGTGACAGACTGCCCGCCAGAACAGCAGCCAGGGCAAGGGCTCCAAGTCTGTGTTTCATGATAATACCTCTTTTCTGATGTTGTCTTTTGTGGTATGCTTTTTTGATAGACGTAAGCTGGAGGGGATTTGTTCCAGAAGAATCGGCTCCACAGAAAAAAGACGTACATTGGAAAGGACGGGAGATAATGCAGTTATCAGCAGAAGTTCAGCAGGAGATCGCCCCTTTTTACTGGGTGGAACATAAGGACTACGCCTCAGTGTGCCTGGAGGCGGGTGTGTATTTGCAAGAGGTGTTTGACACCCGTGCCGATGAGGGCTTCGAGGGCAGCGGCTATGACTGGGAGAGCCTGGCCAGGGTTTATCTGGAGAAAAAACTGCCCGATCTGGCGGACAGCCTTCAGTTTGACCCGGAGGCGGGAATGTTCTGTGTCTATTCCAAACAGCCAGAGGATCTGCTGGCCTTTATTCGCGGGTTTAAGTGCGCCTGTGAGGATAAGCCAGTGATTCTGGATCTGTTTTGCCGGGCGGAATTAGACTGACGGCCCGCCGGCGGGGCGGAGGAGATGTATTTTTCATCGGCCCCTTTTCTTTTGAAGCAAACTGTTGTATAATGTACTTAGTATCTCTAATAGTGCGGATAGGGGGCTGCTTTGAACGACTTTGACGCATTGCTGATCCGGGTTGCGGCCCAGGCCAGAGCACTGGATATCCCAATCTCCGCCCAAATTCACCCAGAGGTGGCGGTCAACCGCCGGGCCGCCGCCCGCTTCGGATGCTGCCGCCGGCAGGGGAAGGGATACCGAATCGAGCTGTCAGACCGCCTGCTGGAGGCGGTCGAGGGGGCCTGCTGTCAGACGCTGGCCCACGAGCTCCTCCACACCTGTCCCGGCTGTCAGAACCACGGTCCACGCTGGAAGTCCTACGCCCAGCGGATGAACGCCGCCTATGGCTATCATATCGCCCGCACCGATACCTGCGAGGCCCTGGGCATCCCCGATTGCAGGCCGGTGCGCTATCTGGTGGTGTGTGACCAGTGTGGGCTGGAGTACCGACGCGCCAAAGCCTCCCGGCTTGTTCAGCACCCAGAGCGCTACCGGTGCCGGTGCGGTGGTACACTCACCCGGCGGTACTGACAGGAAGGGCGGGATCTCGTTTGACTGGCAAGCGCTACACAAGACTCAAGCTGAAAATGCTCCTGCTAGTGGTGGTGGGCAGTCTGGCCGCCAGCGGAGTGAGCCTGTTTTTGCTGGACGTCCTGGTGGACGGTATTTTAGAAGACCCCTTCGCCCGGTTCTTTGTCTGGGTGGCGACCTCCCTGTTTGGCCAGGACCGGACAGGCGCACTGGACCTCTATCAGCACTATGTCCGCAACTACAAGGAGCTGTACATCGTTCTGGGTATGATAGTGCTGATGTTGATCGCCTTTTACCTGGCGATGGGCCTGTTTACCCGCTGGCTCAACCAGATCGCCGCGGCGACCCGGCAGGTGGTGTCCCAGCAGCGGGCGGAGGTCCACCTGCCGCGAGAGCTGGCCCCGCTGGAGCAGGATCTCAACGCCATTCGGATCCAGCTCCAGGCCAGAGAGGAGGGCTTGAAGGAACAGGAGGAACGGCGGCAGGATCTGGTGGCTTTTTTGGCCCACGATCTCAAGACCCCCCTCACTTCGGTGGTGGGATATCTCACCCTGCTGCGGGATAATCAGACCCTCACCGAGGCACAGCGGACCAAGTACACCGGGATCGCCCTGGCCAAGGCCCAGCGGCTGGAGGAGCTGCTTGGAGAGTTTTTTGACATCACCCGCTTGGACCTCCAGTGTGAGGAGGAGGACAGGACGGAGATCCAGCTCTCCGTATTGCTGGAGCAGCTGGCGGATGAGTTCTATCCCCTTTTTGCTGAGAAAAAACTCACGGTGGAGACCGATATTGAACCCCGGCTGACCGTGTTAGGAGATCCAGATAAATTGGCCCGGGTGTTCGACAATGTGCTGCGCAATGCGGTGAACTACTCAATGCCCGACGGACAGGTGAAGCTGCTGGCCCGGCGCTCTGCTCCCTGGGCCATGATCTCTATCTGCAATGAGGGCTTGGCCATCCCAGAGGGAGAGCTGGCGAACATCTTCCACAAGTTTTACCGGTTGGACGCCGCACGCTCCACCCATACCGGGGGTGCGGGCCTGGGCCTGGCCATCGCCAAGGAGATTGTCACCCTCCATGGCGGCGATATCCGTGCTGAGAGCAACGGACAGCTGACCAGCTTTGTCATTACCCTCCCCCTCTGGGAGAACCGCACTTAGAACCTGTATTCACAACCGTTCAACATCGTCTGAGTGGGTATCCTGCTGACAAGCTGCGTTAAAAATCCTTGCAATACACAAAGTATTGTCGCGGCTTTTTGCTTTGTAGGGCGGCAATCTCCCTTACCCAGCCGGTATTCCCCGATTATGAATACAGGTTCTTAGAACCCCATCCAAATCCAAACTAGGATCAAAGGAGAGGCGAGACATGGAAGAAATTACACTACAGATCAACGGCGAACAGGAGACCGTACAGATCGAGCGCAACTGGACCCTGCTCTATGTCCTGCGGGAGGTGTTGGATCTCACCGGCGCCAAGTGCGGCTGCAACACCGGCGACTGCGGCGCCTGTAAGGTCATTCTGGACGGGGAGGCGGTCAACTCCTGCCTCGTTTTGGCCCGCAATGCGGTGGGCAAGCAGATTGAGACCATCGAGGGCCTGGCCAAGGGAACCCAGCTCCACCCCATCCAGCGGGCCTTTATTGACTGCGGTGCCATCCAGTGCGGCTACTGCACCCCAGGAATGATCATGAGCGCGAAGGCCCTGCTGGACAAGAACCTGGACCCCAGCGAGGAGGAGATCCGGGCCGCCATTTCCAACAATCTATGCCGCTGCACTGGCTACGCCAAAATTGTGGACGCCATCCGCACTGCGGCTCAGTGGATGAGAGAGGAGCAGAGAGCATGAGCAACGAAGCTGTGGTAAACCAGGTGATCGGCAGCCGCCTGCCCATTCGTGACGCGGTCAACAAGGCCACTGGCAACCTCAAATATGTGGCCGACCGGAAGCTGCCCCGGATGCTCCACGCAAAGATCCTGTTTAGCCCGGTGGCCCATGCTAAAATCAAGTCCATCGACCTGTCAAAAGCCGAGGCACTGCCCGGCGTGCGCGCGGTGGTCTGCTATCAGAACGTCCCCCAGGTTCCCTTCAACTGCTGTGGGGAGAACATTGACGAGACCAAGAACGAGCGCCTCTTTGACTCGGTGGTCCGCTATGTGGGAGACAAAGTGGCCGCCGTGGCGGCAGATACCATGGCGATTGCGGAGAAAGCCGTCAAGCTCATTGAGGTGGAGTATGAACCCCTGCCCTTCTATGTGGACCCGGAAGAGGCCATGAAGGAGGACGCCTACCCCATCCACGAGGGGGGGAACATCGCCGAGACGGTCAACCTGAGCCAGGGGGATGTGGACGCCGGGTTTGAAGCGGCTGATCTGATCTTTGAGGACCGGTATCACCTGCCCGCCATCCACCACGCGGCCATTGAGACCCACGCCGCCCTGGCGGACTACGACTCCAACGGCAAGCTCACCGTCTACTCCCCCACCCAGGACGCCTTCGCCGTGCGGGTAAACCTCTCCCGGCTCTTCGGGCTGAAAATGAGCCAGGTCCGGGTGGTGTCCGACCCAATCGGCGGCGGCTTTGGGGGCAAGATTGACATGATTTTGGAGCATGTGGCCGCCGTTCTGTCCATCAAGACAGGCCGTCCCGTGCGCCTAGTCTTTACCCGGCGGGAGGACATCCCCTCCTCCCACAGCCGCCATGAGATGATCGGCTACATCCGGACCGGCGTCAAGAAGGACGGTACCGTTGTTGCCCAGGATGTGCGCATGATCATCAACGCCGGGGCCTTTGCCGGCGGTACCTCCAGCGTGGCCTGGGCCATGGGCGGCAAGCTCTTCCGCCTGATGGACATCCCCAACCTGCGCTTCCAGGGAATTGAAGTGTACACCAACTGCACCTGCGGCGCGGCGATGCGGGGCTTCGGCTCGCCCCAGCTCTTCTTTGCCCAGCAGCGGCAGTTCAACAAGATTGCCCAGGCCCTCAACATGGATATGCTGGACCTGTTGCGGAAAAACCTGATGGGGGAACACGGGGTTGACCGGCGGAACAATACTCCCTTAGGCAATACATACCCCAAGGCCTGCGTGGAGCAGGGCGCCGCCCTCTTCCACTGGGAGGAGGGGCTGGCCGAACAGGCGGCCTCTCAGGCCGAGGGCGGACGCTACCGCATCGGTGTTGGTATGGCGGTGGGCGACCACGGCAACGGCGTCTTTGGAGTCCATCCAGATACCACGGGGATCATTCTGCGGATGAACGAGGACGGTTCCCTGGTCCTGTCCAGCGGCTGCTGTGACATGGGCAACGGCTCGGTGAGTCTCCAGGGCCAGCTTGTCTCCGAAATTTTGGGGGTTCCCCTGTCTGACATCGCCTACATCCAGGGGGATACCGACGCCACCCTCTGGGATTTGGGCAACTACTCCAGCCGGGGGACCTATGTCAGCGGGGCCGCCGCCGTCAAGGCGGCCAACGCGCTGAAAAAAATGCTGATCGAGGAGGCCGCCGATCTGCTGCCTGACGATCCAGCGCGAATTGTCTTTCACGACGGGAAGGCCTGGAGCCTGAACTATCCCGACCGCTCGGCCACCATGGAAGAGCTGGCCCACCACGCCCACCACAAGTCCCAGCGGGATCTGGTGGTGGCTGAGACCTTCGCCAGCCAGGCGATGGCGGTCTCCTACGGCGCCCACTTTGTCAAGGTCCGGGTGGATACCCAGACGGGCAAGGTAGAGCCCCTGGACTATGTGGCCGTCCACGACGTGGGCCGCCCCCTCAATCCCATGAATGTGGAGGGCCAGATCGAGGGCGCAGTTCAGATGGGGCTGGGCTATGCCCTGTGCGAGGGGATCGAGCGGGACGAGACCGGTAAGGTGACGAATAACTCCTTCCGGCAGTACCGGATCTTTACCGCCGCCCAGATGCCCCCCATCCGCATTGGCTTTGTCAATGAGGTGGAGGAGACCGGTCCCTATGGCGCCAAGAGCATCGGGGAGTGCTCGGTGGTCCCCGCTCCGGCGGCCATTGCAAACGCGGTGTCCAACGCGGTGGGCCGTGACTTCCACAACCTGCCCTTGAAACCGGCTGTGATTTTGGAAGCCCTGTCACAGGAGCAGGCGTGAATCTGGAGCGCCCCCGCCCCAAGAGCTGGCCTCTGGCTGCGCAGGACATAACGCTTACCCTGACGGCCAATGCCGGAATCCTGCTCCAGTTCCAGGGCCACAAGTGGCTGATTGATGGTCTCCACACCGGAAACAGCGCCTTCAGCGGCGTTCCCGCTGCATTGCTGGATCAGATCATGGCGGGAGCTCATCCCTTTGACGGGATAGAGGGGCTTTGCTTTACCCATCTGCATGAGGACCACTGCTTGGCCTCCGTCCTGGAGCGGTATCGGGCGGAACATCCGCACACCCCCGTCTATCTCCCCCCTGCTGTTGGCGAAGGCGTTCCCCAAGAGGCGGAGGGACTGGCTTCCGCCCTGGCCCGGTCCGGCGGTCCGGTAACAGTCCTTACTAAACCAAAGGAGTCTATTTCCCTGGGGCCGGATCTGACTCTGACAGCCTTCTCCTTTCCCCACAGCGGGGTGGAATTCCACGATGTGGCCCATGACTGCCTCCTCTTTTCCCTCGCAGGCTGTCAGGTCCTCTTTATGGGGGACGCCAAGCAAGATCCAGAGGGGCTGTCCGGCCTGTTCTCCGCTTATGACATCCATACTGCGGTGATCAACCCTCTTTTCCTCACCATGGGCCAGGGACGTGAGGCGTTGGCCCTCCTCCGGCCCTCCAAGCTGGTGATCTGCCATATCCCCTTTGCCTGGGAGGACACCATGCGTTTTCGAGAGATGGTGGTGCGCAATACCCTGCGCTGGCAGGAACAGCTTCCTCCCGCCGCTCTCCTCTGGGCTCCTCTGGATACCATTGCACTTTAATACGAAAAACACCCTGCTTCCCCTGCCATACAGACAGGAGAAGCAGGGTTTTGCTGTTACATAGCCCAATTAGGCGATGATCCCCGCAGCCCGCAGAGAGGCCAGGAGACTGTTCAAGGTGGTGATGATTTCAGCCAGTGTCGCAGTTGGGACCAAATCGGCCACAGCAACGCCGGGGATTAGCTCACCGGCAGGTCCAGTGGGTCCAGTAGCGCCGGTGGCGCCAGCCGCACCTGGGACACCCTGGGGGCCCGTAGGACCAACTGGTCCTTGAACACCCGCAGGCCCCTGTGCACCAACTGGCCCTTCGGGACCGGTTGCACCGGTCGGTCCGACTGGTCCAGCAGGTCCAGTAGCGCCGGTGGCGCCAGCCGCACCTGGGACACCCTGGGGGCCCGTAGGACCAACTGGTCCTTGAACACCCACAGGCCCCTGTGCACCAACCGGTCCTTCGGGACCGGTTGCACCAGTCGGTCCGATTGGTCCAGCAGCGCCAGCCGCACCTGGAACACCCTGGGGGCCCGTAGGACCAACTGGTCCTTGAACACCCGCAGGCCCCTGTGCACCAACCGGTCCTTCGGGACCGGTTGCACCGGTCGGTCCGATTGGTCCAGCAGCGCCAGCCGCACCTGGAACACCCTGAGGTCCAGTGGGTCCAATTGGTCCCTGTGTACCAGCGGGCCCCTCAGGGCCTTGCGGCCCTACAGCACCCTGTACACCAGTTGCACCGGTTGGTCCGGCAGGGCCGCGCATACCAGCAGGCCCCTGGGGACCGATTGGTCCGGCAGGGCCAGTAATCGAGAGGATTGATACTGTCTGGCACGAAGGCGGAGTGGGTGGACAGGGGGGAGGTGGACAAGGCGGAACTGGCGGCTGAGGCGGTTCCGGCGGGCAGGGAGGGGGAGACGGAAGGTTTGGACAGGCGCAGGCTTCAGACGGCTGTGCCGGGACGCTCTGCGCATAGCAGGAAGGGCAGTAAGGGTAGAGCTCTTTCCCTCGGAATAGATTCATATGGCATAACCTCCGCCCTATTCTATGCGCCCTCTGGGGAGGAGGTTCCGCGTCCGTTACCGCTGGCAGAGCGGGAGGTAGGTTCCCGTGGGGACCACGGCCTTGTAGGCCGGGCGGATAATTTTATTGCCTGGATAATAGACCTCCTCGATCCGGTGGGCACACCAGCCCACGATGCGGGCAACGGCAAAGAGCGGGGTATACAGCTCGGTTGGAATGCCCAGCATCTTGTAGACGAAACCAGAGTAGAGATCCACGTTGGCGCAGACTACTTTCTGCTCTTTTTTCACGGTGCGCAGAACCTCAGGCGTCAGGCGCTCCACCGCCTCCATCAGCTGGAACTCCTCCAGCATCCCCTTGGACTCGGCCAGACCTCTGGCAAACCGCTTGAGGAGGACAGCCCTGGGATCGGAGAGGGTGTAGATGGCGTGGCCCATCCCGTAGATAAGGCCGGAACGATCTCCGGTCTCCTTACGGAGGATTTTACCCAAATAGTCCCGGATAGCGTCTTCATCCTTCCAGTCGGTGACATCCTGCTCGATATAGCGGAACATCTCCATGACCTTCTTGTTGGCGCCGCCGTGGCGGGGACCCTTGAGCGCCCCTACAGCGGCGGCAATGGCGGCATAAATATCGGTGCCGGAGGAGGAGAGGACCCGGCAGGCAAAGGCGGAGTTGTTTCCTCCGCCGTGGTCCATATGCAGAACAAGACACAGATCCAGCAGCTTGGCCTCCTGATCGGTGAACTGATGATCGTGGCGCACGGAGTAGAGAAAATTCTCCGCCACCCCTAGGCCCTTCTGAGGACGGTGAAGATAAAGGCTCTCGTTATCATAGTAGTGCCGTTTGGCGGAAAAGGCATGGGCCACCACGATGGGTACACGGGCGATCAGCTCAATAGCCTGGCGGAGCTGGTTGGTCAGGGCGATATCATCCGGGCAGCTGTCATAGGAGTAGAGGGAGAGCACCGAGCGGGCCAGCTTGTTCATCAGATCAGGGCTGGGCGCCTTGAGAATCATGTCCTCAGTGAACATGGGGGGCAGGGCGCGCCGGCTGGCCAGAAGATGTTCAAATTCTTCCAGCTGGTCCTGGTTGGGCAGTGCTCCCATCAGGAGGAGATAGGCGGTCTCCTCGAAGCCGAAGCGGTTCTCGTTGAGGAAGCCCTGGATCAGATCGGCCACATCAATCCCCCGGTAAAGCAGCTGACCCTCCATAGGGTGGCGCTCGCCGTCCTGCACATAGTAGCCCAATACATTCGCAATTTGGGTCAGCCCGGCCATGACGCCGGTGCCATCGGCATTGCGTAGGCCTCGTTTTACATCCCACTTCTCATAGCAGGCTGGATCGATCTGGTTATACTTTTGGTACGCCTGACATAGATTCTCTATAAAGTCAATGGAGCGGTCTTTTTCCCTATACATCCGTTCATACCCCTTTATGTCATAATTACCTTCCATTTTACTTTATTTTTGGGGGATGGTCAATTGCAAAGCGCAACTGTCTCCTGTCCAATCTGCACAGTTATTGGGACAGTCCAGAAAAGGTCCGCGCCGCAGGCGGGCTAGGCTCGCCCTGGAAAAGGAACTGTCACGTTTTTGACACACTGAACCGGGAGGACGGAACGATGAAACAGGTTGTTGCCATGGCGCTGGCCCTTCTGCTTTCCCTTTTTTTACTTCCCCTGCTTTTAATCGGAGAACCAGAGAAACCACTGGCCTCAGCCGAGACAGATACACCGGTACCTACCGGGACATTACCCATTGACCGCACAGTGATCACGCCGCCCCCAGCGGGTGGAATAGACGCCGGAAGAACTGTACGGGTCCTGATAGACGGACAAGTCTCCCCTATGGCCATGGACGATTATCTTTGGTGTGTGGCCGCTGCCGAGATGCCGGCCTCCTTCGCACTGGAGGCCATTAAGGCCCAGGTGGTGGCTGCCCGGACCTATACGGCTGCCAAAATGAGCTACACCGTCCAGCAGCACCCCGATGCCGACGTCTGTTCTGATATCACCTGCTGTCAGGCCTATATCTCTCGGGAAGATGCCGCGCAGAATTGGGGCGAGCGGGCCGGAACCTATACAGAGGCCATCGCCCAAGCGGTGACGGCCACGGACGGTATGATCGCGGTCTATGACGGCGCACCCATTCAAGCGGTCTTTTTCTCCTCTGCCGCCGGGCGGACGGTGGATGCGGCGGAGGTCTGGGGGAGCAGCGTCCCCTACCTCACCGGCGTACAGAGTCCTGAGGGAGAGGAAGTTCCCAACTACCACACCACCGTTACCCTACCAGCGGAGGAATTTAAGACAACCCTTCTGCGCCAGTACCCAGATCTTGTCCTGGAGGGGGAGCCTTCCAGCTGGATCGGTGCGGCCTCTCCCAATTCGGCCGGAGGGGTAGCAGCCCTGTCAATTGGGGGGACCTCTCTGCGGGGGGAGGTCCTGCGCGGCTTGTTCAATCTGCGCTCTACCAACTTTACACTTACCGCCCAGGGGGACACCTTGACCTTTTCTGTTACCGGCTATGGCCACGGTGTGGGCATGAGCCAGTATGGAGCCAATGCCATGGCCAAGGAGGGAAAGACCTGGCAGGAGATCATCCAATGGTACTATACTGGAGTGACATTGGAGCCTATGGAGTCCACACCCAAATCATGATCGTCTAATTTCTGTCAAATAACTTGCAAAGCCTCCAAAAACAGCTATACTATTTTTGCGATAGCAGCCTGCAAAAATCGTGGCATTCCATTGGGCTTCCCCTCCCCTCTGTAGAGGGAGAAACGGTGTAAGAAATTGTAAAAAGAGGTGTTTTTATGACTTTGCCAGAAGATTATGATAGGCGGATTGCCCGCATTTTGTCCAAAATTGAAGCCATTCGGGACAGACGCTTTCAAATCTCGGTTGGAACATGGCCCCCAGTTTGGGATCCGCCTATCACCGAGGAGGAAGCGGCCGTGTTTGAGGGGGCACACAGGATCCGCCTGCCGGAGGAGTACCGCCGGTTTATCACCACTACAGCGGCCGGCGGCAGCCAACCCTTTTACGGACTGGTTCCGTTAGGAGAGGAGGACAGCGCCCCAGCGCGTCCCTTTCCCTACCAGTTGGACCGCTTCCCCTATTTCCTCTATATGACAGAAGAGGAGATGGAGGCCTTTGACTACGACGAGATAGGCAATGGCTGGATTCCCCTGTGCACGGAGGGATGCGGCATGGACAGTATTTTGGTGGTCAACAGCAGTGACCCGGCGGTTTATGGAACGGTCTGGTATTTTGATTTTGCCAATGATTTCGGTACAGCCCCCATGCGGGACAAGCAGACTGGCCGGCCATTCCATTTTTTGGACTGGCTGGAATACTGGGCGGATCGGACCGCAGGGTTAGACGATGACGCATATTTCAGCTTTGCTGAGACCATACAGCTCCCGCCGCCGCCGGATAATCCCGATATTATGGGCCGGAAAATGGGGTGGATTTCATGAGCTGTGTAGGCGGATGGAGAGACCCAGGCAAATACTTATGCCTACCAGGAGAAAGCCGGTGTCGATCAGCTGGTCGTTTATGAGTACTTACAGGACCGGGGATGGGTCTTTATGGTCCGGGACAGCACTGCGGAGGTCTACGGAGCAGTAACAGCGGATTATCGTCGGCGCATTTTGTGCGGTTGTGGCGGCGGTGGTGGAGCAGAGGACAACAACACACCCAACACCGGGAATGGGGGCACAACAAGCACAGACACGCCCAGCGAAGAAGAAACAGAAATTACTATTGATGACAATTCCATTGTTGGAACATGGAGCGGTGAGGTTGAATCTGAAGAAAGTACTGAGGATTTTCCAATCACAATAAGCTTTACCATAGAACTATATAAGGGAGGAACCGGGAAATTTACAAGCAAAAAATCCAACAGTACATCTGAATCTAACTTTGCGTCAACATGGGAGTTACAAGACAATATTTTGAACCTTACATACGGGGGTATGACATCGGGATATGAAATAGAAGTTTCGGACAATACAATGTCAATGAAAAATTTTGAATACCCAGACAGAATTTTATATAAAATTGATTAGAAAAAAAGGCGGTTAGTATTAGCAATACTAACCGCTTTTCCTTGAAAGTGCTGTATGCTGTGGAAATGCGAGCAACCTAGTGGATAGGGTCAATGGTTACGCTGCCGAGGAGAGCGCAGTTGTCTCCAAGGAATTGTCCAATCAGGCCAATACATTGAATCGCTTAATTGAGCAGTTCCGCATTGAATAAGTGAATCAAAAACAGACCTTATGTGTTCAGTACAATACGGCCTCCCTCGTTCTGTTGACGGGGGAGGCCGTATTGTGCCGTTTTTTGGAGGTGATTATTGGGTTACAATGGCCCAGTTCTCGCCAGGTCCCCCAGCCTGGGCCGTCATAACCACCAGTTGAACAACGGGGTCAGTCATGCCCTGGGCCGAGAGCTGCTGGACATATTGACTCCAGGTCTCGGTTCCGGCGGGAATCCATAGCCGGTCTGCCGTCTGGAGCAGGTTGGCGATGCTTTGACCGCTGGTGGTGTTGGTGCCTGCGGCGACAGTCTCGGCGTCAGTGACAATGGAGAGTTTGACATCGGGATAGACGGCTAGGGCGGTGCGTACCTGGGTGTAAAATTCGGAGACTATGGTGGAGAATTGGGCGGCGTCGTATGCGCTACCCTTTTTGATATAGTGTAGGTTGCCTGCCGTGGGATAGGCAGCGTTGTCCAGCACAATCTCGTCAAAGCCCAGGGCGGCCAGCTCGACGCAGATCCCCGTAATATATTGCTGAACCTCCTGATTGGTGGGACTCATCCAGCGCAGCTCCCGCTCATCGCTCCAGTTATAGCCGCTGTTGGTCTTGATGGACAGCCGGTTGAGCTTGCGGGGGGTGGTGTGATCCCGGAAGCAGGAGACGCGGGCAATGGTATAGAGATCCTCTTGACAAAGGGCCTGGATCGCAGCATTAAGGGCGGGATCGGAGGCCGAGACCCCAGCGGCCTTGGCGATCTCCAGGGAAGAGATATAACCCAGAGTACCATCGTCAGCTTTCATATCAAAGAGGACGGCGTTCCCTCCGCCGGAGGCCATCTGCTGGGCGGCTGTGCCGTCATAGAGGGCGGTCCTGGGGAGCTGGACTGCCTGGAGTGTTTGGGGCTCAGGGGTGGGGGTCGGCGTGGGAATAGGAGTCGGTGTGACAACAGGGGGAGACGGGACCACCGCTAGGCCGCCCCCTGGGCTGGGCTGACTGGACACCTGGCTAGGACTGGGACTCCCCCCCCACTGGAAGAAGGGGATTTCCAGATGAGCGCCGTCCGTATCGTAAACCAGATAGCGCTCCAAAAAGAAAAAGGCCCCAACTGCCAGCAGCAGCACAATCATCAAAAGTACAATGAGTATTTTTAGAAAGGTACGAAAACCAGACCGACCGTGGTAGGACCCATACCCATAGCTATATCTGCGACTCATAGCTCCATCCATCCTTACGCTGTGATACAAACTTTTGCCAAACGGGGCCGCATGTTTTCCGCTGGCCTATCATTCCAGTTTCAGTATATCACAGAAGCGCAGAAATTACTACACTATGTTTTTCGTCGGGAGTGTCCGCCGCGAGGCTTTTTTCGACAGTCTGTTTTCCCCCGCCTCCGGCGGGGGAAAACAGATAAAAAATGCTGTGCTTAGGACACTTCCTTTTCCGTCTCTTCAGACTCTATATCTCGGCTGGTGAGGGCGGCATCCAGCTTTTGCAGGGCGGTATTCAGCAATTCCTGATCCTCTGGGGACAGGGCGGAGAGAAGGGAGGAAAAATAGCCGCTCACATTGGTCTGGGCGTTTTGGCACAGGTGGTTATACTTCTCGGTAGCATTGACATAGATCACCCTGCGGTCAGCCTGAGAGCGCTCCCGCCGGGCCAGATCCAGCTTTTCCAGACGGTCTACAATGCCCGATACGGTACTATTGGCGTTGCCCGTCCGCTCGGCCAAGGTACTGATAGAGATTCGGCCCTCCTGGCCCAGCACGGTGAGCACCAGTGCCTGAGGAAAGGTCAGATGAAGCTGTCCAAAGTGGGCGCGAAACTGCTGGGACAGATGTTGTGTCACCCGCAGATAAGATGTGAGGATGGTGTTGTATTGTTCCATAAAAACCTCCCTGCTCTTTGCCTGTCAAACCACAGTCACAGCCGCTGTAGCTTGATAAAGTCAGCATACCCCGCACACTTGCAGGCTGTCAATTCCTATGGGCAATCGTTCATGAAAAGTTTACAATAATTATTTATTTGTAAACCAGAAGAGAGGGGCTGTGACCGCCCTGGTTTTATCGGCTACACGGCTCAGGTTTCCAGTGTACGGTATGAACATGAAGAATTTGTGAACAGGGAAATTCTTTAGAAAAAGGTAAGAAATTAGGGGAAATCACCCAATTCTACGATCCGTAGGGTGACAGCTTTGCGGTTTCTGTGTTATGATTGGATAGCCGCAGAGCGGTAGAATAATATCAGGCGGAAGAACAACCCGTCCGACTTGGAGGCGAGTCAAATGGAGGAAGCCCAATTTGCACAGTTCCTCGCCCAACGGCGCAGGGCGCTTGGCCTTACCCAGGAGCAGCTGGCCCGGCAGATCCATGTCACCGGAAAGGCGATCTCCAAATGGGAATGCGGAGGGGGACTGCCCGATGTAAAGCTTCTCACCCCGCTGGCCGCCGCGCTGGGGACCACGGTAGACGGGCTTTTGCGGGGAGAACTGGATCCAAAGCCTGAAGTGTATCGGAGGAGCGTATGGCGGCAGCGGCTCCAGGCGATGGACTGGAAGCGGCTGGCTATAATCTTGGCCGCCCTCCTCCCCGCGATTGTCTGCGTTTGTCCCCTCTATGATCTGCGTACCTGGGCCGCAGAGCTGGCCTGGCGATCCGGCCTTTTGTGGGCCTATCTGGCGGGTGCGGTGTTCCTGATCTGGATAACCTGCCTGCGGGGCCGCCATTCTGGAGCGGTTTTCAAGAAGACAGGACGGCTGACGGCGGTGAGCTTTTTACTCAGCCTGCCTGTTCTGGCGCTAGATGGGCTCCTGGTTTTGATGGCTTTCCGTGCTTGGCCGGCCCTCCCGCTGGCAGGCAAGCCCATGTGGGTGGGGCGGATCTTCCGCCTGAGCGGCTGTGCCGCCGGGATAGGGCTGACGGCCTGGTTTCTCTTTCTGCTGTATCACGCCAGCAGGGAGACCTCCACCCGTCTGCATTCAGTGCCCCTGATGCTAGGCAGTTTGTACGCCATCGTGGTCCTGTTCGGCCTGACCTCTTCCATAAGCCTGGACGGCGGACCGGAGACCGTCCTGCGTACCTGCCTCTATGCCGCCAGCCTGTGGCTGGAAGGACTGCTCCTCTCGGCTGCTCTTGCCTGGCATCAATCCGCCAGCGTAAGGACTGCATGTTCTAAGGAATAGACAAATCCCCGCCCCGTCCAGCACAGGAGGGCTGGACAGGGCGGGAAAAGATGTGGTCAGATAGTCGGTTGAGGTTCATAAATACAGCTGCTAAATTGCCAATACCCAATTCAGCATCAACAGCAGCCCCAGGCCGGGAGCACCCAACAGCCCCAATACTAGGGCGTTGAACAGGTTGACCCCCAAGTGAACACCGATTAGGGCGCCAATTTGACTTAAGATAACCAAGACCACCAGACCTACTCCAGTTCGGATGATCAACCGGATCAGCCGCTCTAGAGGCCGGTGCAGGGCGAGCAGCAGCGGGAGCAGCATCAGCCCGCCTATCATCCAGCGCATTGTAGTTTCCGTCAAATCCAATCCATGCCACCTCCACAGTCTGTTCTTCCCAGTTTCTTTTGTGTGAATGGCAGCTGTCTATAACAATCAATAAAAATAAAGGCGATCAATTGTTTTTCCCTCTTATCCAAGGAGGGAAAAACAGTGCCGGCAATTTTGAAGATTGCTATTATCCTTCTTTTGTGAAGGATTTACACTTGTGCGGTGGGCAGGCAGGCGTCCAGCTCCTTTACCCGGCGCAGCAGGTAGCAGTACCTGGATTGGAGGGCGTTGATCTCAAATACATAAGACTCGATTAGATCTGGGTCTTGGGTGGTATTGAAACCGGAATAGGCCTGCGAGATCAGCGTTCGGGTCCGGGCCAAGCCGTCCAAAAGGGTTTGACGCTCTGTATCACAGGGCGCCATCTGTTTTTTCCAAAATGAAAAGCGTCTGTCGGGTTCCCCCATAGTGGGCCTCCTTCCCATGCGGGCGGGTCGTTCCTTGTATTTAGCGTATTCTAATTTTGGACAAATATTCCAATTTCAATACAGCTGCCAACCATTAAATTCCAAATAAATCCATACATGTGCCGCCCGCTTTGGGACATACTAAGCCCTGGACAGACATGGCACACCTCCTTTTAAGCCGGTGCCGGACCCTCCAACACCGCCGCCGTAAGGGCCGCGGATTGGGGCGCCCTTAGGCGAAAGGCGAAAGGAGACGGCGCGGAACATGTCATACCATGACAACAAAAAAGATACTTCGGTATCCTTACCGTTTGCCGCGCAAACACCATTGTCTCGTTCCAAAGAGAGGGCCGCCCAAATCGGGCGGCCCTCCTTATCTGCCGTGCCGCAGCCCCATCCGCTGACAAGGTCTGCGCCAGGCCGTTTTTCCGGCGAGGCGGCGGTCATAAATCCGCCTGGGTGTCGATGTCCCGCAGCTCCTGGGGGGTATGCGCCTCCACAAGGCGGAGCAGCTCTGGATGCTGCCGGATGACGGCCCCGCCGCCGGTATCTCCGGTGAGCGCGGCCAGAGCGGGGATCAGGGCACTGGGAAAGACCGCCGGGTTGCCCCGGCGGCCCTGCCAAGAGAGGGCACAGATGGACTGGGGCGCGGCGCGGAAGGCATCCAGCAGCCGCTGGACACTCTGCGGGGTGAGCCATGGCTGGTCGCAGACTGAGAAGAGAACGCCGTCCATCCCTTCCATAGCGGTCAAGCCCAAGCGGATTCCGGCGGAAATACCCTCTGCCGCATCCCGATTGTACAGGGGGAGAAAACGGAACTGTGGGGCCAACTCCAATACGGATGGATACTGGCTGGCGACAGCCACCCGGTCCAGCCCGGCGGCGGCGAGCGTTTCCATCGCCCGCTGGGCCAGGGAGACGCCCTCCACCTGGGTCAGGAGCTTATTCCCCCCAAACCGCCGCCCAAAGCCGGAGGCCAGCAGGATTCCGCCAACTTTAAGCTGCCCCATAGCGGATCAGCGCCAGAACTGGGCGGGGCCCCGCGGGACAAAGCGGCCCAAGCCCTCCTGGATTAGGGCCCCATTCTGGACGGCGATTTGACCGGACAGGAGGACGGTGTCCACACGCCCCGCCATCTCCATCCCCTCATAGGGGGTGTAGTCCACATTTTGATGCTGTCCGGCAGCGGTGATCGTCCAGCGGTAATCCGGGTCGAAGAGGACCAGATCTGCATCGCTGCCCACCTGTAAGCTCCCCTTCTGGGGGTACATGCCAAAGAGCTTGGCCGGGCGCTGGGAGAGGGCCTGCATCATCTGGACCGCGCTGATCCGCCCCGTCTTGACCCCGTAAGTGTAGAGCAAGACCACCCGGTGCTCCACCCCTGGGATTCCCGGCGGAACGGCGGAGAAGTCGTGCTCGCCCAGACGCTTGGTGGTATTGTAGCAGAAAGAGCAGTGGTCGGTGCCCAAGGTGTCGATCTCATCTCCGGCCAGGCCCTGCCAGAGAGCGTCCACGTCCTTCTGGCTCCGCAGGGGTGGGGAGAAGATGTATTTGGCGCTCTCAAAGCCGGGCAGCTGGTATTTTTCCTCAGTGAGGGTCAGATATTGAGGGCAGGTCTCCAGATAGAGGGCCTGGCCCCGGCTGCGGGCCGCCTGGGCCGCCTCCAGTCCCCGGCGGGTGGAGAGATGGACCACATTCACAGGTACTCCCGCCTGCTCGGCCAGTGCGAGCCACCGGCCCACCGCCTCCGCCTCTATCCCCGCGGTGTGGGCCAGAGGATGGGAGGAGGGGGCGAGCCTTCCGGCGGCCTTGAGCTCCGCGATGGCCTGGTCGATGAGATCGCCGTTTTCACAGTGACAGCCCACCAGGGCACCCTCCTTGGCGGCGGCCTTGATCACCTGATAGGCCACAGCGTCAGAAATACGCATTCCATCGTAGGCCAGATAGACTTTATAGGAGGTGATTCCCTGCTGGGTCATAGCAGGCAGCTCGGCCTGGATGGATGGATTCCAGTCCACGATGGTCATATGAAAGCTGTAATGACAGGAGGCGTGGCCGTCCGCCCGGCTGTGCCACTCGTCCAGGGCGGACTGGAGACTGCACCCAGACTCCGGCTCGGCAAAGTCCAGGACACAGGTGGTGCCGCCGGCCAGAGCGGCGCGGGTGCCGGTCTCCCAGCTGTCCGCCGTCTCCCGCGGGGTGCCTTTGTTCATCTCGAAGTGGGTGTGGGTGTCGATAAAGCCGGGGAAGACCAGCTTCCCGGCGGCATTCAGGCACTGACTGTCTCCGGCAGGCAGATTGGGGCCGAGCTGGACGATGTGTGCCCCTTCTACCCGTAGATCGGCCTGCACAAGCCCCTCTGGCAGAACCAGGGTTCCGTTTTGAATCAAGATAGACATGGTGTTACCTCCCCTATTGGAATACGTTTGTCTTATGCATTGTACCATGGGAAACTGCCTGATTGCAAGGCGGTTTCCGGCGGACACTCCCTCCGGCGGCTCCTTCGCTGTACGCACATCCGACAGATTTTCGTTGTGATCGGCCTGGCCCTATGGTATGATAGGGCTGAAAACCGTGCTGTATACCAAAGGAGGAATTTTATGCGTGTTTGGAACAAGTTGCCGCCCATCTTTTTGGTGGGGGTGCTTTTAGCCGGCCTGCTGGCCGGATGCCAGAGCGGAGAGACGATTGACCCAGATGATATCGCCTACCGCACGGCTCATGTCACCAGAACTAGTACGTTGGTAAAGATAAACGGAACCGATGTGACGGCAGATGAATATTTATTCTTTTTGGGCCGGAGTGTGGCCGCAGCCAAGCAGTATGGTTACTTGAGCAACGACGCTGCTTGGGAGGATCATATCGGAGAGACGCCCACGGCGGAGTATCTCAAGAACGACGCACTCAATGCCGTCAAGCTGGAGGTGATTCTCCGGGCGAAGGCGGATGAACTGGGGGTCACACTCAGCGAGGAGGCCAAAGCCGAGCTGGCCAACGAGCTGGCCAAGGCCGCCGATGTGCTCTCTACCCAGGGGATGACCCTTCAGCAGGCCCTGGACGGTCAATGTGTGACCGAGGCCACCTTCCGAACCATCAACGAGACCTATTATCTGGCCAATGGCCTGGTGGAGGCGATGAGTCAGCCAGGCGGGGAGCTGGAGCCCACCGACGAGAAGCTGACCGCCTTTTTAGAGGAGAACGGCATTTACAGCTGTAAACACATCCTCCTCTCCACCGTCCACGAGGACGGAACCTCTTACTCCGACGAGGAGAAGGCGGCCGTCCAAGAGCGCGCCAGTCAGCTGGCCGCGGAGATCCGGGCGGCTGATAACCCGTTGGCCCTGTTTGATCAGCGGATGAATGAACTCAGCGATGACCGGGACCTCGCCGGCAATCTAAACGGCCCAGATGGTTACACACCCTTCCCCGGTCAAATGGTACCTGAGTTTGAGGCCGGGGCCAAAGCGCTGTCCGTAGGACAGATCAGCGACCCTGTAGAGAGTCAGTTTGGCTATCATATTATCCTGCGCATGGATGCGGTCAATGCGGAGAGCCGGGCGGCCTACCCCCAATACCGGATGAACGAGCTATTGACCCAGTGGGTGGAGGAGGCCCAGGTGGAGACCACACCTGCCTATGACACCTTGGAGGTCAAGGAATTTTACGATAAGCTCCAGGAGGTGGCCAAGGAGCGCCAGGAGGCCGGCGCAGCCGCCTTACAGTCGGCTGAACCGACACCTGCCCCCTCCGTGTCCTCAAATCCGTAAAAAGTCACGATATCTCAGAAACTGTACCAATAGGCTCCAGTACGCGTCTTTACGGCCAAAATCGCCGCTGGCTGCGTTAAAAAATCTTGAAATATACAAAGTATTCCTACAATTTTTTGCCTTGCCAGCAACCATTTTGGATCGCAAATCTGCATTCTTCACCTATTGGTACAGCTTCTCATAAAAATACACCCGCAGATGCGTACAGATACACTGCAAAGGATAAAAGTAGCTTTGCTGTGTATCTTTCGTATCTGCGGGTGTTTTCTACATTAGGAAACAAAAAAGCCTACTATAAACTATCGTTTGAAAATAAAAACTATAGATTATGTGAGAATGACAAAAGTTATGTCAATCTATACTAAAGTTACAAAAGGAGAGATTGACATGAGAGAACCTAAAGATCCTATCACCGCCAATTTGCCCAAAGAGGTGGGAAAGCGTGTGCGTGATCAGCGGATAGCCCAGCATATCACCACGGAAAAGCTGGCTGAGGAGGCCAACATCTCAGTCCAGTACCTGAATCTGCTGGAACGTGGGGAGAAGTGTATGTCTATCGCCATTCTGGTCAAGCTGGCGGCGGCACTCCACTGCTCTTGCGACTACCTGCTCCGGGGTCAGACGGAGTTAAGCCCCATGTGCGACACGATCTCTCAACGGTTCTCTGAGCTGACGCCATTGGATCGGGAGTTGGTGGCGGATCTCCTCCGCAAGACCTGCGACACCATACAGGCTCTGGGTCTGGAGTCATAACCTCTTTGTCTGAACCGTCAGGGGAGGTGTGCATCATAGACGTGATTCGAGTCTTAGTGGTGGAAGACAACCTCTCAACCCGGCTGCTCCTGCGGGATTTTCTGGACCAGCTGGATGGAGTAGAGGTCTGTGGTGAGGCAGCTGACGGCCAGGAAGCCCTGGCACTGATCCAAGCCCATGCGCCTGATTTGATCACACTGGATCTGATTATGCCGCACATAAGTGGCCATGGCCTGCTACTGGCACTGCGGGAACACCCGCCCCCAAAGCGGCCCAAGATCCTGGTGATCTCCCACGCGGGCAGCGACCAGGTGGTAGAGGAGACCCTCACCTTGGGCGCTGATTTTTACCTGCTCAAGCCGGTAAATCTGGCTGAGGTAGCCCATAGTATATACATGCTATGTCAGAAAAAGCCGTCAAACCCCAGGCCGCTTCTGGGGAAAATCCTGTGGCTGTTGGAGCAGATGGAGGTCCCGTGCGATCTGATTGGCTGCCGCGGTGCGGCGCTGGCTGCTGAAGCTCTATGTAAGGTAGGCTGTGGAGAGATGTACCTCAAGGAGGCTTACCTTACCGCGACGAAGGAGCTCCATACCTCCCCGGAAAATGTAGAGAAAAACATTCGGGATTACATCGAAAAGCTCCATAAGAAAGGGAGTCCAGCATATCAAAGGCTCATGGGCGGGATGCCGGATCGCCGGCCTAAAAATTCCGCCTTTCTGACCAAGCTGACGAATGCGGTCCGGTCGGATCTATAGCGCGATATGTTGCGGGGCATGTCCCAAGTACAGAGCTTTTATCTGTTTTCCCCCGCCGGAGGCGGGGGAAAACACGCAAATAAATCTATGCGGCGGACACACCCCATGTTGCGCCGATACTTGTATTTAGGGGCCAAAGGTGGTAAACTGTAGCTAGTTGTCACACAAAGGAGATCGGAATCTATGCTGGAAATCAAGCATTTATCCTATCAGGTACCCAATGCCGGAGAGGAGCTTGGCATCCTAAACAACATCACACTGACCATCGGGGACGGGAAGCTGGTGGTCGTGACAGGTCCAAACGGCGGGGGCAAGACCACCCTGGCCAAGGCGGTCATGGGACTCATCACGCCAACCGGAGGCAGCATCTGCTGGAACGGCCACGATGTAACTCAGATGAACATCACAGAACGGGCCAAGCTGGGGATCAGCTACGGCTTTCAGCAGCCCCCCCGTTTCAAGGGCCTGCGGGTGCGGGACCTGCTGGCGCTGGCCGCCGGAAGTGATGCCCTGACCCACGACGAGGGCTGTCAATATCTCACCCGCGTGGGACTGTGCGCCCATGACTATATAGACCGGGAGGTAGATGCCTCTCTGTCTGGGGGCGAGGTCAAGCGGATTGAAATTGCCACGATCTTGGCCCGGAAAAGTGGCCTGATGATCTTTGACGAGCCGGAGGCCGGAATCGATCTGTGGTCCTTTGCCCGGCTGACTGAGACGTTCCGCGCCATTCACCAGCGCCGGGAGGCCACCCTGATGATCATCTCCCATCAGGAGCGGATCATCGATCTGGCCGACGAGATTGTTCTCATCCGGGAGGGAACGGTAGCCCAGCATGGCCCCAGAGCACAGGTGCTGCCTTCAATCCTCTCTGACACGGTGCCCGGGTGCAGCTATATGACAGAGGGGGGAAAGTAATGGATCAGGCCGAATGGAAACTGTTAAAGGAGATTGCAGATTTAGAGCAGACCCCCCAGGGGGCCTATAACATCCGCCGGAACGGGCAGCTGGACTCCCGCGCCTCTACTGCGAACATCGAAATCACCACCAAGACGGAGCCGGGGAAATCGGGTATTGATATCCATATCAAGCCGGGGACTCAGCATGAGTCGGTCCATATCCCGGTGATCATCAGTCAAACTGGCCTGAGTGAACTGGTCTATAATGACTTTTTCATCGGTGAGAACTGCGATGTGGACATTGTGGCCGGTTGTGGAATCCATAACACCGGCTGTGAGACCGCACAGCATGACGGCGTGCATACCTTTCATATTGGGAAGCACTCCAGGGTCCGCTATGTGGAGCGTCACTACGGCCAGGGGCCGGGGACAGGCAAACGGATCATGAATCCCCAGACGGTGATCTACCTGGACGAGGGGGCGGTCATTGAGCTGGAGAGCACCCAAATCCGCGGGGTGGACTCCACCCACCGGGAGACTAAAATTGTCGCCGGAAAGGATGCCGAGGCGATCATCACCGAGAAGCTCCTCACCCATGGGGAGCAGACCGCTCAGAGTGATATGGAGATCATCTTGGACGGGGAGAACGCCACAGGGCGTGTGATCTCCCGCTCGGTGGCCCAGGACCAGTCCCAGCAGGTCTTTTACCCCAAGATGACGGGTAACGCCGCCTGCTTTGGCCACGTCCAGTGCGACTCCATCATTATGGGCAAGGCGAAAATCTCCTCCATCCCCGCCATTGTGGCCAATCATGTGGACGCACAGCTGATTCACGAGGCCGCTATAGGCCGGATCGCAGGGGATCAGATCCTCAAGCTGATGACATTGGGCCTGACCGAGCAGGAGGCCGAGGAGCGGATTTTGGATGGATTCCTTCAATAATGCAAACGAAACCAACCATCTGGACCGGCTCAATGCCGGCGTGCTGATGCAGACCCTCCACATGTCCCTGACCCGGCTGGAGCTGGACCGGGTGGAGGGGAAGCTGGAGGTCCGCCCAGACATCTTAAACCCCTATGGCTATGTCCATGGGGGGATTTTGGCCACGCTGGCAGATACTGTAGCCGGTGTAGCTGCGGCCTCCCGGGGCGGTCGGTCCGTCACATTGAGCAACACATTAACTTATCTGCGTCCCGCCACGGGCCGGGTGATCTACTGTATCGCTGAGCCCCAGCGGGTGGGAAAGACCATCTCGGTCTTTCAGGTTAACCTCACAAACGAGGAAGGTGCTCTAGTGGCCACGGGGCTGTTTACCTTCCACATCGACCGGACTCGCTCCGGCCCTCTGCGGCAGGAGGAGCTCCCAGTTAAAGCATAGGACGGCGGAGTGTTTCCGCTGTGCAACACAAATGCAGATGCTCCCTTTGAGCGCGGCAGTGAACACCGGCTCCAAGGGAGCATTTTCTTATGACAGCGCCGGACGGTCAAAAAAGCCCCGCCCGCTACTCAAAGGGATATACCTCACTTTTTTTGGGCAGAATCAGCGCGGCTGCGATGTACAGCGGCACCCCGGTCCCCCCAGCAATGGCGGCGACGACCCAGAGAATGCGTACAATAGAGGGATCTAGGTTGAAAAATTCGGCGATCCCGCCGCATACCCCGGCGATCTGGGCGCCCTTCTCAATGCGGTATAATTTCTTAGGCTCTTGCATCATGATAACCTCCTGCAATCTGCGGCGATGGGCCGCCGTGCTGTCTGCTCCCTCTGCCTCCCGGAAGACAGAAGGGAAAGAATCGGTTCTCTTTAAATGATATTATAACACAGGGGGATTAAAAGATCCTTTTCCCTCCCTTAAAAAAGATTTAAACCTTTCCTACCATTCCTCTGAAAGAACCGCTGTTAAAATAAAACTTACAATAACGAGGTGACTTAGGTTGTACAACATCTTAATCTGTGACGACGACCGCGATATCGTCTCCGCCCTGGAGATCTATCTCACCAGCGAGGGATACCAGACCCTCAAGGCCTACGACGGTCTGGAGGCCCTCAGGGTGCTGGAGGAGCACGAGGTACATCTGATTCTGCTGGACGTGATGATGCCCAATTTAGACGGCATTCGGGCCACGGCCAAGATCCGCGCCCGCTCCAATGTCCCTATTATTCTGCTGACCGCCAAGAGCGAGGACGCGGACAAAGTATTGGGCCTTAACATCGGGGCGGACGACTATGTGACCAAGCCCTTTAATCCCATCGAGGTGGTTGCCAGGGTGCGCAGCCAGCTCCGGCGGTACACCACCCTGGGAGGACAGAACAAGGAGGAGTCCACCCGTCTTCTGTCCAACGGCGGGATCGCTATGGACGACAACGCCAAGTCGGTGACGGTGGACGGAGCGCCCGTCTCCCTCACCCCGTTAGAATACAACATCCTCCGGCTCCTCCTCTCCCACCCCGGTCAGGTCTTTTCTACCAGCCAGATCTATGAGCAGGTGTGGAACGATCCCTCCCTAGGCTCAGAGAACACCGTGGCGGTCCACATCCGCCACCTGCGGGAGAAAATCGAGATCAACCCCGCCTCCCCCCGCTATCTCAAGGTCGTCTGGGGCTTGGGGTACAAGATGGAGAAAGTATGACACTGGTTTCCCCCTCGCGGAGGGGAAAACAGTGGTAAGAGCCTGAGCGCCGTCCGGTAGTACGCCGGAGAAAGTGTGAATACCATGAAATATTCCTACCCAAACCGTACCGTCAAATGGCTGGCCTTTCTGCTGCTCGCGGCCCTGACAGCAGGGGGCTTCTGGGCCAGTGTTGTTACCATCGGCTACTGGGATACGCTGTGGATTGGCGGCAGCTTTTATGAGGACAGGGAGGTCAGAAGCCATCTGGAGCTGGAGAGCTACAGCGCCCTGGAGCTGGCCGCCTTGTACCAGCAAAAGGCATGGGAGGAGACCCTCAACTACCGGGATGAACAGCGCCGCCTGGCCCTGGAGGCCGCTCTGAACCCAGAGAGGACCAACTTCCGCTACCAGGTCCACCGGCAGGACGGGACCCTCCTGTGCGGCAATGTGGAGGACGGAGCATTGGACAGCGCGGTCTATCAGACCACCATGGGAGAGCATATCCTCTGGCAGGGGCTGTCGGACGGGAATGTACTGGATGCTGAGTGGGAAAACTATAATATGGCCTATCTGGGGGATGCTCTGATCTGGGTGCCGGAACGGGACGAGGACCAGCTCCAGATTACCAGCGGGGAGGAGACCCTGCTCTTTTCTCCCAGGGAGGCCGCCCAGGCCGCCCAGTACGGCTGGAGCTACTATGAGGAGGAATGGCACTACAACCTGAACCGGGACAGCCGGATTCAATCAGCCGCCCTGATCATAGAGTACGGCCTGGCCCAGCCTTTGAGCATAGAGGATGATTACAGCTATCTGGAGCTGTCGTATGAACGCTTCCGAGAGCGGCTGCCCATCATCGCCTCCCTGGCCCTGGTGCTGGATCTCATGGCGCTTACCCTGCTGCTCTTTCTGTGCACCGTGGCGGGACACGCGCCGGACTGTGAGACCATTCAACTGGCCCGGCTGGACCGGATTCCCTATGGGCTGTATCTGCTGGTCCTTCTGGGCGCAGGCAGCCTTCTGCTTGCGATGGGAGACAGTATAACTTACTCGCTGAACGCCCAGGGTTCCCACCCGGACACTGTCATCGGTATAGCGCTGATTTCCTTCGGGATCGCGGCCTGCTGTCTGGCCGCCCTGCTGACCACCGTCACCCGGATCAAGGCCCGCAGCCTGCTGAAAAGCACTCTGGTCTATCTTGTGTGCAGTACCTGTATGCGGTGGCTGCGCGCGTGCAGCCGCTGGTGCCGAGAGGTCGGACAGAGCTGGCCGCTGATTGGACAGGTGGGTGCGGTCTTAGGAGCCTACCTGTTGATGAGCATTGTCACTGCCCCCACTGTGATTCTATTTGTCCTCTGGCAGGGCTTGACCTTTACACGCCTGCTGAGGCTGGCCAAACAGTGGCAGCAGATCCGGGCCGGCACCGCCCGGATTGTGGGGGGAGAGCCAGGATTTGTTATAGACACAAAGGGCTTTTCTCCCCTCCTGCGGGAACATGCCGGACAGCTCAACGACCTGGGCGGCGCGATCAGTGCCGCTGTGGACGCCCATGTGAAGAGCGAGCGGTTCAAGGCCGAGCTGATCACCAACGTCTCTCACGACCTGAAAACCCCCCTGACCTCTATCATCAACTATGTAGACCTGATGAAAAAAGAATCAGATCCCGCCAAGCTCCAGACCTATCTGGAGGTTCTGGACCGCAAGTCCCAGCGGCTGAAAAAGCTCACTGAGGATCTGGTGGAGGCCAGCAAGGCGTCCACGGGCAATCTGTCCGTGTCCAAGACGAAATTGGGAATGTGCCAGCTGGCCGAGCAGGCCGCCGCCGAGTACGAGGAGCGGTTTGCCCAGCGGCAGCTCACCCTCCTGTCCGCCCTGCCGTCGGATGAGGTCTATGTGGAGGCGGACAGCCGCCATATCTGGCGGGTGCTGGACAATCTGCTGTCTAACTGCCTCAAATATGCACTGGAGCACACCCGTATCTATCTCAGCGTGACCAGGTGGAGTGGAACAGTCTGTCTCTCCCTCAAAAACATCTCCCAACAGCCCCTGAACATCCCGCCGGACCAGCTCATGGAGCGCTTTGTCCGGGGGGAGTCCTCTCGGACCACCGAGGGTTCCGGCCTGGGGCTGTCCATTGCCCAGAGCCTGACCGAGCTCCAGGGTGGAATCTTCCAGATCGACATTGACGGAGACCTGTTCAAGGCTACCATTACCTTCCCGGAGGCCGCAGAATCGGAGGCAGTTTCCTCCGTCCAGGCAGAGCGGCTGGACTTGAATGATCTGATGTTTCATACTAAATTTCAGCAGGAAAAATAACCGGTTATTTTTGTACGGCGGGCCGCAGGCCCGCCGTACAGGCGGATGCGTTCGCCATGGAGGAGGGCAGCTATGGCCTGTTGTGTTGTGATCCCAGCCTATGAGCCGGAGCAGAGCTTTGTAGACTATGTCCGCACCCTTCTGGCCCAGGAGGGCGTCCAGGTGGTTGTGGTAGACGATGGCAGCGGGCCGGGCTGGGAGGAGATCTTCTCCGCCCTGGAGGGGCTGGGCTGCACTGTCCTGCGCCACCCAGTCAACCGGGGAAAGGGGGCGGCCCTCAAGACGGCCTTTCGTTGGTACCTGGCCCAGTCCCTGAACTGTCCCGGCATTGTCACCGCCGACTGCGACGGACAGCACCGAATGAAAGATGTCCTGCGCCTTCAGGCCGCTCTGGAGGAAAACGATCATACCCTCCTGCTGGGCAGCCGGAGCTTTGGCCCCGGTACCCCGGCCCGTAGCCGGAGCGGCAACCGATTTTCTGCCGCCGCCCTCTCCCTTCTCTACGGAATCCAGCTTCAGGACACCCAGACCGGTCTACGGGGGATCCCAAACTCACTGATTCCCAGCCTATGCCAGCTTCAAGGGGCGCGCTTTGAGTATGAGTTAAATATGCTCATCTCCGCCCGGCAGCAGCAATATGAGCTTCGGGAGCTGCCCATTGAGACCCTCTACTTTGACAACAACCGGGGCTCCCATTTCCGCACCCTGTCTGACACCCTGCGCATTGCCGCAGTCCTGGGCCGGAGCATCCTCCAGTACGCCGGAGCCGCTGCTCTGTCGGTGGTAATTGATGTGGGGGTGTACGCCCTGCTGGTGAAGGCTGTGCTGGCTGGACTGTCCCTGCCCCAGCGGCTGTTCTACGCCACCGTGACGGCCAGAATTCTATCCTCCGCCGTCAATTACACCTGCAACCGTCGGCTGCCCTATGTGCAAAACAGACGTCTGTTGCCCACCTTGGGAAAATATTATCTGCTGTGGCTGTGCCAGCTCACCGCCTCCTTTGCCGGGGCCTGGCTGTTGACCGGCAGGCTGGGGATGGATGATCTGGCGGGAAAGCTGCTGGTAGACCTGCTGCTGGCACTGCTGAGTTATCAGATTCAGCTGCGCTGGGTCTTTCGGGAAAAAGAAGGAGGAACGGTATGGACCGGATCTTCGGCCCTCTCGGACTGACCGTGCGCGGGGGATGGCGGCTTGTCCACCCCGGTTGGCGGGTGGAGGGAACTTTGCCGCCCGGACCGGCGGTTTTACTGGTCCACCATCAGAACCTGTTTGGTCCGGTATGCGCCGAGGCCCTGCTGCCGCGGGAACCACACCTCTGGGTCCTCCAGCCCTTCACCCGGCGGCAGGACTGCCGGAGACACTATCGGGATTACACCTTCTCAGTCCGCTGCGGCTGGCCGCGCCCCCTGGCCGCCCTGGCCGCTGGGGCCTGCTCTCTGGTGATCCCGCCGCTGCTGTCCTCCCTTGGGGCGATCCCTGTCTGCCGGGGCAGACGGGAGATCCTGACCACCCTGGAGCTGTCCATGCAGGTCCTCAACCGCGGAGAACAGGTACTCCTATGTCCCGATCTGGACTATTCCGATGGCACACCCGTCCTAGGGCCCCTGTATACCGGCTTCCTCCACCTGGAAAAGGCATGGTTCCGGCGGCATCGCACCCACCTGCCCTTTGTTCCCCTCTATTGCAGCAGAAAAAGACGGCAGCTGGTCATCGGCCCGGCGGTGTGTTTCTCCGGTACCCTCCCCTTTGTTCAAGAGCGCTCCCAGATCGCCCAGGCGCTTCGGGACCGGATCAACGCCATGGGAATCGCCTGCGGAGATATTCCGCAGCGCCCCACACAGCCGTAAAAATATGATATGAGCCGTATTTCCCCGTTACCCAGGGAAATACGGCTCAAGCTTTTTCGTGAACGTTAGACCTTGTTTGATAATTGGCAATATGACGAATGGCGAGGAATTTTTTTGTCAGACAAGGCCTAATATCAGCTATCGGATCTGTCCAGTGCCGTAGATGATAAACTTAGAGCTGGTCAGCTCCTCCAGGCCCATGGGGCCGCGGGCGTGGAGCTTTTGGGTGGAGATGCCGATCTCAGCCCCCAGGCCGAACTCGCCGCCGTCTGTGAAGCGGGTGGAGGCATTGACATAGACCGCCGCCGCGTCCACCTCGTCCAGAAAGCGCTGGGCGGTGAAGTAATCCCCCGTCACAATCGCCTCGGAGTGGCCAGAACCGTGGGTATTGATAAAATCAATGGCCTCGTCCGGGCCGGCCACTACTTTGGCGGCCAGGATATAGTCCCCAAACTCGGTGTCCCAGTCACTGTCTGCAGCAGGTCTGGCGCGATCCCCTAAGATGGCCTGGGTCTCGGAGCAGCCCCGCACCTCCACATCGTGCTGTTCTAGCTGTGCCCAGGCCAGAGGCCAAAAGTCTTTCGCGACAGCCCGGTCCACCAAAACGCACTCGGCGGCGTTGCACACCGAGGGGCGGGAGCATTTGGCGTTGCAGAGGATCTGAGCGGCCATATGGAGATCGGCCTTCTCGTGGACATAGATATGACACACCCCCACGCCGGTCTGAATCACCGGCACATGGGCCTGCTCTACCACCGAGCGGATCAGTCCCGCTCCCCCGCGGGGGATGAGGACATCCAGATAGCCTGTCAGATTCATCAATTCTGCGGCGCTCTCCCGGCTGGTGTCCTGGACTAGACTGACACAGGACCGGGGCAGGCCGGTCTCCTCCAGGGCGTCCTGTAAAATGGAGACAAAGACTTGATTGGAGTGGAACGCCTCCCGGCCTCCCCGCAGAATCACCGCATTCCCAGCCTTGAGGCAGAGGACGGCGGCATCTACCGTGACGTTGGGCCGGGCCTCGTAGATAATGCCGATAACCCCCAGGGGGACCCGTTTCCGGCCAATGATAAGGCCGTTGGGCTGGGTCTCCATCCGGGTGACAATCCCGGTGGGATCGGGGAGGGCCTTGACCTGCCGTACCCCGGCAGCAATTCCGGCGATCCGGGCCGGGTCCAGAGCCAGCCGGTCCAGAAGGGCGGGGCGCATCTGGGCGGAGCGGGCGGCCTCCATGTCTCCGGCATTAGCGGCCAGGATCTCGTCCATCCGCCCCTCCAGGGCAGCGGCGATGGCCTCCAGCGCGGCATCCTTTTTGGCGGTGCCGGCGACGGCCAGAATCCGTCCGGCCCGGCGGGCCTCCAGCCCCTGCTGCTCTAACTGTGTCATTGCAATTCCCCTTTCTGCCTGCCGATAAACCGTGTGCCGATGTCCTCTCCCGCTACAATACCGTAGAGATCCTCCATCCGGGCGCCATTGGCAATGACCATGTCGATCCCGGCCTCCATGGCCAGCTCGGCGGCGTTGAGCTTGGTAGCCATGCCGCCCGTCCCACGCCAGGTCCCCGCACCCCCAGCCATGGCCCGCAGGGCGGGGGTGACGGTGGTGACGGTATGGATGAGCTTGGCCTTCGGATTTTGCCTGGGGTCGGCGTCATAGAGCCCGTCGATGTCGCTGAACAGAACCAGCAGATCGGCCCTCACCAGCCGGGCCACCATGGCCGAGAGGGTGTCGTTGTCCCCCAGGACCTTACAGCGGCCCGTCTCGATCTCCGCGGAGGAGACCGAGTCGTTCTCGTTGACCACCGGGATCACTCCCAGCTCCAGCAGGGAGGTGAAGGTATTGCGCAGGTGCTCCGCCCGGACCTGGGAGTCCACGTCCTCTCCAGACAGGAGGATTTGGGCCACTGTCCGGTTGTATTCGCTGAACAGTTTGTCGTATATGTGCATCATGGTACACTGTCCCACGGCGGCTGCGGCCTGCTTCATCCGCAGCAGGCTGGGCCGGGCCTCCAGGCGCAGCTTGGCAGTGCCAATGCCGATGGCCCCCGAAGAGACCAGAATGACCTCGTGCCCCATCCCCTTGAGGTCGGCCAGGGTCCGGGTCAGGCGTTCCATGTTCTGTAGATTCAAGCTGCCGCGCGTCCGGGTGAGGGTGGAGGTTCCCACCTTTACCACAAGCCGCAGCCGTGCCGTATCCTGCTCCAAGTGTGTCACACTCCCCATCCAAGAGCCTGTCTCCCCCTCAGGGGAGAAGCTGTTTTCTGCGCCTCCTGATTGTACGGAGCCATGCAAGTTACATACTATGGCGTACTTTTGACCAGTATAGCATAAAGGTTCCATATGGGAAAGTGCGAATTTTACCCGCAGAGAAAGAAAATTTAGGGGGTAATGGGCGGAATGTGGTATAAAAGCCTGAAAAAGACGCGGCAAAATTGTACAAAAACACGATTCTTCTCTTTTCTATGAAAAAATATTAAACTCTACAGTGTGTTAATTTTACCCGCTTTTTTGTCTGGACAGGCTTAAAAGGGAAGATTTGTGGACATTTCGACTGTTTTGCGGTTGAAATTCTTGCAGATTTGGAGTACAATATGGCCCGTCAAATACCCTGTTTTCCGCCGGGGTCTGTGCAGCGGTTCTGTGTGCCGCAGTGCAGGACAGAACCAGTCCAGTAGAAGGGAGCTTTCCGATGAACTACAACAAGAAAACCGTAAAGGACATCGAGGTCAAAGGCAAGAAGGTTTTACTCCGCTGTGATTTTAACGTTCCCCAGGAGAAGGCCACCGGCGCTATCACCGATGATAAGCGTATCGTAGCCGCCCTGCCCACCATTCAATACCTGCTTTCTCAGGGGGCTGCGGTGATCGCCTGTTCTCACCTGGGCAAGCCCAAGGGGCCCGATCCCGTGTTCAGCCTGACCCCGGTGGCCAAGCGCCTGAGTGAGCTGCTGGGTCAGCCCGTAGAGATGGCCGCCGATGTGGTTGGCCCCGATGCCCAGGCCAAGGCAGCCGCCCTCCAGCCAGGCCAGATCATGCTGCTGGAGAATACCCGTTTCGAGCCAGGTGAGACTAAGAACGACCCCGCTCTGGCCAAGGCCATGGCAGGTCTGGCTGAGGTCTATGTCTCTGACGCTTTCGGGTCAGTCCATCGGGCCCACGCCTCTACCGCCGGAGTGGCGGACTACCTGCCCGCCGTGTCCGGCTTCCTCATCGCCAAGGAGCTGGAGATCATGGGCGGCGCCCTGGCTAATCCCAAGCGGCCTCTTGTGGCCATCTTGGGCGGTGCCAAGGTCTCCTCTAAGATCGGCGTTATCAACCACCTGCTGGACATTGCCGACACCATCATCGTGGGGGGCGGCATGACCTACACCTTCATCAAGGCCATGGGCGGCAGCGTGGGGACCTCCCTGCTGGAGCCGGATTGGCTGGATTACTGCCGGGATATGGTGGCCAAGGCCAAGGAGAAAGGCGTTCAGCTCCTGCTGCCTGAGGATACGGTCTGTGCCGCCGAGTTCTCCGCCGACGCCGCACCTGAGCTGGTAGATACCATGGCAATCCCAGATAACCGCATGGGGATGGACATCGGACCCAAGACAGTGGCCCGCTTTTCCGATGCGGTGAAGGACGCTGGAACCGTGATCTGGAACGGCCCAATGGGCGTCTTTGAGTTCCCCGCCTTTGCCGAGGGGACCCGCGCAGTGGCTAAGGCCCTGGCGGACACCAACGCCATTACCATTGTGGGCGGCGGCGACAGCGCCGCGGCGGTGGCCCAGCTGGGCTTTGCCGATCAGATGACCCACATCTCTACGGGCGGCGGCGCCTCCCTGGAGTTCCTGGAGGGGAAAGCCCTGCCCGGTGTCACCTGCCTAATGGATGCCTAGGAGTTCTCCTATGGATACTGTCTCCACCCCTTCTCCGGGGGTGATACAGGTTCTAAGAACTGCTGTCATACCACAGTACAGCTTGCGATAGAAAGGACGGAACAGCTTTGAACCGCAGATACAGAAAGACCATCATCGCCGGAAACTGGAAGATGAATAAAACACTCTCGGAGACGCGGGCCTTTGCCGAAGAGCTCAAGCCCCTGCTGGGCAAGCCCAAGTGGTGCGAGGTAGTTTTGTGCGTCCCCTATGTTACCATTCCCGCCGCTGTGCGGATGTTTAAGGAGTGCCGGGTGGCCATCGGGGCGGAGAACTGCCACTATGAGGCCAACGGCGCTTACACCGGCGAGGTGTCTGCCGAGATGCTCAAGGAGCTGGGGGTCAAATACGTCATCATTGGCCACTCTGAGCGCCGCCAGTACTACAACGAGACCGACTTCACGGTCAACAAGAAGGTCCACGCCGCCCTGGAGGCCGGTCTCTATCCCATCGTCTGCGTGGGCGAGAGCCTGGAGCAGCGGGAGCTGGGGGTCACCACGGATCTGATCTCCTACCAGGTCAAGGCCGCACTGGCCGGAGTCCCTGCTGAGAAGATGCGCCATATGGTCATCGCCTATGAGCCCCTGTGGGCCATTGGCACGGGCCGCACCGCCACCGCCGAGCAGGCCGGGGAGGTCTGTGAGTTCATCCGCGCTTTGATCCGTAAGCTCTATGGCGCACGGGTGGCCCGGTCCGTCACCATCCAGTACGGCGGCTCCATGAATGCCAAAAACGCCCATGAGCTCCTCTCCCAGCCCGATGTAGATGGCGGCCTCATTGGCGGGGCTTCTCTGAAAGCCCCTGATTTTGTCCAGATTGTCCATGCGGCCAATCAAGACTGAGGACTGAGGTTAGAACATGAGTAAAACACCGACAACGCTGATCATTATGGACGGCTTTGGCCTACGGGACGCTGAGGAGGGCAATGCCGTCAAAAATGCCCGAACCCCCCATCTGGACCGGATTTTTGCCGAAAATCCCGGCTGCCGTCTGTCGGCCTCCGGCCTGGATGTGGGCCTGCCCGATGGACAGATGGGCAACAGTGAGGTAGGCCACACCAACATCGGTGCGGGCCGTGTAGTCTTCCAGGACCTGCCCCGGATCTCCAAGGCCATTGACGACGGGACCTTCTTCCAAAATGAGGCCTACGCCGCCGCCATGGACCACTGTAGGGAAAAGGGCAGTGCCCTCCACCTGATGGGCCTGCTGTCCGACGGCGGCGTCCACAGCCACAACACCCACCTGTACGCCCTGCTGCGTATGGCCAAGGAGCGGGGCTTGAGCAGTGTCTATATCCACTGCTTCTTAGATGGCCGGGACGTGCCCCCTTCTTCCGGCAAGGACTTTGTAGCCGCCCTGGCCCAGCAGTGCAGTCAGATCGGCGTGGGCCGGATCACCACGATCATGGGCCGCTTTTACGCCATGGACCGGGATAAGCGCTGGGACCGGGTCCAGCGGGCCTATGACGCCATGGCCTGCGGAGAGGCGCCCTTCCACGCCGACCCGGTGGAGGCCGTCCAGGCGTCCTATGACACGCAGGTTACCGATGAGTTTATGGAGCCTGTGGTCTGTGTCAAGGACGCCGCCGTCAACCCGGACGACGCCATCATCTTCCTAAACTTCCGCCCTGACCGGGCCAGGGAGATCACCCGCTGCTTTGTAGACCCGGATTTTAACGATGTCACCCGCAAGCGCGGCTTCCTGCCAGTCCACTATGTCTGCACGACAGAGTACGACGCCACCATGCCCAATGTGTCCATTGCCTTCCCCCATACCGAGCTGACCAATACCTTTGGGGAGTATATCAGCCAGCTGGGCCTGACCCAGCTGCGGATCGCTGAGACGGAGAAGTACGCCCATGTGACCTTCTTCTTCAACGGCGGCCAGGAGAAGGTCTTCCCCGGCGAGGATCGGGCCCTGATCCCCTCCCCCAAGGTCCCCACCTATGATATGAAGCCCGATATGAGCGCCAGTGAAGTGGCGGAAGAGGCTGTCAAGCGCATTGAGAGCGGGGCCTATGATGTCATCATCCTGAACTACGCCAACTGCGATATGGTGGGCCATACCGGCGTGTATGAGGCCGCCCGCCTGGCGGTAGAGACGGTGGATGAGTGCGTGGCCAAGGTGGTGGAGGCCACCGGCAAGATGGGCGGGGTCAGCCTCATCACCGCTGACCACGGCAACGCCGAGCGGATGCTGGAGGACGACGGCAAAACCCCCTTTACCGCCCACACCACCAACCTGGTCCCCTTCTATATCGTGGGGGCCGACGTGAAGCTGCGGGATGGCCGTCTGGCCGACATCGCCCCTACCATGCTGGACCTGATGGGCCTGAAAAAGCCCCAGGAGATGGACGGGGAGACCTTAATTCTCTAACGGCTGCGTATCGAAGCAGGGGCCGGCAAAACACTATAGTTCCACTTTTCTCACATTCGAAAGGAGTTTGATTCAAATGAAGCAGATGCTTGAAATCGTATCCGTCCTGGGCCGCGAGATCCTGGACTCCCGCGGCAATCCCACCGTTGAGGTAGAGGTATGCCTGGATAACGGCGTAGTGGGCCGGGCTGCGGTGCCCTCCGGCGCTTCCACCGGCGTTCATGAGGCCTGCGAGCTGCGGGACGGCGATAAGGAGCGTTACCTGGGCAAGGGTGTGCTCAAGGCTGTGGAGAATGTCAACACCGAGCTGGCCCAGTGCCTGGTTGGGATGAACGCACTGGATCAGCCCGCCATTGACAAGGCCATGATCGACCTGGACGGCACGCCCAACAAGGCCCGCCTGGGGGCTAACGCCATTCTGGGCGCCTCCCTGGCCTGTGCCAAGGCCGCTGCCGAGAGCCTGGGCCTCCCCCTGTACAACTATATCGGCGGGGTGAACGCCAAGACCCTGCCTGTCCCCATGATGAACATCCTCAACGGCGGTGCCCATGCCACCAACAACGTGGATATCCAGGAGTTTATGATCATGCCCGTAGGGGCTAAGTGCTGGAAGGGCGCCCTGCAAAAGTGCGCCGAGGTGTTCCACACCCTCAAGGTCGTCCTCAAGGAGAACGGTACCCCCGCCGCCGGCGTGGGTGACGAGGGCGGCTATGCCCCCAACCTCAAGAAGGATGAGGACGCCTTTAAGTGCATCGTGACTGCCATTGAGCGGGCGGGCTACAAGCCCGGCGAGGACTTCATGATCGCCATCGATGCTGCCGTGTCCGACTGGTACAACCCTGAGACCGGCTGCTACGACCTGCCCAAGGCCAAGAAGACCATGACCAAGCAGCAGATGGTCAATATGTGGAAGAAGTTCGCTGATACCTACCCCATCATCTCCATGGAGGACTGCATGGGTGAGGACGACATCGAGGGCTGGCAGATGCT
>JAAWBF010000060.1 GCA_022792555.1 Oscillospiraceae bacterium
CACACCCTGCCTCCTTGGCCGCCCACAGCAGATAGGCAGAGTCTGTCCCGCCAGAAAAGGCCGCAGCGGCCTTGGGAACCGTCTGGAAATACTGCTCCAGGGTCATACAACGCTCCTTTCCGCAAAAAAAGAAGGTATCCAGCCCTCCTCTTGAGGGCAGAATACCTTCTTGGTATCAATTTCGAGTTCTATGCTATGGGTATCTGGCTTGAAGCAGATATGGCCTGTTCTCCCTCCGGCTTCCTGCCGGACAGCCCGGCTTCTGCCGGGCTTCTTTATCTATTAAACACGATGATAGGCCTGATGTCAAGAGAATTTCTCAAAAAGGACACGTCCATCTCACAAATGGGCCGGTGAGAACACCGGCCCCTACGCAGCATAGGGTACAAAGGCCGTGGGGGCCGATGAGGACAGCAGGCCTACGCGGGCGGCGCCCTTGCAGAGCCGGTAATAGAATACCCGCCGGTACAGTCAGCTCAATAGGTCCTGGCCGGCTTCCGGCTGGGGCTGGCCGCTGTTCAGGTCGTACATCCGAATCAGGGCGGCTACCAGTACAAAGAGGGAGGCCCAAAGGTTTCTGAGAGCCGACGCCTGAGCGGCGGTATCCTGCCCCTGCTGGGCAGACTGCCAGGCCTCCAGAGCCAGAGCAAAGAAAAAGCCCAGACTGCCGATGATCAGTGCTCCGGCGGCGTGTTTGAGCGGGCGGATCGCGGTCTCAGCTACCTGTCTTCCCGCCAGGGTATCCACAAGCTGGCGGCGCTGTAGGACGACCGACCAGAAGGAGAGCAGAATGGAGAGTATAATCAGGACGAGAAACTGGAGGGATTCCTCGGTGGTCTCTAACTGCTGGCGGAGTACGGCCTGCTCCTGGCTGTCTTCCATGGGGACACCTCCTGCTGTTTTCTCCATACTATGCAGGCCGTGTTCCCGCTGTGCTTCCAGCAGCGTATACGCGGTCCCTTTCGTCAGCGTGGCTGAAAACGAGTAGCATAATCCTTGGTTTCCCCGCCCTATGGGCGGGGAAACCATTACCGCTTTTCAGCTGTGTTGACCATTATGCCATGCACTGTTGCAGCAGTTCCCGGTAGCTCGCCTCAGTTCCCACCTGTCCCACCGCGGAGAGGGAGATGCGGCGGAAATCGAAAAGTTCCTCCGCCAGGGTGCGCACATCCTCGCAGGTGACAGCGTCGTAGGCGGCGATGATTTGGTCCGGGTCCAGAACCTCCCCCTGGAGGAGGGCGCCCCGGCCCAGGTTGCTCATATGGGACTGGGTGGACTCCAGTCCCATCAGGACGTTGGCTTTGGACTGCTCCCGCGCCCGGTCCAGCTCCTGGCTGGTGACGCCGTGAACAGTGAAGTCCTGGACCGCGCCGCAGATGGTGCTGAGTGCCTGGGACTCGGTCTCCTGGCTCAGGGCAGTATAGATGCCAAACAGGCCGGTTTCGGCGTAGCCCGCCCCATAGGAGTAGATGGAATAGCACAATCCCTGATCCTCCCGAACCCTCTGCCACAGCCGGGAAGAGACCCCGCCGCCTAGGATCGTGGAGAGAAGCTGAAGGGTAAACCGTTTGGGACTGCCGTAGGGCAGGCCGGGGAAAGCGAGGGTCAGGTGGGTCTGCTCAATGGGTTTTTCCTTGACCGTGAAAGCGGGGATATAGGCCGCTGGCGCCGGGGGCGGCAACGCACCCCCGGCCAGGGGCGCGAAGGCGCTTTTCAGCGTGTCCACATCCGCCGGTGTGAACCGCCCCGCCAGGGCCACCACCAGATCGCCGGCGAGGTAATGGGTCCGCTGGTAGTCCTGCAGCCAGGCGCCCGTCATGGGCTCCAGGGACTCCCTTGTCCCCAAAATGGGCCGCGCCAGAGAGCTGCCCGCAAAGACCGCCGCCGACAGGCGCTCGGCGCATAGATCCTCTGGATGGTCCTCGTACATCCCGATCTCCTCTAAAATGACCCCCCGCTCGGTCTGTACATCCTCCTCCCGGAATTTGGCGTGAAAAAACATGTCGCACAGCAGATCGGTGGCCTGGGGCAGGTGGGTATCCAGGGCGCGGGCATAGAAGCAGGTACACTCCTTGGTGGTGCCGGCATTGACCTGGCCTCCAATGGCGTCCATCTCCTGGGCCAGCTCTGCGGCGGTGCGCCGCTGGGTTCCTTTGAAAACCATATGTTCTAGGAAATGGGCCGCGCCGTTCTCTTCTGGACGCTCATGCCGGGAGCCGCTGCCGACCCAGATCCCCAGGCAGGCCGAGCGCACCCCCGGCACCTGTTCGGTTAAAATCCTTACTCCGTTGGGCAGAGTGATCGTTTCATACATAGAAAAAGTCTCCTTGTGGCAATTAGAAGAAGGTGGTACAATCAGAGCCGGAGGTGATAAGGATGCGCAGAAGCTGGGGCACGAAGAAACTGCGCCGGGGCATATGGACTGTGACTATCATGGTGCTGCTGACCACTGTCGTCTATCTCTATCAGTTCTATCGGACCAGTTCGGCGCGGCCAAAGCCCCTAGACGGCCCTGCTGTCACCCAGATTGAACTGGACCGTCATATTGTCCTCCCACTAGGGGAGGGGTGGGTCTTCAAGGACAGCAGCGAAAATGGAATTGACTGGTATGCCTGCCGCAGAGGGATCTCCACCAATTTCCGCCTCACCGACGGCACAGACCTGCGGCGGGGGGAGATGACCCCCCAAGCGTGGAGCGAGGCCTTCCTCTCCTCCACCCGCCTGTATCTGTTGCGCTCCTTTCTGGAGGCCCCCGTCACTAAGTACGGCCCTTTTCTGGAGGAGGTTCAGCCCATGGGAAATCTGTTTACCGCCCAGGGCTTCGGGCGGTCCAACGGCGGATCTCTCAACCACTTTTTCCTGATTTTTCTGCCGGATCACGACAGCGCCGTCATGATCCACTCCAGTACCTGGGATTGGAAGTTCGATCTGGAGGGCTATGTCCAGACGGTGATCCAGCCCCTGGCGGAGGCCATACAGGTGGACGGGCAGAGCGCCGGTTCCGGCGGATAGACGATCCCACCCCCGTTTTACCGGGGGTGGGATACTCTTATTTCACCGGCTCACCGGCGGCCTTTTTGGCCTTGATCTCCCGCAGTGCGTCCCGATAGGACAGGTTGACCCGGCCCTTCTCGTCAATCTCCGTCACCTTGACCCAGATCATATCGCCGATGTTGAGCACGTCCTCCACCTTCTCCACCCGGCGCTCGGCCAGCTTGGAGATGTGGACCATGCCGTCCTTGCCGGGGGCCAGCTCCACAAAGGCGCCGAACTGGAGGATGCGCACCACTTTCCCGTAGTACAGCGCCCCCACCTCTGGGACAAAGACAATGGTCTCAATCATCTTTTTGGCGGCATCACAGGAGGCACGGTCCACTCCGGCGATATAGATGGTGCCATCGTCCTCAATGTCGATCTTAGCCCCGGTATCGGCGCAGATCTTCTGAATGACCTTTCCGCCTGAGCCGATGACCTCTCGGATCTTGTCCACATCGATCTTCATCTTGACCATCTTAGGGGCGGTCTCGGCCACCTCTTCCCTGGGCTGGGGGATGCAGGGAAGCATGATCTCGTCCAGAATGGCAAAGCGGGCATCCCGGGTGATCTCCAGGGCCTCCTTGATGATGGCGTGGGTGAGGCCGTCGTTTTTCAGGTCCATCTGAATGGCGGTGATTCCCTTCTTGGTTCCGGCGACCTTGAAGTCCATCTCGCCGTGGAAATCCTCCACCCCCTGGATGTCGATAAAGGTCTGGAAGGAGCCGTCATCGTCCTGAATGAGGCCGGAGGAGATCCCGGCCACCGGGGCCTTAATGGGCACCCCGGCATCCATGAGGGCCAGGGTAGAGCCACAGATAGAGCCCTGAGAGGTGGAGCCATTGGAGGAGAGGACCTCACTCACCACCCGGATGGCGTAGGGGAATTCCTCCACGCTGGGGAGGACGGGCTCTAGGGCCCGCTCGGCCAGGTAGCCATGGCCGTATTCCCGGCGGTTGGTAGAGCGGGGGGCGCGGGCCTCGCCTACAGAGTAGGGGGGGAAGTTGTAGTGGTGCATATACCGCTTCTCCTCCTCTTCCCAGATGGTGTCCAGCTTCTGAGCGGCGGAGAGGGTGTTCAGGGTGGCCACGGACAGGACCTGGGTCTGCCCGCGGGTGAACAGGCCGGAGCCGTGGACCTTGGGCAGGACCCCAACCTCGGCGGCCAGGGGACGGATCTCGTTCCTGGCGCGGCCGTCTACCCGGTGGCCCTCCAGCAGCCAGGCCTTGACAATCTTTTTCTGGAATTTGTAGGTGAACTCCTCCAGATACTTGTCCATATCGGGATACTGCTCCAGATATTTCTCATGCCACTTGTCAATCATGGCGTTCCAGCGGGTCTCCCGAACGTTCTTGTCGTCCGTGTCCATGGCGGCCCTGGCCTCGTCCATGAAGTTGGCCACAATATCATCAAAGAGCTCCTGGTTGAAGTCAGCGTGCTCATACTCCATCTTGGGCTTGCCGATCTCGGCCACAATACCGTTGATAAAGTCCACCTGCTGTTTGATCGCTTCGTGGGCCTTGACAATCCCCTCGTACATGATCTCGTCGGGGATCTCCTTGGCCCCCGCCTCAATCATGACCACCTTGGCCCCGGTGGCGGCCACGGTCACGTCCATCTGGGAGGTCTTGCGCTGCTCCTGGTTGGGGTTGAGGACGATCTCGCCGTCGCAGTAGCCCACCTCCAGGCAGCCGATGGGACCGGCCCAGGGGATCTCAGAGTAGGCCAGGCAGGCGGACACGCCGATCATGGCGGTCACCTCCGGGGAGCAGTCCCGGTCCACACTCATCACGGTACATGTGATGCACACATCGTTGCGGAAATCATAAGGGAACAGGGGACGGCAGGGCCGGTCAATCAGGCGGCTGGCCAGCACGGCGGGCAGGCTGGGGCGGCCCTCCCGGCGCATGAAGGAGCCGGGGATCCGGCCCACAGCGTAGAGCTTTTCCTCAAACTCCACGCTCAGGGGGAAGAAGTCAATCCCGTCCCTGGGGCGGGCGCTGACACACACCGCCACATGGACGGTGGTCTCGCCGTAGGAGACCATAGCGGAGGCATTGGCCAGCTCGGCGGTCTTGCCCACCTCGATTTTCAGCGGACGGCCGCACAGATCCATCTCGTAGACCTTGTGGCGGGGGAACTGCTTGTGGGTGATAACGGTTGACATGGGCGTTTCTCCTTTCAAATGGGAGCCGCCGGCCTTCTTTAGCACTTGAAGCCAAGTCCGGCCTGTCCAGGCCCAGCTTCAACTGCTAAAAAGAGGGGCGGCTCCAAACGACTGTGATTTTCCCGTCCTATGGGCGGGAGACGTACAATACCATGGGCCTTTGCTTATGGCAGTGCTCAAAAATAGCTGTCTTGCTTGCCTCCACTCCCAAAGTGGGTAGAGACAGGGATTCCGCAAGTTTGAGCCCTGCTCCGGAGATACGGCAACAAGGGGCGGCGCGGCTCTCCACGCCACCCCCTGGTGGTGTCCTCTTATTTACGGATGCCCAGCTTGGCAATGATCGCACGGTAGCGCTCAATGTCCTTTGCCATCAGGTAATCCAGCATTTTCCGGCGCTTACCGACCATTTTCAGCAGGCCCCGGCGGCTGTGATTGTCGTGCTTATGGATCTTCAGATGCTCGGTAAGCTCCTGAATCCTGGCAGTCAAAATGGCGATCTGCACTTCGGGAGATCCGGTGTCAGTGGGGTGGGTGCGGTTGGCCTCGATAACGGCCGTCTTTTCGTCCTTACGGATCATGGAAAATTCCACCTTTCATTGTTCGCTGCCCTATGAGCTGGGTATTGGGCGGGTGAATGCCCCGCCTGGTCCGCGGGCTGGACTCCCAAAACTAAGCCCAAGGGCGCTTGACATGATTGCATGCCGTCTTACTATAGCATAGTTTACCCGGCCTGTAAAGAGATCAATCCCCATCTTTTGGCCGTTTTTTCTCAAATTTCATCGGAAAGCACCGAATGAGAGCAGTGCTCCAATAGGAGCGCATACCCACAAACAAACCGCTCCAAATCTAAGAGCTGCTGTTTGCACGCCAGCCCCCAGGCATACCCCGTGAGGGAACCGTTGGATCCGACCACCCGGTGACATGGGATGATAATGGGGATAGGATTTTTATGGTTGGCCGCGCCTACCGCCCGGAATCCCTTGGGGCAGTTCACCGCGCTGGCAATATCGGCATAGGTGCGCACCTCTCCATAGGGGATCTGGAGCAGAGCGGCCCATACCGCCTGCTGAAAGCTGGTTCCGCAGGGGGCTAGGGGGAGGTCGAATACCCGGAGGCGGCCCGCGAAATACTCCTCCAGCTGGTCAGAAACCTGGTCAGACAGGGCGGTGCGCGCCTCCACAGCGCCGGGTTGAGGCACCCTTCCAAACCGAATAGCCCGCAGTCCATCCTCACCGCAGACAATCGTCAGGGGCTGGAACGCAGTCTCATAGATAAAATAGGTCTCCATGGGACATACATCCTCTCTCTGCAAACAGAATGGCGCTAAATTCTCGCCGCGCCGGAACGGCGGGCGGCCTCGGCCACAGCGGCGGAGACAGCGGACTGTACCCTGGGGTCAAAGGCTGCGGGGACAATATAGTTTGGGGAGAGCGCGTCTCCCACCAGGCCGGCCAGGGCCTGGGCGGCGGCCATCTTCATCTCCTCGTTGATGTCCCTGGCACGCACATCCAAAGCCCCCCGGAAAATGGCGGGAAAGGCCAAGATGTTGTTGATCTGGTTGGGGAAGTCGCTGCGCCCCGTGCCGACTACGGCGGCCCCGGCAGCCTTGGCCTCGTTGGGCAGGATCTCCGGCACGGGATTGGCCATGGGGAAGAGAATCGGGTCTGCCGCCATGGACTGGACCATCTCTCCGGTTACAAGGCCGGGGGCGGACACCCCGATAAATACGTCGGCCCCCTTGAAAGCGGCAGCCAGTCCCCCGTCGGTAATTTCCGGACGGGTGAGATCCGCCAGCCCAGCCAGATTTGGGTTGTCTCTCAGATCGGGACGTCCTGGGTAGACAATCCCGTGGATGTCGCACACCACAGCCTGCCGCAGGCCCATGGACCACAGCAGCCGGAAGATCGCCGACCCGGCGGCCCCGGCCCCGGAGAGGACCAGCTTGATCTGGGATAGTTCCTTCCCCACCAGCTTGAGTGCGTTTTGCAGGGCGGCGGCCACGATAATGGCGGTGCCGTGCTGGTCGTCGTGAAACACGGGGATGTCACAGCGTTCCTTGAGTCTGCGTTCAATTTCAAAGCACCTGGGCGCCGAGATATCCTCCAGATTGATCCCCCCAAAGGACCCGGCCAGCAGGGTCACCGTGTTGACAATCTCGTCCACATCCTTACTACGGATACACAGAGGAACAGCGTTCACCCCGCCAAAGGCTTTAAATAGGACGCACTTGCCCTCCATCACTGGCATACCGGCCTCTGGGCCGATGTCCCCCAGCCCCAAAACTGCACTGCCATCTGTCACCACCGCCACAGTGTTCCACCGCCCGGTGAGCTCATAGCTCTTATCCGGGTTCTTCTGGATCTCCAGACAGGGCTGGGCCACCCCTGGCGTATAGGCCAGCGAGAGGGCCTCTACGCTGTCTACCTCCATCTTGGGGACGATATCCAGCTTGCCGCGCCACTGGGCGTGGAGTTTTAGAGATTGTGCCGCATAATCCATAAAATCGCCTCATTCTCTTTCCCATTCGTTTTTACTTGGTATCACGCCTCGTCTGGAGGCAGGGTCAGCAAGCCTAAAAGCGCCTCAAACTGGACCCCTTCTATGACAGGCGCTTTCAAGTCGAGAGTCCGGCGGATGCTCTGGCGGACAAAGCCCACGGCCTGCTGGGCGGCGTCCTGGAGGGAAGCCCCCTGTAGCAGACGCCCCAGCAAGACGCTGGCAAAGAGGTCGCCGGTCCCCGGAAACTGGCCGGGCTCCTCCCGATCCAAGGTGAAGAAGGTGCGTCCTGTACTTCGATCCAGACAGGCGGCCCCCAGCTGCCCCTCCCGGTGGACTCCAGTCAGCACGACCGATCGCTTCCCCTCCAGGGACAGGCGCTCCAGCCAGCGGAAGAGCCCCGCCTCGCTGGTAGGAAGGCTGGCGTAGGGCTCCCCTAGCAGGAGGGCTGCCTCGGTGCAGTTGGGTGTGATGAGATCCGCCCCGGCAGCCAGAATCCCCATCTGGCGGCACAGATCAGGGGTGCAGGTCCGGTAGGGCCGTCCGCCGTCCCCCATCACCGGGTCCACCAACACCAGAGTCTTTTCCGTCCGAAACCGGCGGATAAAGTCCAGCAATACGTCAATTTGGGCTGCACTGCCCAGAAAGCCGCTGAAAATAGCGTCAAATGAGAGCCCCAGAGCCTGCCAGTGCCGGCCTGTCCGGGCCATCTCCCTAGTCACATCTAAAAAAACGCTGTCCTCCGTCTGGGGACAGGCAGTATGGGCCGAAAGGTACGCGGTGAGCATAGGACAGCACTGGGCGCCCATCGCCGCCAGCACCGGCACCGCCACCATGATAGAACAGCGGCCATAGCCGGACAGGTCCTGGATAGCGGCCACCTTGGGCGCAAGCTTCATAGTCGGTTCCCTCCTATGAACGAAATTTTTCCTCCTTTTTCAAAAGGAGAAGTGTGCCAGGTGAAGGATAAGCAGCCTCTATTATAATGCGTAGACAGCAAAGCCGCAAGAGCTTGTCCCGTTTTCAACACGCCCATCTCATAAATTTCTATCTAAGTAGTATGACGGGCCGATGCTCCCATCGGCCCATTCTCTTGAGACATGCCGGGCGGTTTGGTGGGAGCCGTCCGGAGAATATGATTGTCCAATGGAGAAAAGCGGAATACACAGTTCAAAATCTTGGCAGAATTCGGGGCAAATTTTTAGCACATTGCATAATTTTAGCGGTCAATTTTTGGAACCAAGTGGTCCCACCAATAAGTTGACAGGATAGGGCTGGAACTGGTATCATGGTATAGGTTTGTTTGTTTTTGAACCTTTTTCCGTTCCAAGACAGACGTTGAAGGGGGGCAGACGGTGTTTTTCTTGTTTTTTCTGCTGTGGCTGCTGTTGTCGGGGGAGATTACTGTTGCAGTCTGTCTGCCGGGCGCTGTAGTCGCAGCGGCTATGACCTGGTTTTGCCGGAAATATATGGGCTATGACCGCCAGACTCTGGGGTCGCCCTGGGCGTTGGTCCGCTATCTCGGCTATTTGCTGGTGGAGATGCTGAAGGCGGGTCTAGTAGTGATGAAACTGGTCTATACCCAGGGCCGGGACACCGAGCCCGTTCTCGTCTATTTTCACCCCTCCCTCACCTCCAAAACGGCCCAGGTGATGTTGGCCAACTCCATCACGCTGACCGCTGGCACCATCACAGTCCACATGAAGGATGGGACCTTTGGTGTCCACGCCTTGGACGCCTCCCTGGCAGAGGGGATTGAGAACAGCACATTCCAGCGGCGGCTGGAGCAGATGGAGGGGTCGTCGTGGCGCAAATAATCGACATCCTGTTGGCTGGGGCCGCCGTGATCTTGGCACTGCTGATGTTTGCCGCGCTGATCCGGGCAATTCTGGGCCCCCGGTTTACCGACCGTATTATCGCGGTCAATGTCATCAACAGCCTGGTGGTTGGAGAGCTGGTCCTCCTGTCGGTGTGGTTTCAAGAGGATTTTTTGGTGGACGTGGCCCTTATCTATGCGCTCTTGAGCTTCCTCACGGTGGTCGTAGTCTCCCGGCTGGTGATATTGCAGCAGGGAAACCGGAAAAAAGCAGGGCACAAGAAAAATGAGAGCGGGGGGCGGTAGTTGTGAGCATCCTTCAAGCACTGGCGTCAGTCCTTGGGCTGGTCTTTCTGGCCTTTGGCCTGTTCGCCTTTTTGACTGCGGTACTGGGCCTGTTCCGGTTTGACTGTGCGCTGAACCGGATGCACGCCGCCGCCGTTGGTGATGCCCTTGGGATCTTCTGTATTTTGGTGGGGCTGATGTTCCTCCACCGCTGGTCTCTGGCTACGGTAAAAATTGCGCTGATCTTTTTGTTCCTGTGGACCACCAGCCCAGTTTCCAGCCACCTGTTGGCTGAGATGGAGCTCTGGACAGGCAGCAGGCAGGAGTTTGAGGTGGAAGAGCGATGAATCTGCTGGAGTGGATCTTATTATTCGGCCTGATCGTCTGTGCGGCGGCCGCCCCGCTTTGTAAGCGCCTGCTGGTAACTGTGATTGTATATATGGCCTATTCCCTGCTGATGGCCCTGGTTTGGAGCATTCTGCAAAGCCCGGACCTGGCTATTACAGAGGCGGCGGTAGGCGCGGGGATCACCAGCATTCTGTTTTTCCTGACTCTGAAAAAAATCCATGCGCTGAAAGGAACGGACGATGGCTGAGAAACCTGTCAAAAAGAATTGGCGCCAGCGGCTTACCGCCTGGGTGGACGGCGAGCGGGAATTTAAGGACCGGTCCCTGTTCGTTATGGAGCAGCGCTCCTCTGTCACCTTCCGCCGTCCCACGGAGGAAGAGCACGAGCGGCGGGAGAAACACCGTCTGCGCTGGTTTTTAAACCGCTATCCCATCGGAGCGGGTCTGCTGGGGCTCACCCTGGTGGCGGTACTCATGGCGGTGGTGCTGACCATGCCCCCCTTTGGACAGCCGGACAACCCCATGCACAACGAGGTTGCCCAGCGCTATCTGGAGCGCGGTTACGAGGAGACAGGCGCAGAAAATATCGTGACTGCTATGATCCTCAACTACCGCGGCTTTGACACGTTAGGGGAGAGCTGTGTGCTCTTCCTCGCCGTGGCTGCGGTGATGATTTTAGTGCTCCAGGACAAAAAAAACACCAACAAGCAGGATTTGGCCCAGCGGGCCAGAGAGGATACCCTGCTCAAGAGCCACCAAGATACGATTTTAAAGCAGGCGGCCCGGATTCTGGTTCCCGTGCTCTTTCTGTTTGCCATCTATATGCTCCTCAACGGAGAGCGTTCGCCAGGGGGCGGCTTTTCCGGGGGGACCGTTCTGGGGGCGGGACTGATCCTCTCCTCCCTGGCCTTTGGGGCGGGGCGTGTTCAGGCCCTGCTGACCCGGCGGGTCTACAGCGCTGTGCGTACCTTTGGCCTGCTGCTCTACGCCGGGCTGTACGGGGTCAACATCTTTTTGGGGGCCAACGGCCTGCCCAACTATCTGACCGGGATGACCATGCTGATTGATTTGGCGGTGGGTCTGGTGGTGGCCTGTACCATCTATGGTTTCTTCGCGCTGTTCTCCAGAGGAGAGCTGTAAGTTCTAAGATTTCATGGGGAGCTCCCCGTTTGGGAAGGGGTAACATTATGCTGGAGACCGTTTTGCAGAACCGCTATGCTGTCACCGCTGTGATTCTGTTCGGAATTGGGTTTTTGAACGTGATGCTCCAACAGAATTTGGTCAAAAAAGTAGTGGGGTTCAACATCATGGACGCCGCCGTATTTTTGCTGCTGGCCTCCCTGGGGTATATCAGCGGACGGGTTGCCCCTGTGGTAACGGAGGGCGCACAGGCCGCCCAGTACATCAACCCCATCCCCAGCGGCCTGGTGTTGACCGGCATCGTCGTCTCGGTCTCCATTACGGCCTTTTCCCTGGCGTTGATCCAACGCATTTACCAGCAGTACGGCACCATCGATCTGCGAGAACTGCGGGAACGGACGGGAAAGGAGGATGACTGATGCATCCGTACATGGAAAATCTCCCCTTTCTGACCATTTTCCTCTCCATGATCGCGGGGATTATATGCGGCGCTCTCCACAAGGGCCGCACAGCCTATCAGTTGACGCTGGTGGTTGCCCTGATCAATGCGGTGTGCAGCGGGCTTGTTCTGGAATACACCTATCTGGGTGATCTGAGCTTTGACTACCTGATGGGCCGGTTTTCCATCCCCTTTGGAAACGCCATTCGGTGCGGCCCCCTTCAGGCCCTGTTTGCTACCGCCTTTTGCCTCATCACCGCTATGGCGCTGCTGGGAGGAGAGCGGGATCTCTTTCACGACATCCTGCCGGAGAAGTTAAACCTCTATTTCGTGATGGTCAACCTGCTGCAGGCGTCTCTCCTGGCTCTGACCTATACCAACGACCTGTTTACCGGCTATGTGTTCATTGAGATCTGCACCATCTCCTCCTGCGCCCTGGTTATGGCCAAGGACAACGGCCCCAATCTGGTGGCCACCATCCGATATCTGTTTATGAGCCTGCTTGGGTCAGGGATGTTCCTCATCGGGGTAGCCTTTTTCATGGGGATCACCGGCCACCTGCTCATGCCCCCCCAGGCCCAGGCGGTGCTGGCCCTCCGGGCTTCCGAGGCTTACCGTCTGCCGTTGACGGTCTCAGTGGGGCTGATTGTGGCGGGGCTTGGGGTCAAAAGCGCCATGTTTCCCTTTCATACCTGGCTGCCCGGCGCCCACGGCGGGGCGACTACGGCCTCCTCGGCCATGCTCTCCGGCCTGGTGCTCAAGGGGTATATCGTCCTGCTGATGGCCCTGACGGTACGGGTCTTCTCCCTGGAGCTGCTGGTAGAGCTGGGGATCACCAATATGCTTTTTATCTTCGGTCTGCTGGGGATGGCCTTTGGTTCCATTAAGGCCATGCGGGAACAGCACATTAAGCGGATGCTGGCCTATTCCTCAGTGGCGCAGATTGGGTATATCTATATGGGATTGGGGCTGGGGACATCTGCCGGTATGGTGGCCTCCTGCTTCCATATTCTTGTCCATGCCTGCTGCAAGCCCCTCCTCTTCTGCTGTGCCGGACGGTTGTCCGCCGTGACCGGCCACCACAAGAGCCTGCGGAACCTGCGGGGCAGTGCCTACCGCGACATTGCAGCCGGTATTGGCTTTACTGTAGGTGCGCTGTCTATGCTGGGGATTCCCCTATTTGGCGGGTTTGTGTCCAAGCTGTACTTTTCCAGCGCCTCCCTGTCCACCAACCGGACTGCGCTGGCCCTGTTGACCATCTCCCTGTCCACCGTTCTGAATGCGCTGTATTATGTCCCGGCCCTCCTCTCCATCTGGATCCGCCCCCCCGCCGAGGAGGAGACTACAATTCTGGCCGATGTCCGGACGGAGGATTTGGCGGTGGACACCCCGTTCCGGTCGGCGGCTGTGGTGCTGACTGCGGGGGTCTTTGTTCTGGGTATTTTCTATCATTCGATCCTCGATATCATTGAGGCCGGTGTCCGGCTCTTTTGATCCGTTCTCCTTCTCTCCGCAAGGCGGGGGAGGGCCTCTGTACAGACTCTAACGCTTGGTGGTGAGGTGACAGCCATGGTATTGCTGCTGCCGGTCCTGCTGCCTTTGGCAGGTGGGATCTTCGTATTCCGTCAGACAATGGAAGAGAGAAGAAACCGTCTGGCCTTGGCGGTAGTCCTGGTGACGGCGGCACTGGCCCTGCTGGTCTGCGTCCTGCCGGAGCAGCGCTTGGAGCTGCTGGTTATCCAGGGCAGCCAGCATTTGGCGCTGCGCAACGATGGCCTGGCCAAATTTTTTCTGGCACTGATGGCCGGGATCTGGGTTCCCGTGCTGGTCTTCTCCTTTCCCTATATCAAGCATGAGGGACGGGAGGCCCAGTTTTTGGGCTTTTATACCATGACCTTGGGCGCGCTCATGGGGCTTGCCATGTCGGACAGCTTCGTCACCCTGTACATGTTCTTTGAGATCATGTCCCTGATCACTGTACCCCTGGTCCTCCACACCCCGTCCCGTATCTCCCGGCGGGCTGGCTTTAAATACCTGGGGTACTCCGTCTTCGGTGCGGGGATGGCTCTGGCGGGGTATTTCTTCGTCTCTGCCCACCTGACCTCCCCCAGCTTTGTGGCCGGCGGGTCACTGGCGTCCAGTGCCCAGTCCCACCAGACGCTTTTGCTTGTTGTTTACTGCCTGATGATTGTGGGCTTTGGGGCCAAGGCGGGCCTGATGCCCATGCAGGCTTGGCTCCCCGCCGCCCATCCAGTGGCCCCCGCCCCTGCCTCCGCCGTGCTCTCCGGCCTGATCACCAAGGGCGGTGTACTGGCGGTCATCCGTGTCACCTACTATATGTACAGCCCTGGGTTTCTCCAGGGGACCTGGCCTCAGTATGTTCTGCTGACCTTGGCCCTGTGTACCATCTTTGTAGGGTCCATGCTGGCCTATCGGGAAAAACTGCTCAAACGGCGGCTGGCCTATTCCACAGTCAGCCAGGTATCCTATGTGCTCTTTGGCCTGCTGTTGCTCACGCCAGCGGGAGTCCAGGCCGCCCTGTGTCAGGCGGTATTCCATGCGGTGGCCAAGGATACCCTCTTCCTGGCTGCGGGGGCGATTATCTTCGCCACCGAGTACACACGGGTGGATCAGCTCCGAGGGATTGGCCAGCGGATGCCGGTGACCCTGTGGTGCTTCACCCTGGCGGGGCTGTCCCTGGTGGGCATTCCGCCGCTGGCAGGGGCAATCAGCAAGTGGTATCTGCTGTCCGCCGGACTTGCGGCCCAGGTGGGGGGCTTCGGCGTTGCGGGCATGATCGTACTGATTGTCTCAGCCCTGTTGACGGCGGGTTATCTGCTGTCCATTGTGGTTATGGGATTTTTCCCCGGCCGGGACTTCCCAGTCCAGGCCAGGCAGGAGGTGGGACCGCTGATGTACTGGCCGTTGATCTTACTGGCCGTACTGTGTGTCCTGCTGGGCCTCCTCCCCGCCGGACTGATTGACTGGTTGGGCAAATTAGCCGGCACGCTGTTCTGATACTGACTTTAACGGACGGGTGTACAGCCGTCAAAGCCGATAGGGATATCGAGCCCGATGCAGACAACTGAGATCCGTGTAAAAGGGAGGTCCTCCATGCACTATTTCTTGTTCTTGCCCATCCTAGTCCCTGTGCTACTGGGGCTGGGGCTGCTGATTGCCCAGTTCCAGGACCGCCGGGTACGCAGCTTCTATATTATGGCATCGGTGCTGTTGACCTCTGTGCTCTCCTTCCTGTGTATTTTTCTGAGCTGGTCCCAGGGAATGGAGTCCCTGGCCTGCACCCTGGTGCGCTTCTCGCCCCATTACTCCATCTCCCTGCGGATTGACGGAGCCTCCATGGTATATGGGGGGATTGTCTCCTTCCTGTGGCCTCTGGTCACCCTGTATGCTCTGGACTACATGTCCCATGAGGGCCACGAGACCCGCTTTTTCGGGTTCTGGCTGATGGCCTACGGCGTGGTGGTGGGAATCGCCTATTCAGAGGACTTTCTGACTCTGTATCTCTTCTATGAGCTGCTGACCCTGAGCACTCTCCCCCTGGTCATGCACGCCATGGATGAGAAGGCCCAGTATGCCGGACGGAAGTATGTGGTCTACTCCCTCTCTGGTGCGTCCTTTGCTTTCATCGGGATCGTCTTTCTGGTCAATTACGGCATTGGGCACTTGAATTTCACCTACGGCGGACTGTTGGACCCCACCCGGACGGCGGGCCAGGAGCACACCCTATTGTTGGTCTTTGTGGCGGCCTTTTTCGGCTTTGGTGTAAAGGCTGCCATCTTCCCCTTTCACGGATGGCTGCCTGATGCTTCGGTAGCGCCTACGCCGGTGTCCGCTCTTCTCCATGCGGTGGCGGTGGTTAAGGCGGGGGCCTTTGCGGTGATGCGGCTTATCTACTTCGGATTTGGAGCCGATTTCCTGCGGGGGACATGGGCCCAGACAGTGGTCATGTGGGCCACCATTATCACCATTGTCTACGGCTCGGCCCGGGCACTGCGCACCCCTCATCTCAAACGCCGTCTGGCCTTCTCTACAGTGAGCAACCTCTCATATATCCTGTTCTCCCTGACCGTGATGACCTCCGGAGGGCTGGTAGGGGGGCTGACCCACATGGTATTCCACGCCTTTTTGAAGATCACCATGTTCTGCTGCGCCGGGGCCATCATCCACCGGAGCGGACGGGAGTATGTCTATCAGATGGAGGACTTTGGCCGGGTGATGCCGGTGGTATTTGGGGTGTTTACCGTGGTGTCCTTTGGACTGATCGGGGTGCCGCCCCTGGGTGGCTTTGCTGGAAAGTGGATGATTGCCAGCGCAGCGGTGGCCTCAGAAAATCCGCTGGCCTACTGCGGCATCGGGGCGCTGATCCTCTCCACTCTGCTGACCGCCCTCTATCTCATTACCATTCTGGCCCGTGTCTACTTCCCCATCGGAAAGCTGGATCAAGAGGCGCTGTCTCAAATTTCCGACTTGAGTCTGGCGATGCGGGTACCGCTGGTCCTGTTGGCCGCCGCAGGGGTAATTCTGGCTCTGTGTTCCAATCCGATCATCAGTTTTTTGCAGCTGGTGGGCCAGGGGCAGATATAAGGGGGGTATTTCATGCAACAGGGACTGTTACTGTATTTGATCTTCTTCCCCCTGGCGGCAGGGCTGGCGATTTTCCCGCTGGGAAAGCTGGGCTCTCCCAAGCTCCGGGACCTCTGTGTGCAGGCCCTGCCCCTGGCCGAGCTGCTGGGCGCCCTGCTGCTGCTCTGGTTCCAGGGGGGATCCGTTCAGCTACCCGGTGTGTGCGGCTTTGGCCTGTCCTTTACGGCGGGAAGCCTGCGCACCCTGTTGGCGGTCCTGGCGGCGGTCCTCTGGGCGGGGACCGGGCAGCTGTGTCCCACCTACTTCTCCCATGGCGGTGATTGTAGCCGGTTTTATCTGTTCTGGCTGATGACCCTGGGGACGCTCATGGGGGTATTCCTAGCCGCCGATCTTTTTACCCTCTTCGTCTTCTTTGAAATGATGTCCTTTACTTCCTATGTGTGGGTGGTTCAGGAGGGGACCCCCGGCGCTCTGCGGGCCGGGGAGACCTATCTGGCAGTGGCCGTCATCGGCGGCATGTCCATCCTGGCCGGACTGCTCCTCCTCCAGCAGCTTCTGGGGACCCTCACCCTGGACCAGCTCTCCCAGGCGGTTTCCGCCCTCCCAGCAGAGCAGAGACCCTGGCTCTACGCAGCAGGGGGCTGCTGTCTGGTAGGGTTTGGCGCCAAGGCGGGAATGTTCCCCCTGCACATCTGGCTCCCCAAGGCCCACCCTGTAGCTCCGGCGCCCGCCTCCGCCCTGCTGTCCGGTATTCTGACCAAGAGCGGCATCTTTGGCGTCCTTATCGTCTCCCGGTATCTCTTCTGGGCAGATCTGCCCTGGAATCAGGTGATTTTGGGCCTAGGTGTGATCACTATGGTACTGGGGGCGGTGCTGGCCGTCTTCTCAATCGATCTGAAGCGCACCCTGGCCTGCTCCTCTATGTCTCAGATCGGCTTTATTCTCATCGGAGTAGCCATGCAGGGTTATCTCTACGGGGAAAATGCCCTGGCAGCCTGGGGAACTGTGCTTCACATGATGAACCACGCGCTGATTAAGCTGGTCCTCTTTGTGGCCGCCGGCGTGATCTACATGGGGACCCACGCCCTGGATTTAAACGATATCCGCGGCTGGGGGCGGAATAAGCCCTGGCTGAAGGTGACTTTTTTCCTGGGGGCCGCCTCCATCGCCGGTGTGCCTGGCTTCTCCGGCTATGTCAGTAAGACCCTGCTCCATGAGAGCATTGTGGAGTATATTCACATGCTCCACCACGTGGGGGCCTCCGCTGCCCCCTTCCAGGCGGTGGAATGGCTCTTCCTCTTCTCCGGCGGGCTGACCGCGGCCTATATGACCAAGCTGTTCGTGGCCGTATTCCTGGAGCGCGGGACACAGGAATTCCCCCCTGTAAAGTCCTATATGTCCCGCGGAACCCAGATTGTCTTGGCCTGTGGGGGCGGAGCCCTGCTCCTGCTGGGTCTCATGCCCAACCTCACGATGGAGTCCATCGCCCAGTGGGCGGGCGGCTTTTTAGGGGCGGACCACGGCCATGCGGTCCACTACTTCGCCTGGGTCAATTTAAAGGGAGCCTGTATCTCCCTGGCCATCGGTGCGGCGGTCTATCTGATTGTGATCCGCAGCTGTCTCAGAAACCCCGCCAGCAAGCGTCCCTATCTGAATCTCTGGCCTGAGAAGCTGGATTTGGAGGAGCTGGTATACCGTCCCTTCCTACAAAAGCTGAGTTTTATCGGTGCTCTGTGCGGCCGGCTGTTGGCCTCCGTTGGGGAAGTTTTCGTTTTGATTGGGGAGAAAATCCTCTTCACCCGCGCCCCTGCGCGCTTCCAGCCCAAGAAGGACGAGAACTTCGGCAGCTACGGAAAAAAAGCCCGCCGTTTCCTGGTGGAGGAGACCTTCTCCTTCGACCTGATTCTAGCTGGCATTGGCTTAATGGCCCTTCTCCTGTATATCCTGCTATAGCTGAAACACCCTGCCCCGCCGAAAAGGAAATTTTTCGGTGGGGCAATTCTGTCTGTCCTATACAATTCCCGCCCCTGTGTCGAGAATATTTGAAACTAGACATCCTATATGCTATAATACCTCACAGTAGCGGCATACAGGACCGGAACGGGTATCAAGCGCCGCTTATCTTATGGAATGGAAACTAGATACAAGGAGTGTAGAACTGTGACTGTTACACCAACCCAGGACGGCACACATACCACCCTCGCGATAGAGGGACGTGTAGACACCAATACCAGCCCGCAGCTTCAAGCCGAGATTTTACGGATTTTTCAGAGTGCCAAGCTGCTTACCTTGGACTTTGAAAAAGTTCCGTATATTAGCAGCGCCGGTCTGCGTGCCCTCCTGATCGGACAAAAGACCGCTGCTGCGAAGGGTGCCGCTATGGAGCTGGTACATATTCAAGACCAGGTGATGTCTGTACTAGAAATGTCTGGGTTTGACGGGATTTTGACTATCCGATAAGAAGACGGCTCCCTCTCCCGCTTTTCTAAAAGTTCCCTAAAGAACCGATATACCACGTCCCAAACTGGGTGTAGTATGGTATGATATCATTTGACTGGAGAGAATCGCGGTTGATGCGCAGGCCGCATCGGTGCCGCTCCCCAGAGGGGAGCGGCGGACTGTGAACTTTGACACTCCCCACATAAAGCCGGGGGATTCTCGGTTCCGCGACCGCAGCCTGCACCAGCGAGGTCTTACATGGTCTCCACGAGCGTTCGGTTCCGGTGTGTCCCACCGTACCATAGGTACCCGCCAGCAGGCGCAGC
>JAAWBF010000061.1 GCA_022792555.1 Oscillospiraceae bacterium
ATCGCCCAGGCCACCGAGGACGCCCCGGTGGACAGCCGGGAGGTCACTCTGCCCGGCCTGTGCCTGGTGGCAAAGCGCTTTCTCCGCTACTTCCCCACCCTGGAGGACCTGGAGATTGTCCGGGCCTGGGCCTGTGTCACCCCCTTTACCCCGGACGGCCTGCCGGTCTTCGGATTCAGCCGGGCGGTCCCCAATTTCTTTACTGTGGCCGGATTTAAAGGGGCCTTTACTACCGCCCCCGCCGTGGCTCTCCATCTGGCGGAGGCTATACATCATGGGCGTGTGTGGGATGCGCACTTTTCCCCCGACCGGACCGGAGAGGAGCAAACGCCATGCAGTACCTGACAGAACACCCCATTTTGCCCCTGGAGGAGCGACCGGTGGTCCATATCACAGTGGACGGATGTCCCATAGAGGCCCGGCTGGGGGATACCATCGCAGCCGCCCTTACAACACACGGGATACGGGTCTTCCGGCACACCGCCAAGCGGCGCCAGCCTAGAGGGATCTTCTGCGGCATTGGCCAGTGTACCGACTGTGTGATGGTGGTGGACGGCAAGCCCAATGTGCGCACCTGTGTCACCCGTGTCCGGGAGGGGATGGTCATCCAAACCCAGGAGGGAAACGGAGGGAACTGTGGAACGCTATGATGTGATTGTTGTGGGTGCAGGGCCCGCCGGACTGGGGGCCGCCATTGAGGCGGGACGTGCGGGGGCCCGTGTCCTCCTGCTGGACGAGCATGACCGGCCAGGGGGCCAGCTCTTTAAGCAGATCCACAAGTTTTTCGGCTCCCAGGCCCACCACGCCGGGACCCGCGGGTACGCCATCGGCCAGATGCTCCTCCAGGAAGCGGCAGAGGCCGGGGTAACGCTGGGGTTAGGACAGCGGGTGTGGGGGATCTTCCCGGACGGCAGTGTCACCTCCACCGACGAGACCACTAGTACCCGCCGCTGGGGGAACTATCTGGTGCTAGCCACCGGGGCCGCCGAGCGGGCAGTCAGCTTTCCGGGCTGTACTCTCCCCGGCGTCATGACCGCCGGGGCGGCCCAGACTTTGGTCAATCTCCAGCACGTTCTGCCCGGCCGGGAGGCCGTCATGGTGGGGGCGGGGAATGTGGGCCTGATCGTCAGCTACCAGCTTCTCCAGGCGGGGGTCCAGGTCCAGGCCGTTGTGGAGGCCATGCCGGAGATTACAGGCTACGCCGTCCACGCCGGAAAGGTACAGCGGGCGGGGGTCCCCATCCTCACGGGACACACCGTCGTTCAGGCCCTGGGGGATTCCTGCCTGGAGGGTGTGGAGCTGGCCGCCTTGGATGCCGCCGGACAGCCCATCCCGGACAGCCGCCGGCTCCTCCCCTGTGATACCCTCTGTCTGGCCGTGGGCCTCAACCCGCGGATGGAGCTGGCCGCTGCCGCTCAGTGTGAGCTGGTCTGGTCCGGCCCTCTGGGCGGACTGCTGCCCCGGCACAATGCCCGGATGGAGACCAGCAATCCCCATATCCTGGTAGCGGGGGATCTGGCCGGAATCGAGGAAGCCAGCACCGCCCTGGATGAGGGGCGTATGGCCGGCCTGGGGTGTGCCTATAAGCTGGGCCTGCTGGACCCTGCGGTATACAGCCGTCGGTGTCAGGAGGTCCAGGACCGTCTGGACAGCCTGCGTCAGGGCCCCTTCGGAGCCAGACGCCGTACGGCTAAGGAGGAGGTATTTTTTCTATGAGCGAGGAGATTGTCTGCCGCTGTGAGGAGGTAACGCGGGAGGAGATCGTAGCGGCCATTCGCCAGGGGGCCAGTACGCTGGATGAGGTCAAGCAGCGCACCAGGGCCGGGATGGGTTTTTGCCAAGGGAGAACCTGCCGCCGTCTGGTGGCCCAGATGCTCAGTGTCTACTACAGCCTGCCAATAGACCGCTTCCTGCCTGGCAGCATCCGGGTCCCCATCACCCCAATTCGGCTCAAGCTCCTGGCTGAGACGGCGGAGGGCTGTGTGGATGAGGAGCTGCCGGAGGGACAATTGTGACCAAAGCGCGCAAACTTTGGCTTGCATTTCACCTAGATTTGTAGTACAATATACTTATTAACCGAGATACAGCCATCGCACGGCTTCATCAGGGCGGCGTGTTTGCATGCCGCCCGTTTCTTTTTGGGCGGAAATTGGCAAATACTGCATTTTCCGCTTGAAAGGAGCACACAAGATGAAGGAGATTACACTGCACATCAACGGCATGGATTACCAACTTCAGGTAGAGGAGCGCTGGACTCTGCTCCACGTCCTGCGGGAGGTCCTGCACCTCACGGGGACGAAATACGGCTGCGGCACCGCCGACTGCGGGGCGTGCAAGGTCCTGGTGGACGGCAAAGCGGAGAATTCCTGCGTTCTGCTGGCCAGGAACCTGGAGGGAAAAGAGATCCTCACCATCGAGGGGGTCAGCCGAGGGGAGCAGCTCCACCCGGTCCAGCAGGCCTTTGTGGACGCCGGGGCCATCCAGTGCGGGTTTTGCACCCCAGGTATGGTAATGACCACCCTCGCTCTGCTGGGGCAAAACCCGGACCCCAGCCGGGCGGAGATCGCCGCCGCCCTGGAGGGAAATCTGTGCCGGTGTACCGGATATGAAAAGATTGTGGAGGCGGTGGAGCTGGCGGCTTCTCTGCTCCGAGAGGAGGCGGCCCGATGAAGCGGTATGTGGGAACCTGTATCGGCCAGCCCACCCCAGTGGCCGACGCTATTCAGAAGGTCACAGGGGAGACCTTGTATACAGACGATCTCTCATTCTCCCGCCTGCTCTGGGGGAAGGTGCTGCATAGTCCCGTTGCCCACGCCAGAATTAAATCCATCGACACCAGCCGGGCCGAGGCCCTGCCAGGGGTCCAGGCGGTGATCACCCACCTAGACGCTCCGGCGGTGCGGTTCAACCGGATTATGCGCTGGGCTGGGGACCCCCTCCCCGCTACCGAGCGGGTGCTGGACGATACCGTCCGGCATGTGGGGGACGAGGTGGCTGCGGTGGCCGCCGAGACTGAGGCCATCGCCCAGCAGGCCCTCAAGCTGATTCAAGTTGAGTATGAGCCTCTGCCCGCCGTCTTTGACCCGGAGGAGGCCCTCAAGCCGGACGCGCCCCTGGTCTATCCGGAGGGAAATCTGCTCAAGGAGCAGGTCGCATCCTGTGGGGACATAGCCGCCGCTCTGGCTCATGCCCCCGTGGTGGTGGAGAACACCACCGCAACTTCCATGATCCACCATGGGGCCATTGAGCCCCATATCTGTGTGGCCCGCTGGGGCCGCGGAGATGAGCTGGAGGTGTGGGAGCCCCAGCAGGGGGTCCACCGGGTACAGATCATGCTGGGGAAGATCTTTGGTCTGCCCTACAGCAAGATTCATCTCCATGGAAGTATCATAGGCGGCACCTTCGGCGGGAAGGACGGGATCTTATTGGAGCCGCTGGCCCTGCTCCTGTCCCGAAAGGCCGGAGGACGGCCCGTCAAGATCCGGTACAACCGGACCGAATCCATGGTCAGTACTTACACCCGCCACGCCATGAGGCTCTACGGCGCCATGGCTGTGGACTGGGACGGCACGATGCAGGGCTTCTCCATCACCTCCTACCAGAACGCGGGCCCCTACTGCGGCGGCTCCATCAATGTCCAGGCGGCGATGTGCGGCAAGATGTTCAAGCTCTACCGGGCGCCTAATATGCGGTTCCACGGCAGGGCGGTGTATACCAACAGCCTGGTGGGCGGCGCGATGCGGGGCTTTGGCTCTCCCAAGGTATTTACCGCGCTGGAGCTGCTTATGAACAAGGCGGCCAAGGCGATCCAGATGGATCCGGTGGCTTTTCGGGCCAAAAACCTGGTAGCCCCTGGGGATCAGGATCCAACGGGCAGCGGCAGCCTGGGCAGCGCCCAGGTGCGCGCCTGCCTCCTCCAGGGCGCCGAGCGCTTCGGCTGGCAGGAACGTCAAAAAAACCCTAAGTGCTCGGAGGACGGGCGCTACCGCTATGGCTGCGGGGTGGCAGTGGGGCTCCACGGCAACGGCGTCGCCCCCTTCGCCCCGGATATCACGGTGGCCGAGCTGATGCTCCACGAGGATGGAACCATCTTACTGCGTACTGGTCTGACCGACCACGGGGCGGGGACCTATACGCTGATCAAGCAGATTGTCGCTGAAACCCTGCAAATGCCCATGGAGCAGGTGGTCCTTACCCACTCGGATACCGACAGCTGTCCCTATGACATGGGCGCGGGGGCCAGCCGGAACACCTGGTCTGGGGGGGCGGCAGTGGAGACAGCGGCCCGGCAGATGGAGCAGGCCCTGCGGACCACCGCTGCCGATCTGCTAAACTGCCCGGTAGATCAGGTCATATTGGAGGATGGGCGCTACCGGACGGAGGGCAAGGACGCCGTTACCCGCGCTGATCTGGCCCTCTTTGCCTATGAAGTCCAAAAGCGCAAGCTGATTGAGACAGTCTCTTACTGTTCAGACACCAACGCTGGGTCCTACGGGGCGCACTTTGCCGCCGTCCGGGTGGACACCCAGACAGGCGCAGTACAGGTGCAGGACTACCTCGCCATGTGCGATGTAGGGACACCGCTCAATCCCCTGCTGCTGGAGGGACAGATTCAAGGGGCGATTTTGATGGGGCTGGGTATGGCCTTTTTTGAGGGGATCCAATTGGATGCCCAGGGGAAGCCCCGCAACGCCAACTTCAAGCGCTACCGTCTGCCCCGCGCCTCCGACCTGCCCCGCCTTGAGGTCGCCTTTGTGGATAACTACGAGGCCGGGGGGCCCTACGGTGGGAAGAGCATTGGAGAGGCGTCCATCGTACCGGTAGTCCCTGCCCTGGTGGGGGCGGTCAATGACGCTTTGGGAACTGAACTGGGGGATCTCCCCGTCACCCCGGAGAAAATCTTAGCAGCTCTGCGGGAGTCATCCTGAACACACCGGCAAACGCTAAAAAGTATCCGGTTTCCCGCCTATAGGGCGGGAAACCGGAGTAAAAGATAAAAGAGAGGACGGGTATGTAATGTATCGTATTTTGGGCATCTGCGGGAGTCCCCGCAAAAAATCCTCCTACACCGCGCTCAAGGCCGCGCTGGAGGCCGCCGAGGCCACCGGGGAGATTGAAACCGAGCTCATCGAGCTGCGGGGCCGGAAGCTGAATTTCTGTATCCACTGCAACAAGTGCGTCCGGGAGCACGACACCAAATGCCCGGTCTATGACGATGGGATGACCGAGCTGTACGAGAAAGTCTACCAGTGCGACGGGATGATCGTGGCCTCCCCGGTCTATGAGATGAACATTACCGCCCAGCTGGCCACCTTCTTTAACCGCTTCCGTCCCACCTGGACCATGCTGGAGAAGGAC
>JAAWBF010000062.1 GCA_022792555.1 Oscillospiraceae bacterium
CAACGGCCCAAAGACCGTGGACCGCAAGGTCTTCCCCGGCTATGTGCTGGTCAAGATGGTCATGACCGACGAGACGTGGCATCTGGTGCGCAACGTTCGAGGTGTCACCGGCTTTGTGGGCTCCGGCAACAAGGCCATCCCTCTGACCGAGGAGGAGATCGCCTCCCTGGGCGTGGAAAAGCGCGAGGTAGTCGTGGGTTACGCGGTTGGTGACAATGTCAAGATTACAGACGGCGCCCTGGAGTCCTTTCTGGGGACCGTGGAGGAGATCGACCTGGACCGGAGCAAGGTCCGGGTGGTGGTCTCCATGTTTGGCCGGGAGACTCCAGTGGAGCTGGAGCTCGACCAGGTAGAGGCCATCGAGGCATAAGGCGGGGGGCTTCCCCGCACCGTGGGAGGCGCGTGCCGGGCAGGCCGCGCCGTTCCAACCACATTATCGTAGGAGGTGCTGTTTCAAATGGCACAGAAAGTAGTAGGTTTCGTCAAATTACAGATTCCCGCCGGCAAGGCCACCCCGGCGCCCCCCGTGGGCCCCGCCCTGGGCCAGCACGGCGTCAACATTGCCGCGTTTACCAAGGAGTTTAACGAGCGTACCAAGAACGACGTCGGCATGATCATTCCCGTGGTCATCACCGTTTACGCCGACCGCTCCTTCACCTTTATTACCAAAACCCCTCCTGCCGCCGTGCTGATTAAAAAAGCCTGCAACCTGGACAAGGCCTCCGGCGTCCCCAACAAGACCAAGGTGGCCACCATCAGCAAAGAGGATGTGCGTAAGATCGCCGAGCTGAAGATGCCCGATCTCAACGCCGCCAGCATTGAGGCTGCTATGAGCATGATCGCCGGCACCGCCCGCTCCATGGGCGTCGTGGTGGGCGAGTAAGGAAAGGAGGGTTTTCGCAATGTTTAGAGGCAAGAAATATGTAGAGAGTGCCAAGCAGATTGACAAGGCCACTCTGTATGAGACCACCGAGGCCATGGAGCTGGTCGTCAAGACCGCCCCGGCCAAGTTTGACGAGACCGTCGAGCTGCACGTCAAGCTGGGCGTAGACTCCCGCCACGCTGACCAGCAGGTCCGCGGCGCTATCGTCCTCCCCCACGGCACAGGCCGGACTCAGCGCGTCCTGGTCTTCGCCAAGGGCGACAAGGCGGAGGCCGCCAAGGAGGCGGGCGCTGATTTCGTCGGTGAGATGGACCTGGTGCAGAAGATCCAGCAGGAGAACTGGTTCGACTATGATGTGGTCGTGGCCAGCCCTGACATGATGGGTGTGGTAGGCCGTCTGGGTAAACTCCTGGGCCCCAAGGGCCTGATGCCTTCCCCCAAGGCCGGCACCGTCACCCCAGACGTGGCAAAGGCCGTCAAGGAGATCAAGGCAGGTAAGGTGGAGTACCGTCTGGACAAGACCAACATCATCCACTGCCCCATCGGCAAGGTGTCCTTCGGCGCCGAAAAGCTCACCGAGAATTTCAACGCTTTGATGGGTGCTATTGTCAAGGCCAAGCCTGCCGCTGCTAAGGGACAGTACATCCGGAGCTGCGTATGCGCCTCTACGATGGGTCCCGGTGTGAAGATCAACGCCGCCCGGCTGGTGTAATGGAACCCCGCTTTCTCCCCAAGCCTCTGGTGCGGGGAGAAATGGAAAAAGTGCTTGACAGGGAAATTCCCCGCTGATATAATAAGAGCCGCGTTCCAGAGACAGCAGGTGCCGGTATCCGGCATAAATCCTGCCGAGGAAGCAGTCATGTCTAGTTACTAGTTCGTGCTGTCTTCATGTCTTGGACGTGAAGACAGCACTTTTTTGTGCGCTGCAACGGAGGTGAAACAAGAATGCCAAATGAGAAGATTTTGAGCGAGAAGCAGGCTATCGTGGCCGCGTTGACCGAGAAGCTCCAGAACGCTGCTGGCGGTGTACTGGTAGACTATAAGGGCATTACCGTCGCGGAAGATACCGCGCTGCGTACCGAAATGCGCAAAAACGGCGTGGATTATGCCGTTGTGAAAAATACCTTGACCCGTTTTGCCGTCAAGGAGGCCGGTTTGGAGGAACTCTCCTCTGTTCTGGAGGGCACCACCTCTCTGGCCGTCAGCGCCGACGATCCCACAGCTCCCGCCCGTGTGGTGGCTGAGTTCGCCAAGAAGATGAACGGCGAGAAATTCACCATTAAGGCCGGTTTTGTAGATGGAAAGGCCATTGGCGTGGAAGAGGTCAAGGCACTGGCCGCCCTGCCCAGCAAGGAGGTCCTGCTGTCCATGCTGCTCTCTGCCATGCAGGGTCCTGTCCGCGGTCTGGCCGTCTCCCTGGACGCCACCATCAGCGGTCTCGCCCGTGCCCTTCAGGCCGTGGCCGATCAGAAGGCCGGTTAAGTCCCGTACAACAAAAACAACTTATTTTTATATTGGAGGTATACTACCATGGCGAGCGAGAAAGTAACTGCTATTTTGGAGGAAATCAAGGCCCTGACTGTGCTGGATCTGTCCGAGCTGGTCCATGCCATCGAGGATGAGTTCGGTGTCACCGCTGCCGCCCCTGTGGCCGTGGCTCAGGTCGCTGCTCCCGCCGACGGCGGCACCGCTGCTGCTGAGAAGACCGAGTTCGACGTTGTCCTGGCCGAGGTCGGCGCCGAGAAGATCAAGGTCATCAAGGTTGTCCGTGAGATCACTGGCCTGGGCCTGGCTGAGGCCAAGGCTGTTGTCGAGGCTGCCCCCAAGGCCATCAAGGAAGGCGTGGGCAAGGACGAGGCCGAGGAGCTCAAGAAGAAGCTGGAGGACGTGGGCGCCAAGATCGAGCTGAAGTAATCTGCTCCTCTTTCTTTCCCGAAGGTTTCCTCCGGTGCGCTGTAACCATACAAAAGTGTCCAAAGTAATTCAATTGAGTTGCTTTGGGCACTTTTTTTACCCCTTGTCCTATGTGGTCCTCCGCTTGTATTCGATATCTGCCTATGCTATAATATAGGTTGAGGAGGTTTCCCTGCCCGAAGGACAGGAAAGCAAACTATTTTGGTGAGAATTGTGAGGAACTATGTCATGGTATTTCAACGGTATGAGGCTAAAATGCAGGCCAAACAATGTATGCGGGGGGCATATCCCCACCCCATGCTGGTAACACTGGTTTACCTCTTGGCCACCAGCGGCCTGAGCTGGCTGATCAGCTCTTTTGTAGCAAATCCCTTCTTAGAAATTGTACAGTATCTGAATGCGGGATACGATCCCGCAGTTGTGATGCAGCACTTCTTCTCCGGCGGCAGGATGCTCCTGTATTTCTTCCTGTCTATTCTGCTCTCCCTTTACAGTGCAGTGATGGGCTTCGGCTATACCTCCTACACACTGCGTCTGGCCCGTGGAGAGCAGCCCGGCTATCGGAACCTGCTGGACGGCTTTGCCGTGGCGGGCAAGGTCATCTTAACCAGCATCCTTACCGCCCTGTTTATCTTTGCGTGGGAACTGGCAGTCCTTCTCCCACTATATATTCTGCTGGCTGTTGCTCTGGTTTTTGAATCCCAGCTCCTGTCCATCCTGCTGGTACTAGCCCTGATCTTTGGTGGAATCCCCTTCCTTGTGTCAATTGTCTATCGCTACAGATTGACCTATTACTTCCTGCTGGACTATCCGGAGCTCTCCCCCCTGGAGGCCATCACCCAGAGTAAGCTGTCCATGAAGGGCCGTAAATGGACCCTCTTTGTCTTGGATCTGTCCTTCCTGGGCTGGGCACTGCTGGTTCCCCTTACGCTGGGCATCCTTGGACTGTGGCTGAACCCCTATATGATGGCTACAGAGGCAAATTTCTATGACACCATCGCCCGCCAGATCCAAAATGATTCAGGTCCACAATCCGGCCCGGATGAATTTAATCCCTATAAGTAGATTAAACGAAACGCGACAAAAGAGCGAGGCTGCTTATCCTGAAAGCAGCCTCGCTTTTGATATATTTTGTCGATTATCGTTTTATTCCACTGCTCTGATGTACTCCGTTGTAGTAGGCGTCCATGACGATTTCTCCGTCCCGCTTGGAGAAGCCGAAGAGATAGGTTTCAACCTCCACAACGCAGGAGAAATAGATGTTGGGCGCGATTTTCACCAAGTCTCCCCCATCGAACTGCTCTCCATCCGCCAGATAGTAGAAGTACCCTGCGGGATCTCCTGAGAAGTAGTCAAGTTCAATACAGATACCAGAACCAGAGGTCGTATCACCATTCTGATAATAGACGCCGGAAATCACGTCTGAAAGATCTTCTTTATCTGCCTGTAACTCGGTGTATTCCTCTGCCCCGAGTATGTATTTCAGCCGTTCAATCTCTATGCAGCATTGGCTCTGATTTTGATGATACAACTGCTGGTCAAGCTCAAGTTCCTCTGAGGAGTCGATGAGCTGATAAACAGGGACTGTATTCCGAAAGCCCTGCTGGTTGACGGTCTCTGTTGTCTCGCCAGCATCCAAATAGCAGACAGTATATACGCCGGACTGTGTAAATGGATTCAGACTGTCCGCGTGAAGTATGCGGAAGGTATCCCCTGGAATCGGCGTATCCAGTACATAGTCCACATCATATGCAACCCATTTTGACTCCTCCTGCGCTTCATAGCTGTCAAATTCCTTTTGCAGCGCACCAAGGATATTGTCCGAATAGGCGTTTTCCAGCCGCTGTGTGATGTAGAAGGTTCCATAGGAGGGAGAGACGGTCCGTAAATCAAAGGGATATTTCTCCTGTAGGCCCTGATTGGCCGCGACATATTCGGACAGGCGGTCTGTAAGCCGTTCTACCTCGCTGATTGTTCCGCTGGAACCGTAGAGGCTTTGATAGAGCTCCTTCGCCCCACCCAGATACTTTATCAGGGAATCGAATATCCCCATATCCCAATCCTCTTCACTCATACGCTGTTCAATGGGAGCAAGATGTTCTAATACAACGCTTTTCCAGACAGGCAGAAAGTCTTTTTCTGCAACACTGCGCCACTTTTTCAGGTCCCTCTCCTTGGCGGTAACGTCTCCAGCGCTGGATATAGATGCATTCACCCACGCTCTCAGCGCCTCTGTATCAATTTTAAGCGACTCTGGGGCGGGTTTTTGTGACGGCTCCGGAGAGACATCCTGTGGTATTCCAGAGGGCGTCGCCTCTGCCTGTGCAGTTGGTTCCGGCTCCGGGATAGCTACGATACCAACGATCACAAGCGCGATACAGGCAAAGATAAGAGCGGGACGGCGTCCTTTGAACGGCGGAATCTTCTTGGTGACAGGCGGTAGAATCAAGAGCCCTGAAAGAATCCATAAAACGCCTGCCGCAGCACCGGCAATTGCGATCAATGCCCCCAACAGCAGAAGAAGAATTCCAAATACCCATCTAACTACCGTTTTTATTTTTTTCACAAGCCCCACCTACATTTCCTTTTTCTATCTCCTATGCCCACACATGCATACAAAACCAGATTCAATGTGTCTTTTGTAAAACCTCAACTGTGCAAAAGGCCGCTGTATGGGATCTCCATACAGCGGCCGGCCGCCATGGACCTCTTACACTGGGTAAATTATTTACTCTAATGGTTTCATGGTGGGGAACAGAATAACATCCCGGATCGAATCAGAATTGGTGAGCATCATAACACAGCGGTCAATCCCGATGCCCAATCCGCCGGTGGGCGGCAGGCCATATTCCAACGCGGTGAGGAAGTCCTCATCCATCATCCCTGCCTCATCGTCGCCGTGGATTCTTGCCTCCACTTCCTTTTGGAAGCGCGCCCGCTGGTCAATGGGGTCGTTGAGCTCGGAGAAGGCGTTGCCCATCTCACTGCGGCAGATAAACAGCTCAAACCGCTCAGTAAGGCGCGGGTCCTTGGGGCTGCGCTTGGCCAGGGGGGAGACATCCACCGGGTGCATGGTGATAAAGGTGGGCTGAATCAGGCTGCTCTCTACTTTTTGGTCAAAGCACTCATAGAGCGCATTCCCCCAAGTGGGGTCTTTGCCCTCTGGGAGCTCCACGCCAATCCCCTTGGCAGCGGCAACGGCCTCGCTGTCGCTGCCTATGGACATAAAGTCCAAACCGGTATACTGCTTGACTGCCTCCGCCATGGTCATCCTGGGCCAGCCGGGGGTCAAATCCAGCTCCTCTCCCTGCCAACACAGCTGATAACTTCCGGTCAGCTTACGCGCTGCGGAGGAGAGCAGTTCCTCGAACAGGTCCATCATGTCGTTGAAGTCTGCATAGGCCTGGTAGAGCTCTACTGTAGTAAACTCCGGGTTGTGCTTGGGGTCCATACCCTCATTGCGGAAGATACGGCCAATCTCATAGACCCGCTCCATGCCGCCTACTACCAGGCGCTTAAGCGGGAGCTCAGTGGCGATACGCATGTACATGTCGATGTCCAGCGTATTGTGATGGGTGATAAAGGGCCGGGCAGTGGCGCCGCCGGAGATGGTGTTTAAAACCGGGGTTTCCACTTCCATATAGCCCCTGCCGTCCAGAAAATCCCGGACGTGCTTGATAAACTGAGAGCGCACCACAAAGGCTTGCCGTACCTCTGGGTTGACAATGAGGTCTACATACCGCTGGCGGTAGCGGGTCTCCTTGTCTGTCAGGCCGTGAAACTTCTCCGGCAGAGGGAGCAGAGATTTTGACAGGAGTGTCACCGTGTGGGCCTTTACTGAGATCTCACCCCGCTTGGTGCGGAATACCTCGCCCTCAACCCCGACGATATCACCGATATCAACCTTTTTGAAGCGGGCAAAGGGCTCCTCCCCCAACTCGTCAATCCGGACATAGATCTGTATTCTGCCCTGACCGTCCTGGAGGTCGCAGAAAATGGCTTTCCCCATGCCGCGCTTGGACATCAGGCGGCCTGCAATGGAGACCATTTGGCCCTCCATTGCCTCAAACTGGGCCTTGATGCCTGCGCTGTTGGCACTGACCGCAAAGCGAGTGATCTGAAAGGGGTCCTGACCCGCCTCCTGCAGCTCCTTGAGCTTATCCCGGCGGATCTGTAAAAGCTCTGAGAGGGCCGGCTCGTTCTGAGCATGATTGTCTTTCTCTGCCATATTGTTTTAATCCTTTCCTGCGGGCAGGCGCAGAAGTGCTCCGCCCAGTCTGAAATCGTTACTTCTGCTTTTGGATGTCCGTAATGCGGTAGTGCAGGGCGCCGTCCGGGGCCTCTACCACCACTTCTTCCCCCACAGCGTGGCCCAGCAATGCCCGGCCAAAGGGGGAGTCCTCCGAGATGCGGCCATTCATGGGGTCGGCCTCCTGAGAGCCCACCACTTCGTAATCCTCTTCCTCGTTAAACTCCATATCCAGCACCCGCACCCGGCTGCCCAGACGGACCGACTTCCCGTCGTGCTCCTCTTCCTCATCAATGACCACACAGTTGTTTAGGATGTTCTCCACCTCTGCGATGCGGGAATAGAGCTTGCCCTGTTCGTTTTTGGCCTCGTCATACTCGCTGTTCTCGCTGAGATCGCCAAAGGAGCGGGCCTCTTTGATCTGATCAGCCACCTCTTTTTCGCGGACCGTCTTCAAATAGTTGAGCTCCTGTTTGAGCTCCTCCAGCCGCTCTGCGCTGAGTTTGAATTCTTTCGCCATGTTGTAGCGCACACCTTTCTTAACTGTTTCTGCATACATGAAAAAAGGAGCCTTTCCCGGCTCTTATTCCAGGCCCTGCTTCGATGCCCGGCAGTCTTTAGCGGTACTGCATCCGCTGCTTCTATTTTGTATGTATTATAGAGAATTTACCCAGCTCTGTCAAGGGGCTTTCCCGGTCTGTGAAACAGCCAAAAGCCCGTTTCACAGACCACAAAGTATCATTATGTCTCCCAATAGCCTTGATGGACCTCTGCGGCCTCCTGTTCCAATGCTGGGAAGGGGCCGATCACCTCCACCGGGCGCTGCCCGCAGGCGAACACCTCCCGGCAGGGCAGATCAAAGGTGGGGTTTTGGTCGTGGTTGCCCGTCAGCGCCAGCAGACGCCGCTCTGACATCGCATAGACCACCCGTCCAATCCCCGCCCAGTAGATGGCCCCAGCGCACATGGCGCAGGGCTCTGCGGTAGTGTAGAGGGTACAGTCACGCAAAAAGGCCTTGGTATAGGTATGAGAGGCTCTGGCCGCCAGGGCGGTCTCTGCGTGGCCGGTGCAGATGTGTTCTGTCACCTCTATATTCTGTTGTTCCATCAGGATATTGCCCGCGCTGTCGGTGAGCAGCGCACCAAAGGGGGTGTTGCCTGCGGCGCGGGAGGCCCTGGAGATCTCAATGGTCCGCTTTAGAAAATAGGTATGATCGGAATGCTGCATAAGCCACCTCACGGATTCTTTTCTGTTTTCAAATGATACCATACTTTTTGCCGGGGCACAAGGAAAAAGCATCCGGGTTTTGCGATAAGCGCGGGAAAAGTTTTTTGGAAAAAGGGCTTGACATTAGCACGTTTTTTGGTATAATAAGTCCTGTTCTGAGTCAGCCCATACAGCGGGATTGTGTAAGGGTAGCACGACAGACTCTGACTCTGTTTGTGAGGGTTCGAATCCTTCTCCCGCTGCCAGCAGACGCCCCTGGAATTGTTAAAATTCCAGGGGATTTTCTCATCTATAGCGCGAAACAGCGCCTAAAAATTGCGGCGCTGTTTTTTTGACCCTTTCATTGACCCTTTGCGCTCAAGGACGATGCTCATCCCAGCAGCTCCCCAGAAGCACGGCCATATGGGCCAGGGTGGCGCTGTCATTCTGAAAGAACTCGTCCCGAAGCTGTACCTGTCTGCCGCTGTTATGGATCAATCCACGGCTGGCGCACACCATCAGACGAAACAGCTCGGCCTTGTCCCCAGAGGCGCCTTCCCGGCAGCTCATCACCGCCATAAAGCGGTAGAAGGAGTACAGATTGCAAAAGCTCACATAGCTTTTCCACAGATCCTCCCCACTGTCACAGTTGGGCAGGCAGAGATGGAAAAACAAGGACACCATGAGATTTTCCATAAAAAAGCTGTGGCTGGCGAAGGTCTTATCAAACCGTTTCTTTGCGGCGAGGTAGGGCGCAAATGGGATTGTGCCCAAAGCAGTACCGGGCTGGAACCGGATATTCAAGCCTGTCAACAAATCCTCTTGAACCGCTGCAAAGTCGCTGTGGGGCGCTGAGATTTTAAGTAATATCTTTATATTGTTGCTCAGAAACATGGACAGGGTCGATTCTGAGCCGCTTAGGCGGACCTGTTTCACAACGGATGGGTCTCTCCCCAGTGCCTTAGCCTGGGCAATCCAGTGTTCCACATCCTCCGGTCTATCCGTCAGTTTTTTCAGCGCCAATCCCATGAGCAGAATACGCTCAGAGAGGAGAAGCCTCCGGTCCTGCAAAAAGTCGATACACTGGGCGCGGATATCCTGAAAGTGGAGATGCAGGGAACCTATTTCATAGAACGGCGTTTTCATTCTGGACTGTTTTGGAAGCGGATTGGAGCGGAAGTCTACCCCCTCCGGCAGCTTCCACAGCAGCTCCAATACCCCCTCGCAGGCAGGGGAGAGGGAGCGTTCAAAGTAACCGGAGGACCAATAGGTCTCCCTGCGTGGAAATATTCTGCACACATACGGCAGGGCCTCATGTCCTTTCTCTAACTGGAGCAGGCATAACCCATCCGCCCGCTGGAGGGGACAGGTCCCGCCCGCTAGATCGAACTCTCCATAGAACTGCTCGGACATGGGCCCCTTTTTAAGGCGGCGCAAAGTCTTTTTCATATTTTTGTTCAGCTCTGGAGATCCGTCCTGCCGCTTGAGGGAGAGATAATCTTTTTTGCCAAATGTGATCTTCCAGCCTTTGCAGCAGGTGAAGCGGCATCCAGATGCCAGACATTGAAAATCGTCATAATATGCGGGGCGCAGATCATGGTTTATCGGGATGGAACGGGTTTGCTCGGCCATAGGGCCACCGCCTTTCTCTTATTCGTTACCAATCTATGTAAAAAAGGGGACGGGCCGAAGCCCGCCCCCCTTCGCTCGATTCAGTTCGCGTGGAAAGCTGCTGTACAATAAAGTACTTTGGTGAATTATTGGAGGAGCTGGAGCACGCCCTGGGGTACCTGGTTCGCCTGGGCCTCGTCGGAGCAAAGTCCGTTTCATTCTCTCTGCCCTATGGGCAGAGTTCATTTTACTTCCTTGCTCCTCCTCTCCCCACATGAACCGCTTCGCTGGGTTCATGCGGGGTACCCCGCCATGCTGTCCCAGGTATTTAGAGCATATACC
>JAAWBF010000063.1 GCA_022792555.1 Oscillospiraceae bacterium
AAGCAGCTCCCCGCCTATGTCAACAGCTACAATATCAAGGATTATGGCATCAACGGCTGTACTCTTTTAGGAGATGGTAGCATCAGTATTATTTTAGATGTTGCAAATCTCTACTCAAAGGCACATAATCCCTATTAGAACACAGCAAATACCGGTTCCCGCCCATAAGCGGGAACCGGGTATACAATTTTGAAGGGCCTAGAGGGTGTCTTCAGAGTACTAGACGCTGTTTTACTCAGACAAGGACTGGAGTCTGTTTGAAAACCGTCAACATACCCAAACAGCGGGTCTTTTTCCGCTACACTGCGTTAAAAAATCTTGAAATATACAACGTATCCCTGCGATTTTTTGCCTTGTTCAGCGAAAAAATCCCTCGCTGTTGGGCACATTGCCAGTTTTAAAACAGACTCTACTCGTTGGGAGGAAATTTGAGATGAATGAAAACGCCCTGTTTATCGCCGAGGACGATCAGAATCTAGAAATTCAGCCGATAGAGGATGAAATCAGCACGGAAAAATATCTGATTTTTATTACCTCTGATCTAAAATTTGGTGTCAACGCCGAATATGTCGTGGAAATAATCACCAACCATTCCATTACTCAACTCCCGATGGTTCCCAGCTTTATTCGGGGCATCATCAACCTCCGTGGCCAGATCCTTCCCGTGGTTGATATCCGCCTGCGGCTTGGTATGGAGGTACAGGAGGAGTGCCTGGTGATTGTCCTCTCCATTGATGGGACCTACATTGGTATTTTGGTGGATTCCGTCGATCAGATGGTGGATATTCCCACGGAAAGTATTCTTCCGCCTCCTATTCACAATGAACAGAAGATGGCTTCCGGTATGTGTTCTCTTCCCGACGGCAGCGGTACCATGATGGTGCTCGACTGTAATCAGCTTCTGCTCCATGAATAATACAGGGGCAAAGGGCGGGGCCGTTTTTTCTCCCATGGACATTTCCGATGCCGATTTCACCCGGCTCACCCGCTTTATTCAATCCAATTATGGCATCAACCTCAGTCAAAAGAAGCAGCTTATCACAGGCCGTCTCTCAGCTACCATCAAAGCCAAGGGCTACAAGAGTTTTTCCGCCTTTGTGGACCACCTACTCCACACCAAGGACGAGAGTGAGATCACCCTGCTGCTGGATAAGCTCACCACGAACTATACATTTTTTATGCGGGAGCAGGAGTATCTGGATTACTTTAAAAACACCATCATTCCTGATCTGCTCCAACGGCATCAGCGGGATAAGTGTCTGTCCATCTGGAGTGCAGGCTGTTCCAGCGGAGAGGAGCCCTACAACCTCACGATGTATCTCTTTGAGCATCTAGGCAGCCAGGCCAGTCAATGGGACACCCGGATTCTGGCCACCGACATCTCTTCCAAAGCCCTGACCGCCGCCCGGCGTGGGGTCTACGAACTGCCTGATACCATCCCTCCGGCCTGGAAAAAGAAATACTTTGTGCCAGAGAAAAACGGCCTATATATGGTGACGCCCCAGGTGAAAAACAACGTCATTTTCCAGACCTTCAATCTCATGGATCCCATCCGCTTCCGCCGGAAATTTGACGTTATTTTCTGCCGGAATGTGATGATCTACTTTGATCAGCCCACAAAGGACGCACTCGTCCGCCGTTTCTATGATGCCACCGTTCCCAACGGATACCTGTTGATTAGCTGTTCTGAGAATCTCAGTCCCAATACCCCTTACCGGAGACTTGCTACTGCCACCTTCCAGAAATAGCGTCACAAACGGTACACCACTGTGGTCATGCACCGGCGGGCAATGCCTCCCGGTGCATGAAGCACTTGTCGGACCAGAAGCTCAAAGCAAGGGCCATCCGCCCTCTGCGGCCAAGCGGCTGTAGGCTCCAAATTATTTTTGAAGCTGCTTGATATGAAGGAGGCGTTTCCCACATTATGCTTAACCAAAAAATCCGCGTCATGGTCGTTGACGACTCCATGCTGGCACGCAACCTCATTATCAAAGGTCTCTCTGCACATCCCCGAATTCAGGTGGTAGGCTATGCCATCAACGCATTGGACGCAAAAAATAAGCTCCCTATACTCAAGCCAGATGTAATGACTCTGGACGTGGAAATGCCTGCCTTAAATGGTATTGATTTCCTCAAACAACTCCTGCCTACCAATCCTATGCCGGTCATTCTAGTGTCCTCCCTTAATCTAAAGGTCTTTGATGCCTTGGCCGCCGGTGCAGTGGATTTCGTGCGCAAGCCTGGGGAGCAGGATAAGGTGGAGTCCTTCCTAGGTGCTCTGGCCCAGAAGGTCGTTATGGCTTCCAACGCCAAGGTACGCCCTTCTGTCTCCCAGCCCGCAATGAAAGCGACGGCTTCTGCCGCAGCTCTGCCGAATAATACTCCAGTCGGCCCCATCCCCCGTTTGGGAGCTAGTCCCATGCTGAACAATGTGATTATTGGTCTAGGGGCCTCTACTGGCGGCACTGAGGCCACCCTAGAAGTGATGAAACGCCTGCCGGCCGACATTCCCCCTATAGTCATTGTCCAGCATATGCCCCCTGGATTTACCAAAATGTATGCAGAACGGCTGGATCGTCTGTGTCAAATGGAGGTCCGAGAGGCCCAGAACGGCGACGAGCTGCGCCGGGGATTGGCCCTGATCGCCCCTGCCGGCCTTCAGTCCCGGCTGACCCGGATGGGGAATTGCTACCGCATCTCCTGCGGACCAGGTGAAAAGGTCAGCGGCCACCGCCCTTCGGTGGATGCGCTCTTTCAGTCTATGGCCAGTGTAGTAAGCTGCAAAATGGTAGGTATCATTATGACCGGCATGGGACGAGATGGCGCCAACGGTCTGCTGGCTATGCGCCAGAAGGGAGCCTACACCATCGGGCAGGATAAGGAGTCCTCCGTGGTCTACGGAATGCCCATGGTGGCCAACGATATCGGTGCTGTCGCCATCCAGGGTTCCTGTGAAAATATCGCAGGTATCCTGCTGCGCCACCTGAGGACGCTCTAAAAACTATGACGCCCTTCCCCGAATAAACGGGGGAGGGCATCATTTTGTCTATTTTGGCTGTCTATCCCGCAGATAGATATGCTTGACATGGGGGGCGCTGGTCTGCCGGACATCGATCTCGAAGCGGTCCAGGGACTTGACCAGCTGGGTCAATTTAGAAAACCCGAAGTTGCGGGGGTCAAAGTCGGGCTGCTTCTTGACCAGAAGATTGCCCAACTCTCCCATAAAAGCGTATCCGTCCTCTTCCGCGATGTCCTCCAGAGACTCAGCGATAAGGTCCACCACCTCAGGTGGCACCCGCTGGTGACTCTCTTGCACGGCCGGCGGCTCTGGGATCTCCCGGACAGACTCCGGCACTGGGGCGGGAGGTTCGTTTGCATTCTTTTTCCGCCTGCGCCGCTTGGTGGACGCCTCCGGCTGGACTGCTTCCACTTCCGTCTGGGACGGTTCGATTGGATTTATTTTGGCTGGGGCAGGCTTTATCTCTTTTGCGGTCTTCTCCTTGGCTCTGGCCTTTTCTCCAGCTGCCCGGATGACCTCAATATAGACAAACTTGTCGCAGGCCACAATAAAGGGATTGGGGGTCTTGCGTTCCCCCATGCCATAGACCTTCATCCCCGCCTCCCGCAGGCGGATAGCCAGGCGGGTGAAGTCGGAATCGCTGGAGACCAGCACAAAGCCGTCCACCCGGCCAGAGTAGAGGACGTCCATAGCGTCAATGATCATGGCGGAGTCGGTGGAATTTTTCCCGGTGGTATAGCCGTACTGCTGGATAGGCGTCAGGGCGTTTTCCAACAGCAGAGGCTTCCAGGAGCCCATATTGGGGCTGGTCCAGTCCCCATAAATTCGCTTGATGGTGGGGGTGCCGTACACCGCCACCTCGGCCATGACATCCCGAATCGCCGTTCTGGGGGCGTTATCCGCGTCAATCAGCACTGCCAGACGCAGATCGTCTCGTTCCATCGTACACCTTCTTTTTCCTGATAGAGCTAGGCTCTGTCTCTCCCTTTTGCAGCGGGAACGCGATTCTTACCGCCGCTGCTTCTCCTCAACTACGGTTTTTAGCTCCGTCATAAAGCCGTCCAGGGAGAGGACCCCACGATCGCCGTCCACCCGGTCCCGGACTGCCACAGTGCCGGCCTCAGCCTCCTTGTCCCCGATGACTAGCATATAGGGGATCTTCTCCAGTTGGGCCTCTCGGATCTTCTTGCCGATCTTCTCGTTGCGGCAGTCCACTTCTACCCGGTATCCGGCCTGGGTGAGCTTAGCGGCCACCTGCCTTGAGTAATCCGCCGCCCGGTCGGTAATGGGCAGCACCTTAACCTGAACGGGGGCCAGCCAGGTGGGGAAAGCCCCGGCGAAATGCTCGGTAATCACCCCGATGAACCGCTCAATGGATCCCAACAGCGCCCGGTGGATCATAACAGGCCGGTGGGGCTCGCCATCTGGGCCGATATACTCCAGTTCAAAGCGCTCAGGCATCTGGAAGTCCAGCTGAATGGTACCGCACTGCCAGGTCCGGCCCAGGGAGTCCGCCAGGTGGAAGTCCAGCTTGGGCCCATAGAAGGCGCCGTCCCCCGCGTTGATGACGTAGGGCTTGCCCATCTCCTCAATGGCGGCCTGGAGGGTCTGCTCGGCAAAGTGCCAAACCTCCTCGTCTCCCATGTGATCTTCCGGCATAGTGCTCAGCTCAATCTGATAGGTCAGACCGAAGGTGGAGTAGATCTCGTCAAAGAGGCGCACCACGTTCATAATCTCGTCCTTCATCTGGTCGCGGGTCATGAAGATGTGGGCATCGTCCTGGGTGAAGCAGCGCACCCGAAACAGGCCATGGAGCGCGCCTGACATCTCGTGCCGGTGGACCAGACCCAGCTCGGCCATGCGTAAGGGCAGGTCCCGATAAGAGTGGGGCTCGTTCTTGTAGACCAGCATCCCACCAGGACAGTTCATGGGCTTGACGGCGTAGTCCGCCTCGTCAATGACAGTGGTATACATGTTATCCTTGTAGTGGTCCCAGTGGCCGCTGCGGTGCCACAGCTCCTGGTTAAGAATAATAGGGGTGGCGATCTCCACATAGCCGTAGCGCTTATGACACTCTCTCCAGTAGTCCAGCAGGGTGTTTTTCAGCACCATTCCCTTGGGCAGGAAGAAGGGGAACCCAGGCCCCTCCTCGGCCAGCATGAACAGGCCAAGCTCCTTGCCCAGCTTGCGGTGGTCCCGCCGCTTGGCCTCCTCAATCCGGGCCAGATAAGCGTCCAGCTCGTCCTTTTTGGGGTAGGCCACACCGTAGATCCGCTGCAAGGTCTGGCGGCTGGAATCTCCCCGCCAATAGGCGGCGTTGCAGGCGGTCAGTTTAATGGCGTTGCCCTTGATCCGCCCGGTAGAGTCCACATGGGGTCCGGCGCACAGGTCGGTAAATTCCCCCTGCTTGTAGAAGGAGATCACTGCGTCCTCCGGCAGGTCCTGGATCAGCTCAACCTTGTACGGCTCTCCCTTCTCCTCCATGAACTTGATGGCCTCTTCCCGGGGCAGCTCGAAGCGCTCCAGCTTGAGCTTCTCCTTGCAGATCTTGCGCATCTCCTCCTCCAGCTCGGCCAGCTGGGTCTCGGAGAAGGGCTCCGGGGTGTCGAAGTCGTAGTAAAAGCCGTTGTCAATGGCGGGGCCGATGGCCAGCTTGACCTCTGGGTGCAGCCGCTTCATGGCCTGGGCCAAAATATGAGAGGTGGTGTGCCAATAGGTCTTGCGGTATTCTGGGTTTTCAAAGGTAAATTTGTTTTCCTCGGACATGGGAATTCGGCTCCTTTCGATTTTCTCAGGGGAAAAAGCAAAACGCCCCACCCCTGAACATGCTGTCAGGGGTGAGACGGTATCTGTCCCACGGTTCCACCCTGCTTACGGCAAGCCGCCGTCGCTCGTGACCTCGATAACGGGAGGACCCGGCCCATTTCCTGAACCATTCACTCATGGGCGGCTCCGGGGTGGTTGGCCGCTGTCCAAGCCCAAAGACGCTTTCAGCCAGCGGCGTCCCCTCTCTGCGGGCCGGTTCCAGGGCATTGTCCCCGTCATTGCCTTCTTTCGGTGGTCACTATAACACGGCTGATGGCCCCTTGTCAAGGGGGGATTCTTGGCCGAATCCCGGAATGCTGTTTCTATCGGCAGAACCTGACAAGCTGCGACTTCTGCTGTTATCATAGACAGGCCTATCCACCAGATGGGACGCAAGGACGCTGTTACATAAAAAGGCGGTTCGCTCACCCCCCGCGATTTTAGTCGAAGGGAAGTGAAGCAGATGTGGAAAAAGCGTATGGATATGGCATTCCGTTTTGTGGTATGCCTCGTGATCCTCTTAATACATCTTGACCATAAATGCACGTTAGCCGCCCAGCCGTCTGTCTGGGGAATCAAGTACTGAAAAGGCTTTCCCGCCCCGCCTGCTGGGAGAAGGGCAGGGTTCGGCTCCACCGCCAGAAAGCAGGAGTCCCCCAAAACCGCAGCAGCGGACCGGGGCGCCTGGAACCGGTCCCCATCCCCCCCGGCAGGCAGGCCAACAGGATGACCTCCGGCCAGGAGCCAAACAGGAGTCTGCCCAAGGCGGTGTCATACAGCCGGACCACAGGTTTTATGTTCCGGAATAGGGCCGGTCAGTCTCAATGTAGATCCCGCGCTCGGCACTCCAGCCCACATTGAACCCCAGGAGCTGCCCCAGATCCCGCAGCTTATAGTAGGTGTAGCCGTTCCCAGCGTCGTCTTTGAGCAGAATCGCGGCACAAGAGACAATCTGGCCGTTGACCTTGGTAGGGGCGGCGGCCTTCTCATAGGGCCGGTTGCCTGAGAAGGGGGTGGAGAACTCGGAGCCGTCTGGGGTATAGGCCATATTCGTGGTGAGGTTTACCGCGCCGTCCCAGCCCACTTGAAACTGCGCCTCAGTGCCATTGAGGACCTCGGCCACGTCCCGCAGCTTGACATAGTTAGTGTCGTTGCCGTTGGCGTCCTTGAGTGCGTAGGCCTGGAACTGCATGGGAATCCCGTCCACCTCCACCAGCTGAGTGGAGGCATAGGCCGTGGGCTGGACGGCGTTGGCGTAGTTGTTGAGGGTGATTGTCATATACTCCGCCGGGCAGCAGCCCCAGATGAGCCCCTCGACACCGCCGCCAACCTCGTGGCCCGCCAGACCCGTGGTATCCCACTTGGCTTTCCAGGCGTCAAATTGGGCCTCGGTGGCAGGACTTCCGTCGATTTGAAAGACGCGGGGGGCGGCAAAGTCGTCGCTTATATGGCGCCATTGGGCCGTTGTGGAAGGCTGGGTGGAAATTTTGCCGTTTTTAAAGGGGTACACCCGTCCGTTATAGGCGGAGCCGTCCGATCCGAGAGGGCCGCCGGCAAACACATAGGAATCATAGATGGCCAGCATGTTTCCATAATTGTCGATCTCTTCTTCCAGCTCGACCGCCTGGCCATTCCGGTACTGCCAGATCCCGAAGGTACCAAATCCGCCCCAAAAGCAGCCGCTGTCATCCCATTCGTCCAAATCATTGATGACGAGTCCACCGCCGAAAAACAAGGCTGGAATTCCGTTTCCAGTGTCAAAGAGAGCGGCATAATACCGCATGGTCCCGTCTCCAACCCAGTCCAGCCTGGTCCGCTCCTCATTCATAGAGGCGATCTTTCGCTGGATCACCTGGGAAAAGGCTTTGGCTTGCGCGGCGGTCATCTGGCACTGAGCGGGGTCGCCGTAATAGGTGATCGTCTTCAGCAGGGCCTGAGGACTGCCGGAGGCGGCCTCCGCCGGAAGAATCAGGGCGGTCCCCAGCAGGACGGCCAGCAGGACGGTCAACATTCGTTTTTTCATCTCTACTTCTCCCCTTTTAAGCGGTTTCCCCACTCCAAGATAGGGCGGGGATGTATCGTTCAGATAAGAATAGTGTACCGAATTGGGTCGGTTTTTACAAGAGACAAATTAATCATATCATACAAAGGAATGGGTCGGTGAGAACACCTGCCCGCTGTGCTGCCTGATACTGACACCATTGTCCCCCTCCCCGAAGGGGAGGGGAAAACGTTGATCATAACAGCCGTTTCAAATACTGTCCTGTGTAGGACGCCTCGCACCGGGCCACCTCCTCCGGGGTGCCGGTGCAGACCACCAAGCCGCCGCCGTCTCCCCCCTCTGGTCCCAGGTCGATGATGTGGTCGGCGGTCTTGATCACGTCCAGGTTGTGTTCAATAACTACGACAGTATTCCCTGCCTCCACCAGGCGCTGGAGGACCTCGATCAGCTTGTGAACGTCGGCGGAGTGGAGGCCGGTGGTCGGTTCGTCCAAAATATAGATGGTGGAGCCGGTGGATCGCTTGGACAGCTCGGTGGCCAGCTTGACCCGCTGGGCCTCGCCGCCGGACAGCTCGGTGGAGGGCTGTCCCAGCTTTACATAGCTCAGGCCCACCTCGTAGAGGGTGGAGAGCTTGTTGTACAGCCTGGGCAAGTTCTCAAAGAAGGGGAGGGCCTCCTCGACGGTCATCTCCAACACCTCGTGGATATTTTTCCCCTTATATTTGACCTCCAGGGTCTCCCGGTTGTAACGCTTGCCTTTGCACACCTCACAGGGGACGTAGATGTCAGGAAGAAAGTGCATCTCAATCTTGAGCAAACCGTCCCCGGAACACGCCTCACACCGTCCCCCCCGGACGTTAAAGGAAAATCGTCCCGGTCCATAGCCCCGGCTCTTGGCGTCCGGGGTGGAGGCGAAGAGCTCCCGGATGTCGTTAAACAGTCCGGTATAGGTGGCCGGGTTAGAGCGTGGGGTGCGGCCGATGGGGGATTGGTCAATGGCGATGATCTTGTCTAAAAACTCCTCCCCCTCCAGGCCAGCGTGTTTCCCCGCCCTGGTCTTGGCCCGGTTCAGGTCTGCGGCCAGCCGCTTGTAGAGGATCTCGTTGACTAAACTGGACTTGCCCGATCCGGACACCCCGGTGACACAGATGAAGGTCCCCAGAGGGAAGGACACATCCACCTGCCGCAGGTTGTTCTCTGCCGCCCCCCGGACGGTCAGCATCTTTCCATTTCCCGTCCGGCGCTGAGGCGGGACGGGGATCTGCTGGCGGCCTGACAGGTAGTCCCCTGTGATCGAGCCTGGGGTATTCATAATCTCCTCCGCCGTCCCGGCAGCCACCACCTGTCCCCCGTGGACCCCGGCCCCCGGTCCGATATCGACGATATAGTCCGCGGCGCGCATAGTGTCCTCGTCGTGCTCCACCACCAGCAGAGTATTCCCCAGATCCCGCAGGCGGCGGAGGGTGGCCAATAATTTGTCGTTGTCCCGCTGGTGGAGGCCGATGGACGGCTCGTCCAGGATATACAGCACCCCCATCAGGGAGGAACCGATCTGGGTGGCCAGCCGGATCCGCTGGCTCTCTCCGCCGGAGAGGGTGGCCGCCGCTCTGGAGAGGGTCAGATATTGCAGTCCTACCGACTGGAGGAATCCCAGCCGCTCGGTGATCTCCTTTAAAATGCGCTCGGCAATGCGCATTTTCTGGGGGGGCAGCTCCAGGTGGGCGATAAAGTCCAGGGCCTCATTCACCGGCTTATGGCAGAATGCGTCAATGTCGATTCCCCCTACGGTGACAGCCAGGGACTCCTTTTTCAGCCGCTTTCCGCCGCAGTCCGGGCAGGGGCGCTCGCTCATGCACTCCTCCATCTCCCGACGGATGGCGTCCGACTGGGTCTCCCGGTAGCGGCGCTCCAGATTGGGGATGATCCCCTCAAAGGCCTGATATAGGGTTCCCTTTCCGTTGGCCCGGTCGTAGGTGAGCTTCAGCTTCTCCCCCTTGGTCCCGTAGAGGATAAGGTCTAATATCTCCGGGGGCAGCTCCCGAATAGGGGTGGTCAGCTTAAAGTGATAGTGCTTGGCCAGGGCCTCGAAGTACATCCGGGAGATGGAGTCCCCCTTGATGTTGTTCCAGCCGCTGGCCGAGATGGCCCCCTCTAAAAGAGACAGGTCCCGGTTGGGGAGGATAAGATCGGGGTCCACCTTCCGCTGGCTGCCCAGGCCGGTGCAGGTCGGGCAGGCGCCAAAGGGGTTGTTGAAGGAGAACATCCGGGGGGTAAGCTCCTCAATGGAGATGCCGCAGTCCTCGCAGGCGTAATTTTGGGAGAACATCAGGTCCTGGTCCTCGCTGACCAGGTTGATGATCACCAATCCCCCGGACAGACCGGAGGCGATCTCCACCGAGTCGGTGAGCCGCCGCAAAATATCCGGCTTCATGACCAGTCGGTCCACCACCACCTCGATGTTGTGTTTTTTGTTCTTGTCCAGCTTGATCTCCTCGGTCAGCTCATAGATGGAGCCGTCCACCCGCACCCGCACATACCCCGACTTGCGGGCGTCGGTCAGGATCTTCTGGTGCTCACCCTTTCTGGCCCGGACCACCGGAGCCAACACCTGGATCTTGGTGGCCTCAGGCAGGGCCATCACCTGGTCAATGATCTGGTCTATTGTCTGCTGTTGAATCTCTTTCCCGCACTGGGGGCAGTGGGGGGTCCCCACTCTGGCCCACAGCAGGCGCAGATAGTCGTAAATCTCCGTTACAGTCCCTACGGTAGAGCGCGGATTTTTGGAGGTGGTCTTCTGGTCAATGGAGATGGCAGGGGAGAGGCCGTCAATATAATCGACGTCCGGCTTTTCCATCTGCCCCAAGAACATCCGGGCGTAGGAGGACAGGGACTCCACATACCTGCGCTGTCCCTCTGCATAGATGGTGTCGAAGGCCAGGGAAGATTTCCCGCTGCCTGATAAGCCGGTAAGTACCACCAGCTTATCTCTTGGAATGGTGACATCAATATTTTTTAGGTTGTTTGCGCGGGCGCCCTTGACATAGATATGATCGAGCATAAAAAACCTTCCTTCATAACAGGCATGGATTCCCTTCC
>JAAWBF010000012.1 GCA_022792555.1 Oscillospiraceae bacterium
CCAAATCTCAAACAGGCGATGACTGAGAGGAGTACAGACAAGGCTCTGGGACAGAGAGAAGCCGGGTGGTGCAAGGCTTCCGAGGGGCGGTCTGGAAGGGCGCTCACGAGCTGCGGTCCCAACGGGGAGATCCCCAGTAGGCGCCGACGGTGTTCCCGCCGTTACATGGGAGGCCGGTTTTTTGACCGGGGTGAGTGCGGAGCAGAGCTCCGAAATTAGGTGGTACCACGGACGTAGAGTTCGCCCTAAGCCAGATTGGCTTGGAGCGGGCTTTTTTTGTCCGAACTTTTGCCGGACAGCCGGCGGATGGGAGTTTGATTCATATGAACAACCGAGACAAGACCATGGAGCAGATTGTCACCCTATGCAAGGGCCGGGGTTTTATCTTTGCCGGCAGTGAGATCTACGGCGGCCTGGCCAACACCTGGGACTACGGTCCCCTGGGGGTGGAGCTGAAAAACAACGTCAAAAAAGCCTGGTGGAAGAAGTTCGTCCAGGAGAACCCCTATAATGTTGGCCTGGATGCCGCTATTTTGATGAATCCACAGGTGTGGGTGGCCTCCGGCCATGTGGGCGGCTTCTCCGATCCCCTGATGGACTGCAAGGAGTGCAAGGAGCGCTTCCGGGCTGACAAGCTCATCGAGGACTGGGCGGCAGAGCATGGAGTTGCCCTGGAAAAACCGGTGGACGCGTTCTCTCAAGAGGAGATGAAAGCCTTCATTGACACCCATGAGATCCCGTGTCCTACCTGCGGAAAGCACAACTGGACGGACATCCGGCAGTTTAACCTCATGTTTAAGACCTTCCAGGGAGTGACAGAGGACGCCAAAAACACCGTCTATCTGCGGCCTGAGACCGCCCAGGGAATCTTTGTAAACTTCCAGAATATCCAGCGGACCACCCGGAAAAAGCTTCCCTTTGGGGTATGCCAGGTCGGTAAGAGCTTCCGCAATGAGATCACACCTGGCAACTTTACCTTCCGTACCCGTGAGTTTGAGCAGATGGAGCTGGAGTTCTTCTGTGCCCCTGGGACCGAGCTGGAGTGGTTCGCCTATTGGAAGAAGTTCTGTCATCAGTGGCTGCTGGATCTGGGCATCCGGGAAGAGAACCTGCGCCTGCGCGACCACGACCCGGAGGAGCTCTCCCACTACTCCAACGCAACCACAGATTTTGAGTTTGTCTTCCCCTTCGGCTGGGGTGAGCTGTGGGGTGTGGCCAGCCGGACGAACTTCGATCTCACCCAGCATCAGACGACCTCCGGCAAGGATATGACCTATTTCGATCAGGAGAAAAACGAGCACTTTATTCCTTATGTTATCGAGCCCTCCCTGGGGGCAGACCGTGTGACCCTGGCTTTCCTCATTGATGCCTATGATGAAGAGGTGGTAGGGCAGGACAAGAAGGGGAAAGACGATGTTCGTACCGTCCTCCGTCTCCACCCGGCATTGGCCCCCTTTAAATGTGCTGTCCTCCCCTTGAGCAAAAAAGAGATCCTCTCCGGCCCCGCCATGAAGCTGCGGGATGAGCTGGCCCAGGATTTTATGGTGGACTATGACGACACCGGCTCCATCGGCAAGCGTTACCGCCGCCAGGATGAGATCGGCACCCCCTTCTGTATTACCCTGGACTTCCAGACGGTGGGGGATGAGTCCACCCCGGCGGACCACTGTGTCACGGTTCGGGCCAGAGACTCGATGGAACAGGTCAGAATCCCCATGGATCAGGTGCGGAGCTATATTGCAGAACGGGTAAAATTCTAACTATTTAATGCCCCGTCCCTTTTTAGGGGCGGGGATAAAACTCCCTAAATTCCTCCCCAGAGCGGGCGTGGTGGAGGGAGTTTTCCACATAGTTGAATGACAAGGTGGAAAGTTTGGTGGAAATGTGAAAAAGTTTGAATTAATCTTACAGGAGCCTTTGGAAAAAGTGGAGGACTTCGCAGCCGTAGCTGCCCAGGCTGTGGAGGAAGAGAGCGGTTTAGAGGGAATTTTGGTGGAACATGTCACCATCACGGGCCGGGAATTTACCGGTTTGGAGATCTACAACAGCCGCTTTCGGAGCTGCCGCATCCAGTCGTGTGATTTCTCTTGGGCCAGCTTCTCCGATGTGATCTTGGAGGACTGCGACTGGTCGGGCAGCGGGCTGAACGGCTCCTTTTGGAGCCGCTGCTGCTGGATAGACAGTAAGGGGGTCGGGACCGATCTCCACGGGTCCTTTTTCCAGCACACCGGCTTCTATGGCTGCGGATTCTCCTATGCAAATCTCAGCGGCAGTACCCTCAAGCAGGTAGATCTGGAGAAAACCGACCTCACCGGCGCATTTTTCAGCCAGTGCCGCTGGAAGGAGCTGTCCTTCTCCGACTGCCGCCTGTCGGGAACCAGCTTTTTTCAGACCGCTATGGGCGGTTTGGATTTGACCTCCTGCCACCTGGAGGAGCTGGTCCTCTCCGATGAGGGAAAGGAGCTGAAGGGAGTCATCGTGGACTATATGCAGGCCGCCGAGCTGGCTCGGCGGCTGGGTGTTGTAATTCGGCTGTAGGACAGGAAAGACAACCGCCCCCGCCATAGGATCGCGATTTGCAAAATTGCTGACACTGTTTTCCCCCTCCCTTTTAGGGAGGGGGAAAACAATTGACTGCTATTGTTTTTGCAGACTGCGAAAATACGGCGGGGGCGTCTGTTTTTCCACAGGTTAGGTGCTGGATGTGGAATCCTCTGTCCTGGTGATGGCGATGCTCAGGTCGTCCAGCTGCTTGCTGTCTACCACATCGGGGCAGTTGGTCATGGGCTCGCTGGCGTTCTGTACCTTGGGGAAGGCGATGACATCCCGGATGGAATCGGCGCCGGTCATGAGCATCACCAGACGGTCCAGGCCGTAGGCCAAACCGCCGTGGGGAGGCGCGCCGAATTTGAAGGCGTTGATCAGGTGGCCAAAGCGCTCCATAGCGTCCTCCTGGGTGAAGCCCAGGGCGCGGAACATAGCCTCCTGAGTCTCTGGGACGCTGATCCGGATGGAGCCGCCCCCCAATTCCGTGCCGTTGAGGACAATGTCATAGGCCTTGGCCCGGCAGCGGGCCTTGTCGGTCTCCAGCAGGGCGATATCCTCGTCCATGGGAGCGGTGAAGGGGTGGTGCATGGCCACATAGCGGCCTTCTTCCTCGGAGTATTCAAACATGGGGAACTCCGTCACCCAGAGGAACTGATAGTCGTCCTTACGCAGCAGGCCCAGCCGCCGGGCACATTCACACCGCAGCGCACCCAGCGCGGCAAAGACAACCTCATTTTTAGCATCTCCTACCACGAGGAGAAGATCCCCAGGCTTGGCGTCCGCCCGGGCGAGAATGGCCTCGTTCTCCTCCGGGGTGAGGAACTTCTGGAAAGAAGAGGAGGCCGTGCCGTCCGGGTTGAGCTTGGCCCAGGCCAGACCCTTGGCTCGATAGGTCTTGACAAACTCTACTAGAGCGTCAATCTGCTTGCGGGGGAGCTTGTCCGCCGCTCCCGCTACATTGATCAGCCGGACACTTCCACCCTCGGCCACCGGGGCAGAAAATACCTTGAAGCCGCAGTCCTTCACCAGGTCGCTGATGTCCTTCAGCTCAAAGCCGAAGCGCAGGTCGGGCTTGTCAGAGCCGAAGCGGTCCATCGCCTCCCGCCAGGGCAGGCGCTGGAAGGGGGTGGCGATCTCAATTCCCAGGACCTCCCGGAACACCCGCTGTAAAAAGCCCTCCTGAATGGTCATTACATCATCCTCGTTGACGAAGGACATCTCCAGATCGATCTGGGTGAACTCAGGCTGGCGGTCCGCCCGGAGATCCTCGTCCCGGAAGCAGCGGACGATCTGCATATACCGGTCAAAGCCGGAGAGCATTAAGAGCTGCTTATACTGCTGGGGGGACTGGGGGAGGGCATAGAATTTACCCGGATGGACCCGGCTGGGGACCAGATAGTCCCGGGCGCCCTCTGGGGTAGACTTGGTGAGCATGGGGGTCTCGATCTCCAAAAAGCCGTTCTCATCAAAGTAATCTCTTGCGATTTTGGTGATCTTGTGCCGCAAGGCGATGGCCTGCTGCATATCCGGACGGCGCAGGTCCAGATAGCGGTACTTTAAGCGGAGCATGTCGTTTACCTGGCTGTCGGGGACGATCTCAAAGGGGGGTGTCTCCGACTGCGCCAGGAGGCGGAGCTCGGAGACATAGAGCTCTACATCACCGGTGGGGATTTTATCCGTCTTGGCCTCCCGCTCCCGGAGGGTGCCGGTAGCGGCGATGACGTATTCAGAGCGCAGGCCGGCGGCTTTCTCAAATACCGCCGGGTCGGTGGCGTCGTCAAAGGCCAGCTGGAGCAGGCCGGTCCGATCCCGCAGGTCAACAAAGATCAGGCCGCCCAGGTTGCGCTGGCGCTGTACCCAGCCGCAGACCGAGATCTCCTTTCCAGCGTCCGCCTGCCGGAAGGCGCCGCAATAGTTGGTGCGGTGAAATCCAGTGAGAGTATCCATCTCATATCAACTCCATTTTGTCATGATAAATTGAAAGATTACGAATTGCAATCTCAAAAGGTCCCCAAGAAAAGGATCATTCAGTTCTGAGTATCGGACCCCGGTTCCCGGATGGGGGTTCCAATTCTCCTGCGGGCCAGACCTTCCTGAATCCTGCGAACAGCCTCTTCCGGAGTCTGGGTGATCTGTTCGCCGGTATCCAGATCCTTGACTGTCACCTGGCCGGACTTGACCTCATCCTCCCCCAGGAAAACAGCGTAGGGGATGGATAGCTTGCTGGCATAGGAGAGCTTCTGTTTAAACTTCTTCTGCTCCCCATGGAGCTGAGTGCGGATCCCCGCCTCCCGCAGAGTAGTAGCAAAGGAGATGGAGGGGGAGAGGTCCTCTGTCATGGGGAGGATGAGCACATCAGCAGGCGCGGTAATCAGGTCCTCATTGAGGTAGTTCTGGTCCTCCAGAACGAAAAACAGCCGGGTCAGACCGATGGAGATCCCCACGCCGGGAAGCTTTTTGTCGGTGTAGTACTCCGCGAGATTGTCGTACCGGCCCCCGGAACAGATGGAGCCGATCTCCGGGTGATCCAGCATGATCGTCTCATATACTGTACCAGTGTAGTAATCCAGTCCGCGGGCGATGGTCAGATCCACGGCGAAGTGGCTCTCTGGTACACCAAAGGCGCCCAAATATCCCACCACCATCTGGAGTTCGTCCAGACCGAGGTCAAAGATCTCATTGCGGCCCCGGTAAGCCTCCAGAGCGGCGATCACCTGGGCGGGGCTGCCGCCAATGCCGGTAAAGCGGAGGATCTCCTCCGCGTCCTGCTCTGGGACACCACAGTCTTCCACCAACAGGGCCTTGACCTTCTCCGGGCCGATTTTGGCCAGCTTGTCCACGGTGCGCATAATGGCCCCCGACTGCTCGGCCAGGTTCAGCATGGCATAAAAGCCGGTGAGAAGCTTCCGGTTGTTGACACAGATGCGAAACCGGTTGAGACCCAGGGCGGTAAAGGTCTTATAGATGATGGCGGGGACCTCGGCCTCGTTGGAGAGATCCAGGCTGCCGTCCCCGATGACGTCAATGTCGGCCTGATAGAATTCCCGGAACCGCCCCCGCTGGGCCCGCTCCCCCCGGTAGACCTTGCCGATCTGAAAACGGCGGAAGGGGAAGGTGAGCTGTCCGTAGTTTAAGGCCACATATTTGGCCAGGGGGACCGTCAGATCAAAGCGGAGGGAGAGATCGGTGTCTCCCTTGGTAAAGCGGTAAATCTGCTTTTCCGTCTCTCCGCCCCCCTTGGCGAGTAATACCTCGCTGGCTTCGATTAGGGGGGTGTCCAGCGGCGTAAAGCCATAGAGAGAATAGGACTGGCGCAGAATCTCAACCATCCGGTCAAACTGGACCTGCCGGGCAGGCAGCAGCTCCATAAAGCCGGAGAGTGTGCGGGGTTTCATCTTACTCATACATGCAGCTCCTTTTCTGGCCCATCCCCTACCCGTGATATGGGGGACAGGCTTGATACAATGAAAAAAACGCCCCATCCCTATCACGGGACGAAAGCGCCTGCTCTCGTGGTGCCACCCATGTTCAGCCACCCAATTGATGCAAAAGGATGGCCCTCACTGCTTCTGTTGCGGGAAGCCTGACCGCAGGTGTCTCCACCCCCGCTGCTGGCACCGTCTTCCCCAAAGCCGTTCCGTTAAGGCCCTCTCAGCCGTTGGAGCCGTTCTCTGTCCGGGGGATCTCTGGGTACTTGTATGCCGTCTTAGCGGTACTCTTTCAAGATAGTATCCCAATAAGCGGGGAAAGTCAACCGTTTTTCGGCTTTTTTTCAGGAGAAGCTGTGGAAGAGAGACATCCTCCATGTAGAAGACGTCTTAAAAAAACCAAAATAAAAAATAGTTGATTTTTTGTGGGAATGTTGTATAGTAATAATATCAATCAACAAAGGCGGTCGAATACAGCGTATGGAACAAGAAGTCACAAGATCGAAGCGAGGCAGAAAAAAGAAAATCAGTGTCTCTCCGGAGGGAATGGAGGAGAACCTAAAAAAAGGGGTAGCCGAAATGCTGGTGCTTTTCCTGCTCAAGGAGCGGGAAATGTATGTGAACGAACTAACCGAAGAACTGGAGAATCGCAGTGATGGACGGCTGCATATTACCTTTCCGTACGCGATCATTTACCGGTTGCTGGATACCCACTATATTGAGCTGGGAGAGAAGCGTCTGGCGCCTGACGGCCGCCGGCGGCAGTATTACCGTACCACTACAACAGGCGGTGCTTACTTAGAAGAGCTTCAGGCCACCATGCGTAAATTCATGGGGGGTGTAGAGCAGATCTTACGCTCAGGAGAAAAATAGCCCTTGAAAAAAGCACCCTGATCCTCTGAAGATGAAAAAGAAATGATAGTATGAAAAAACCACCGGACCGCAGAATCCGGTGGTTTTGTACGTCTTTTTGAAGATCAGACAAAACGAAATAGTTTTATCTGATCTTCAAAACATATGTGGTGTGTTATGCGGTAAAGGGTTTGGTCTTTGGATTGACGATATCTCTCCAATCCAGATCACCCCTGGCCAGACCGTGGATCAGCATTTCGGCAGTGGCAACATTGGTAGCGAAGGGGACATTATATTGGTCACACAGACGGCTGATATAGTTCAGATCGGCATCCAGATCACTGGACTGGGGATCGCAGAAAAAGAGTACCATGTCGATTTCATTGTAGGCGATGCGCGCACCGATCTGCTGGCTGCCGCCATGTGCATGGGAGAGAAAGAGGTTCACGGTCAGACCCGTTGCCTCGGAGACCAACCGCCCTGTTGTGCTGGTGGCGCAGAGGGTGTGCTTGGAGAGAATGCCGCAGTAGGCAATACAGAACTGAACCATCAGCTCTTTTTTGCGGTCGTGACTCATCAGTGCAATGTTCATTGGTGTTACCCTTCTTTCCCTTTCATAGGTATCTTTGGCTACCGTATCCGCATCAGAGGGACTCGCTGACCGGTCAAACGCTGGGCGATGTTCAGACAGGCAATGGCTGCCCCCCGGCTGGTGGCCAGGATCAACGGCTGTCCCTGGTTAGCGGCCAGCATGACGTTGGGGTCTTCTGGCACAATGCCCAACAGAGGAAGGCCGGCGGTGTCCATGGCGTCATCAATGGTACTGTGAAGCCGCCGCAGCAGCTTGGGCTGGACCCGGTTGACTACTAGGTGAATGTGTGACATGCGCTGAGAGAGCGCGGACACTGTCCGCTGGGCATCCCGCAGAGCAGAGCAGTCACTGGTGGAGACTACCAGCGCCCGGTCAGCCCGGCAGGTGGCCAGCTGAAATCCGTCACCAAGTCCAGCGGGGCAGTCGATGAGCACATAGTCATAGGTGTTTACCGCCTCCTGCACCAGTGCGCGGACCGCCTGTTCACTGACTGCCTCCTCTGGAATATGCAAGGGTGCAGTAAGCAGGGATAGATTTTTGATGACCGGGTGGGGGTAGGCCGCCCGATCCAATGTGCAGCGCCCGGCGATTACATCGGTAAAATCCATCAGAGCCCGATCGCTCATGCCCAGAATGAGATCCAGGTTGCGCAGGCCGACATCCATATCAATGCACAATACCTGATGGTTCAATGCAGCCAGACAGGAGGAAATTCCACCTGTGAGAGAGGTTTTTCCCGTACCACCTTTTCCAGAGGTCACAACAATTGCGGTACCCATAACCTACCCTCCCATTCTTTAAGAGTATAGCATAAATGGCTAATAAAATCAAATGTTTTTCTCTGTAAATATGCAAGGTGCTGATATATTTTTTAATCATCGTGATTGGTATGTCGATTGCTTCTCTTATCAGCAGAGGGTGACATGGTCTCTCCACCATAGGGCGGGGAGACCATGTCTCCTATTTAGGGCCTGTTTGATAAGTGGCGAATGTGCTGAACATCAAGCCGCTAAAGAGGCGTCTTCTGTATCTTGGCCCACCGGCGGGGATATCCCTTGGGAGTTGGGGCGATCTTCTCCACCAGAACCACCCGATGTGTGATCCCAGCGCCGGGGATGGTGTAGTCATAGACGGGAAGCAACCGGCCCCCTAGATGCTGGATGGCCGTTTTTGCACTGTCCAGCTCGGCCTGACAGTCCACTGATTTCATGGACAGAAAGTACCCTCCTGGCTTGACATAGGGTAGGCAGAGCTCACACAGCAGGTTTAATGGAGCGACTGCCCTGGCGGTGGCGAAGTCAAAGGTATCCCGGTAGGCCCGGTTGAGGGAGAGTTCCTCCGCTCGTGCATGGAGACAAGTGGTGTCCTCCACATGGAGGGCGGTACACAGCTCCTCCAGCCAGTGAATCCGCTTTCCCAGGCTGTCCACTAAGGTCACGCGCAGAGAGGGCTCCAGCAGCCGCAGCGGAAGGCCGGGAAAGCCCGCGCCCGTTCCCACGTCTATAAGGGTCTTGCCTTGGAAATTGGCGGTCCCAAGCAGGGCAGCGGAGTCTAAAAAGTGGAGATCTACCACCTGGTCCGGCTCCGTGATGGCGGTGAGGTTCATCACCTGATTTTGCTCCAGGAGTAGCCGGCCATATTCGGCCAGCGCCTCCACTGCGCCGGAAGGGGGCGTGAGGCCCAAGGCGGCCAAGCCGTCAGAAATGCGCTGTTTCACATGTCACCTCCTAAAAGCTGTGCCGCCAGGGGCGGCAGGCCGTCTTTCAGGGACAGGATGCTGAGAATAAGGCAGGCTACAGCCAACAAGCCCCACAGCATCCGATGGCCGCGCTGGCTGTCCTGCTTGATTTGATATCCGGAGATTACCGCCAGACCCGCCGTCCCGGGGAGGACCAAGAGAGACCCGATCCCCCGCAGATAGGTCCCCTGGGAGAGCGCATAGAAGTTGAGGAGAACCAGGAGTACCATATAGACCACTCCGACCCAGGCCAGAATCCGCTTGATGGGAGAGGTTGGCTCCTCCGGCGGTCTCTGAGACTCATCCATCGGATTTCTCCCGGAGCAGGTCGCGGATCTCAGTGAGCAGTAGCTCCTCCGCCGAGGGAGAAGGCGGCGGGGGAGGGGCCTCCTCTTTCTTTCGGTGAAAGGTGTTAATCCCCTTTACCATGCAAAAGACGACAAAGGCCATGATGAAGAAGTTCAGGACTGCTTGCATGAAAGTTCCGTAAGTGATGACCGCGCCGCCCACACTGAGAGACAGATCCGCGAAGGAG
>JAAWBF010000064.1 GCA_022792555.1 Oscillospiraceae bacterium
CAGCGACAACCAGGGCGCAGGGAACAGCGTCACCATCAAGAGCGCCACCGGCAAGATCAAGGATACGCTGGGAATTGATCCCGCTGAAAAGTCCAACACCTTAAAGGTGGACGGCAAGACGCTGGTGGACAAGAGCGCTACAGCGGGGGACTATCTCTCCGGCAAGGAGTTCAAGGTCACGCTGGACGGCGTGACGAAAACGATCACCATGCCTACCTATAATAAGGAAAGCGGGACGCCGGAAAGCGACTTTGTCACGGAGATCCAAAGAGAGCTGGACAAGGCCTTTGGCAAGGGCAAGATTACCGTATCCAACGATGGGAAAAAGGCGGCAGACATTGCAACGGATCCTGCGGCGGATAACGACGGCAAAATCAAGCTGGCCTTTAGTGTGGAAGGTGGTTCCACCTTGGCCATCTCCTCCAGCAAGAGCGGGATCGGCAAGGCCCTGGGCCTGGAGAACGACTCCGCCACCACTTATTTTGACGTGTCCAAGACTTTGAAGGATCTCAAAACCGCCGATGGAAAGCCCCTGCTGGAGTCCCTCCAGGCCGTGGGTGAGTTGAAGGGTATCGGCGCACCCTCCCTGCAAAAGGACGGAACCTATCTGGACAGCGCCGGAAAGCTGGTGGACAAAGAGGGCTACCGCCTCCAGCTGGACAAGGACGGCAACGTTGTCACCGACAGCGATGGCAACGCCGTGCGGATGAAGACCTACGAACTCAATATCAATGGGACCAAGATCGGAGAGTACTCCGAGGAGACCGCCCTGGAGACCGTGATGAACGGGATCAACAGCAATTCCGAGGCCGGCGTGCGGGTGAGCTACTCCAAGCTCACCAATCAGTTCCAGTTCACCGCCAGCCAGACCGGCGCGGCCAACGGTATTGAGATTAAGTCAGACCTGAAGGACGGCAAGGAGAGCAATCTGGCCGCGGCGTTGTTCGGAACCGTCACAACGGACTATGACGGCAATGCGACATCAAGTATAGCAGGTGCGAAATACGAGGCTGGTCAGGACGCCAAATTCACAATGAAGGTCAACGGCGATACATTTACTGATATCACCCGTAGCAGCAACACCTTTGATGTGGATGGCCTGTCCGTCACCCTGAAGGGGACCTTTGAGGCGGATTCCAGTGTAACCGACAACGCCGTCAGCTTTACCACCACCTCAGACGCCGACAAGATTGTAGACGCCATTAAGAGCTTTGTGGAGGACTACAACGAGATGGCCACCGAGGTCAAGAACGCCTACTCTACCCTGCCGGCAAAAAAGTCCAACGGCTCCCGCTATGAGCCCCTGACTGACGAGGAACTGGAGAGCTGGACCGACTCCGCCATTGAGGCCCACAATGAGAAGGCCAAGCAGGGTATCCTGTTCGGAGATTCCAACCTGACCAGCCTGTACAACAAGCTGCGCTCCGCCATCACCGCCAACGGCGGAGACATGCGGTCCATCGGCCTGACCACCAGCTACAGCAACGGCATGACCACCCTCCAGCTGGACGAAAAAGCCCTGCGCTCCGCCCTGGCTAACAACCCGGACAGCGTGCGGGATGTGTTCACCAAGTCCATTGAGGGCGGGGCCTCCAGCGATGGCCTGATGACTACCCTGAAAAAGCAGCTTGATACCTACGCCTCCACCACTGGCGCCACCAAGGGTATTTTGATTGAGTACGCCGGCTCGGCCCGCGCGCCCACGAGCCTGAATGCCAACTCCCTCCAGCGGCAGCTCAACAACTTTGACACCCAGATTGAGAAATTGCAGAGCAAGATGTCCGATCAGATTGATCGCTACACACAGAAGTTCTCCCAGCTGGAGCAGCTGATCGCCGAGATGAACTCTCAGAGCTCTACACTGATGGGTCTGATGGGCGGCGGCTCCAGCGGCTATTAAAGAAAGAGGGGACCCAATTAAATGGATATGAGGGGCTTCCAGCAGTATAAAGAGCAGTCGGTCAATACCATGACGCAAGGGGAGCTGCTGCTGCTGCTCTATGATGAGCTGGTCAAGCGCGTTACCCGTGCCGAGCTGGCGCTGAACAAGGAGGACTATGCGACCTTGGATGCATCCGTAGACCGCTGTCTGGATATTCTGCGGTATCTGGATGATACACTGGATATGCAATACCCTGTCAGCGGCAACCTGACCAAACTATATGAGTATTTTTGCTACGAGCTCAACCGGGTCAAAGCTGGCCGGAATAAGGCCGAGCTGGCGCGCATTAAGCCCATGATCACCGATCTGCGGGACGCGTTTCGAGAGGCGGATAAGTCCTGCAATCAACAGCTGGAAGCCAGTGGTGAAGTCCATGCAGCAACCTGATCTTTTAGACGCACTGGTACAGACCAAGCGACTGGGGAACCTGCTCATTGAGATCTTTGACTTAACTACCCAGCTGGCCGAGGCAGTGGACCGGGAGGACCAGGTAAGTATCCAGATGCTGCTGGCCATGCGGCGGGAACCGATTGACAAGCTGGACCTGGCAAACGGGGCGCTGAAAAAAAAGCAGCAGAGTTTACCGGAAGAGGATGCCCAGCAGCTGGCAAGTCTCCTCAATGGCGGGCCAGCGGGCAGCCCTGGTGAGGATAAGTTAGTTGAACAGGTGGCCGCCAATCACCGCCTGCTGGAGCGGCTGGTAGCGCTGGATCAGAATGTAAACCGCAAGCTGACTAGGGACAAATCGGTATATACCAACGGGCAGACCCAGAAAAACGGATAGGAACTTGTATCTGTGCCAGTGTAAACGGCAGACCTCCCAGCTGGACATTGTGTACAGCGGTGGGTGGTGTATACAGGTTCTAAAAGGCGGCAATACAAAAAGAGGATGCCGGCGGCAAAACCGGAGCCGCCGGCATTTTCTGTATTTCCGCGATCTGAGCTAGAGGGCTTCTCCTATGGCGTATCAGGCGGCTGGTCCGCTGAGAGCACCCAGAGGGGAGCACCGTCTGAGGTGTTTTTTGACAGTTCATCCAAGATGAGCTGAGGATCCCATACGGAAAGACTGCGTTCCTTGCTGTTGGGGTCGGCCACTAGGAGGGTGCCATCCTCATTGACCCCGCGCAGAAGAATAAAATGCCCATATTGGGTGAAATGTCCGGGGCCTACCAGGGCGATCATCAGGTTGCCCGCCGATAGAGTCTGACGCAGGCCCTCCGGGGTGCGCGCAGGACAGGATTCCGCTGTGAGGCCGTAGGCCGCCGCTGTGCCCCGGATGATGGAGAGATAGGATCCGCTCCCCTTGGCCCAATAGCCGTGCTCTGCCGCCCATTGGGCCATCTGGCCAGGATCGGAGGCCTGATCAGTCAGGGTAGAGACCACCATAGCCATGGCGGTTGGGCCGCAGCCATAGCTGCTGATGGGGTCAGTGCCATACAGCATATCAGCCCAGGGGGCTTCCCCTTGGTTAAAGTAGACGACCTCATGAGAACCGCCCGTGAGAACTTGCCCCTTGGGACTCTCCTTCAATGTGGTAATAGAGGTATCGAAAATCAGTGCTTCAGTCTCCAGAGCGGGGGTGCCGGCAAACTGACGGGCCAAATCTTTGTCTTTGGGCTCCAGCAGTGTTTGCAGGGAGCGGCCCAGCTGGACCGTAGCGCCCCACAGTGCCCGCCCGCATTGGACGGTGGCGTCCCACAGCTGCTGCCCGGTTTGGACCACGGCCCTCCAGGCGGCGGCAGTAACCGAGCGGCCAAAGGAGATTGCGGCAGTGACGCCGTTATAGACCGGGGTGGTAACAGCCTCGTAGACTTCGGGGGCGTAAGTACGGCAGGCCGCCAGCTCCACACCACCGATGCACAGTACAGCCAGCAGAAGAACCAAAACAGTTCCTCTTAGTTTGGGGTGTTTTTTCTTCTTCAACGGGGAAACTCCATTCTATGCAGGTGCCGCGGGAAATCACCGCGGCAGGATGATAAATGCCGTATCTTCATTATAGCAAAGAAATTGATGTTTGCAAGCAAAAACGCCGCTTTCCAGCGTTCTACTACTACAATCTGTAAGCAGAACTTGACCATGCTGCTACAGACTGTCACGGGGACGCTTTGGCGTATCATTTCCGAAGAGGAGCACCGATTATGCCCACCATTCGACTTGACAATGTGACCAAATCTTTTAAGTGTGAGGGGCGCGTCAGCGCCGCCGTGCAGGATGTGAGTTTGGAGATCATCCAGGGGGAGTTTGTCTTTCTCATCGGCAGCAGCGGCGCTGGAAAAAGCACCCTGCTCAGATTGATGGCGGGCAACCTCAAGCCTGACCGGGGTTCGGTCTGGCTGGGAGACAAAAATTTGGCTAGGGTGGCCCGGTGGAACCGGCACAAAATCTCCCTGGTCTATGGACAGGTCTGGCAGGAGCCTACCCTGATGCGCAAGCGTACCATCCGGGAGAATTTGAGTATTGTAGCCCGCATTGGCAAGCAGGCCTCCCGTGAGAGCAAGGAGCTGGTTCAGGCCAGGGTGTCCAAGGTACTGGCCCTGGTTGGAATGCAGGGTGTGGAGGAAAAGTACCCGGTGGAGCTGTCTATTGGGGAGTGCCGCCGGGTGGAGCTTGCCCGCGCCCTGATCAACAGCCCGCCCATTTTACTTTTAGATGAAATTACCGCCAATCTGGACGACGATAATATCTGGGATATGTTTCATCTGCTCAACGACCTGAACCGCCGGGGTACCACCATTGTCATGGCCACCCACGCCAGCCAGTATGTCAACATTCTACGGCGCCGGGTCATTACCATGGTGGATGGAACGATCTTTGGAGATGTGCGGAAGGGACGGTACGGGGATGTCACCGATAAGGAGCCCGTGGTGCCGGGGAATCCCTTCTCAATTATAGATGGGAATCTGCAAAAGAAGTCAGGGGGCCGGCCATAGAGAATTTCATGTTTGATTTCCGTGGTATCTGTGCGGAAAATATGATATACTGATGGCCTAGGAAAGGAGTGAGGGTACCGTGGAACAACCAAAGGAGCGTGAACACAGCTTCAAGAAATTCTTTACTACACTCTTTGGAAGCAAGGAGACTCAGCAGCAGGAAGAGAAAACGCCCCTGCTGGAAGCTCCCCCAGCTGGCTGCACACCGGCAGAACCAGTTCAGCCAGCTGATCCGGCACAGCTTCCCCCCATACCAGACGCATTGAGCCAGCTCTGGCAGAGGTGGGCTGGCCCCGGCACACCCCCGGTCCTGTCGCTGGCGGCTAATGCCAGCCGCCCACTGCCTCTGACGGGGGACGCACTAGAGCGGGAGGTCAAAAAGATCTACCGGCGGTTGGATCAGGATGCAAGGGCCCGGCTGCTTAAAATACTCCAAGAGCCAGAGGGCGATTTAGAGGCCCAATGCTGGGTGTATATGGCGAAGAATGGACTGGTGGCCTGGGCCTTTCTCGTACCGCCGCAAAAGTCGGAGGGGACGCTCGCAAAAGAGACTATCGAAGCCGCACTCCAAGAGGAGGGGGTTACAACTGGGATTGACACCGGGCTGGTGGAGGAGCTTTACCAGTCCAAGGCGTATTTTGTATTGCGTCCTGTCGCCTGGGGAACGCCCGTGGTGGAGGGCTGTGATGGCAAAATCGTGCCGCGTTTTCAGCCCCAGGAGGAACCAAAGGCTCTTGAGGTGGATGAGCGGGGCGAGGTAGATTATCGGGCACAGAGCTATGTCCGGCATGTCCAGAAGGGGGACGTAATCTGTGACATCGTCCAGCCGGAGCCGGGGACCGACGGGATGCGGGTGGATGGAACGCCCATCCACGCCAAGGCGGTCCAACCCGCCAAGGTTCCTGCCGGCAGCAACACCACCCTGAGCGAGGACGGAACCCAGCTGGTGGCCACTATGGACGGACATCTGGAGTTTAAGGGGTCCGTATTTGAAATCAAGTCCTTTTTGGACATTCCTGGGGATGTGGATTACTCCACAGGAAACGTAGATTTCCGGGGAGATGTCCATATCGCAGGCGACGTGCGGGAAGGGTTTATCGTCCGAGCCACCGGTAAGGTGACGATTGACGGCCTGGTTGAGGCAGCCACTGTAGAGGCCAGCGGGGATGTCATCATCACGAAAGGGGTGCTGGGAGACAACCGGGCGCTGATTAAAAGCCGGGGCACCATCCGAGCCAAATACTTGGAAAACTGTGTGGCCTATGCCGGCGACTGTATCTATGCGGACTGCATAGTATCCTCCCAGGTGTACAGCGACGCCAAGATTCAGGTGGTCAGCGGCCGGGGAACTGTCATCGGCGGCACCCTCATCGCAGCCGAACGAATTGACGCAGGGATCATCGGCTCTCAAGCTGGACGAAAGACCGAGATTACCCTGGGGATCCTGCCCTATGTCCACGAGGAGCAGCGCAACAATGAGATCGATCTCCAGGCCATCCACGCCGAGTTGGAGGAGCTGGACAAATCCCTGCACTACCTGGAAAACAGGGGGATGGATGCCAGCACTGAGAAGCTGGCGAAGCTGCGCCTGCGCAAGTCTGTGCTGGGCCTCAAGGAGAATAAGCTAATCAAACGCCAGCTGGAGCTGGATCAGCAGATACCTGATCTGTCAAAATGCAGGCTGTCCTGCGGCACGCTGTATCCTATTACCATTCTGACTGTGGGAGAGAGCGTGAGGACCATTGAGCAGACCTGGACGAGATGCACGGTAATTTACAATGTAGAGGACCAGGAGATCCAGATCTCCTGATCCTTTGCAGGAACGGCCTGCTTCCGCCCCCCCTTGGGGGCGGAGACAGCGGAAATTGCTGTTCTGCCGCCCCCGTCTAATGGGGGCGGAGGCGTGAAAGGAAGATGATGGGTGACGGCAGACGGACAGGACAAAGAGATAGCATGGGTGACAGAGATGGCCGATGCGTTGTTGCGTGAAATTTTGGAGCAGCTGTCGGGTATTCGGCTCTCACGGCGCCCCCCGTGGACACCAAAGGGCGCCGGGCCGCCCATGGACGGTGTCTATGGGCGGGTAGACGGTGCATATCAAATGCGGCTTTTGTTCCGGGCGGAGCCCCGGATGTTTCAGCGCCTGGCCAGTAATATGATCGGAGCCCCGGCCAAGGATGCCCAGGAGGTACAGGAATACGCCACTGAGTTTGCCAATGTACTCTGCGGCAGGTTTATTTCAGAGATCTATCGGGCCACCAAAGTCCCCGCACGGTTTTACCCCACACAGTATGAGACCTATCCAGACATCCCGCTTCTGGGGGATGACACGGAGATCTCGACGATTTTCTACGCCAGCGAGGATCAGGAGGCGGCTGATTTTTCATGGACAGCGGATTCCGTTGCCATGCTGCTGAAGGGAGAAAACAGTGAAACATAGAATTATGGTGGTCGATGATTCGCGGGTGGTTTACGCAGAGATGTCGAAAATGCTGGCGAACAGCGACCTTGAGATTGCAAAATACTGCCGCAGCGGGGAGGAGGCCATCGCTTCCTATGAGAGCGTCCAACCCGAGGTGGTGACAATGGACATCGTCATGCCGGGGATGGACGGCCTGGAGACATGCAGCGAGCTGGTGATGCGCTGGCCGGACGCCAGGGTAATCATGGTCTCCTCCCTGGCCTATAACGATACCATCAGTACCGCTGCCGCAGTGGGCGCGAAGGGCTTTATTTTCAAGCCCTTTGACAAAGAGATGCTGCTGGACGCCCTGCAAAAGGCCTTGTCCGGCGAGACTGTCGGGTAACGCGCGTATGGCACAGTATACACAGCAGGAAAAGGACCTGATCTACGCTCTGGACATCGGTACCCGCAGCGTCATCGGCATCGTGGGCCGGATGGAAGGGGAGCGCTTTAAAGTCCTGGCGGTAGACCAGGAAGAGCATGGAAAGCGGGCCATGATGGACGGCCAGATCGACGACATTGAGCGGGTGGCTGGCGTGGCTCGGATTGTTACCGGCCGG
>JAAWBF010000065.1 GCA_022792555.1 Oscillospiraceae bacterium
CTGCGATTGCATATACTAAGGGGGCACATGAGACAACAGCGAGGATGGGAAGGAGTACACACTTCTGCGGTGCAGAGAGGGGCCGGCTGGTGAGAGGTCCTCCTAAGGGAGTGGTGGAAGGTCGTCCCGGAGCTTCGGCCCTGAAGAAAGTGTAGGGGCTGGCGGAGGCCGCCGTTACCGGCAGAGAGTGTGGGTCTGCGGACCCAAAATCAGGTGGTACCACGGACAAGGACTGTTCGCCCTGAGCCAAACGGCTCAGGGCGTTTTTTGCGGATGTGTGGCGCCGCAGAACGGGAATACTTTAAGTATGATAGAACCGATTAAAAAAGACAGGAGCGTCAAGGAATGAGAAAAGAACTGCCAAAGGCCTATGAGCCCCAGGAGGTAGAGGGGCGCATTTACGAGCTGTGGGAGAAGAGCGGCTGCTTTGAGGGGCATCGGGACCCCGACAAGCGCCCCTTTACCATTGTCATGCCGCCCCCCAATGTCACCGGCCAGCTCCACATGGGCCACGCCATGGACTGCACCCTCCAGGACATTCTCATCCGCTTTAAGCGGATGCAGGGCTATGCGGCCCTCTGGGTCCCCGGCACCGACCACGCCGGGATCGCGACCCAGATTAAGGTGGAGGAGGAGCTGCGCAAAAAAGAAAATCTCACCCGCCACGACCTGGGCCGTGAGAAGTTTTTGGAGCGGGTCTGGGACTGGAAGCGCCAGTACGGCGACCGGATTGTCCAACAGCAAAAGAAGCTAGGGGCCTCCTGTGACTGGTCTAGGGCTCGGTTTACCATGGACGAGGGGCTGTCCAACGCGGTACGGCATGTATTTGTCTCCCTGTACAACAAGGGCTTGATCTATAAGGGGAGCCGGATCATCAACTGGTGTCCCCATTGCACCACCGCCCTGAGCGATGCCGAGGTGGAGTACAAGGAGAAGCCGGGTCACCTGTGGCACATCAAATACCCCATCAAGGGGGAGGAGGGCCGGTATTGCATCGTAGCCACCACCCGGCCGGAGACCATGCTGGGAGACACCGGCGTTGCGGTCAACCCCAACGACCCGCGCTATCAGGATTTGATAGGAAAGACGTGCATCCTCCCTCTGGTGGACAAGGAGATCCCCATCGTAGCCGACGAGTATGTGGAGATGGAGTTCGGCACCGGCTGCGTGAAGATGACCCCAGCCCACGACCCCAACGACTTTGAGGTAGGCCTGCGCCACAACCTGGAGTCCATCCGGGTGCTGGATGACAGCGGCAGAATCAACGAGAACGGCGGCAAATATCAGGGAATGGACCGGTACGAGGCGCGTAAAGTGATCGTGGCCGACCTGGAGGCACTGGGCCTGCTGGAGAAAATCGAGGATCACACCCACAATGTGGGTACCTGTTACCGCTGCGGTACTGACGTAGAGCCGCTGATCTCCGCCCAGTGGTTTGTCAAAATGGCCCCGCTGGCCCAGGAGGCCCTGCGGGTGGTCAACGAGGGGGAGACCAAGTTCGTCCCCGACCGGTTCTCCAAGATCTACACCAATTGGATGGAGAATGTCCACGACTGGTGTATCTCCCGGCAGCTCTGGTGGGGCCACCGCATCCCCGCCTGGACCTGCGACGACTGCGGTAAACTCACCGTCTCCGAGTCCGATCCCACCTGCTGTGAGCACTGCCGCTCTGCCCACATCCACCAGGAGGAGGATGTGCTGGACACCTGGTTCTCCTCCGCCCTGTGGCCCTTCTCCACCCTGGGCTGGCCGGACGAGAATGCCGAGGATTTGAAGTATTTCTATCCCACCGATGTCCTCGTCACCGGCTATGATATCATCTTCTTCTGGGTGGCCCGCATGATCTTCTCCGGCTGCGCCCACACCGGAAAGCCCCCCTTCCACACCGTCTTCATTCACGGCCTGGTCCGGGACGACAAGGGGCGCAAGATGTCCAAATCCCTGGGCAACGGCATCGACCCCCTGGAGATGGCCGAACAGTACGGGGCGGATGCCCTGCGCTTTAACCTGGTCACCGGCAACTCTCCGGGGAACGACATGCGCTTTTACACCGAGCGCTGTGAGGCGATGCGCAACTTTGCCAATAAGATCTGGAACGCCAGCCGCTTCCTGATGATGAATCTGACCATTGACCAGTGTACCCTGCCAGAGCGCCTGGAGCTGGAGGACAAGTGGATTTTGAGCAAGCTCAACGCCCTGATTCCGGCGGTGACGGAGAACATGGACCGGTACGAGCTGGGGGTAGCCGCCCAGAAGATCTACGACTTTATCTGGGATGACTACTGCGACTGGTATATTGAGATGACCAAGGCCCGCCTCCAGGGGACAGACGAGACGGCCAAGACCCAGGCCCAGCAGGTGCTGTGCTATGTCCTTACCCAGATGCTCAAGCTGCTGCACCCCTTTATGCCCTTCCTCACCGAGGAGATCTGGCAGGCCCTGCCCCACGAGGGGGAGTTCCTCATGCTCCAGCGCTGGCCGGAATCCCAGGATGCCCTCAATTTCCCCGCCGAGGAGCGGGCCATGGAGCTGATTATGGAGGCCATCCGGGCTGTCCGGACCCGGCGGGCCGAGCGGAATGTCCCGCCGTCCCGAAAAGCAAAGCTCACCATCGCCACTGCCGAACAGGAGACCTTTACGCTGGGAATCCCCCTGTTTCAGCGGCTGGCCTCGGCCAGCGAGGTGGAGGTGACAGGGGTGTCCGGCGGACTCACCGACCAGGCCGCCGCAGAACAGGGGATGGTGTGCGCCACCACCTACGGCGCCCGGATCTTTATGCCCCTGTCCGATCTGGTGGACTTGGACAAGGAGCGGGCCAGGGTGGAAAAGGAGCTGAAAAAGCACCGGACCGAGCTGGACAAGCTCAATGCCAAGCTGAACAATCCGGGCTTTACCGGCAAGGCCCCTGCCAATGTGGTGGCCGCCGAGCGGGAGCGGGCAGAAAAGCTCTCTGCCCTTATTCAGGCCCTGGAGGAGCAGTCCCGCACCCTGCACGACTGATCAATATGGGACCCGCTGGAATCCTCCGGCGCGACAGGCCAATGATTTCCATTGGCCTGTCGTTTTCTGTTTTGCGGCCGATCTGCGGCATGCGTCTCCTTCGCATAGGCACAAACAGAAGGGAGTACAAGAAGCGCGGTACACAGAAAAATTTCTGACATTTTTTTTGCAGCCGTTGACTGTTTCGGTCGCAGCGTGTACAATCTATTAGAAAAAGTATATGTTTTTGCCTGTTATTGATAAAACAGGTGATCGACAGTACAATGCGTACAAAAGATGGAGGGAATACAGTATGGCGACCAGACGCCCAAGTGGGACACGCAACGAGATGATTCACTGTGAGAATTGCGGCGAGGACTATGCCGCTACCTATAGACGCTGTCCTTTCTGCGAAGGACGGCCTTTAGATGAACTGGACTACGACGACATAGACGAGACCTCCAGGGGCGGCAGGCGCCTTGTGACCAATACCAGAGGCGGGGGGTATGGCGGAAGCACCTCCCCGGTGCAGATTGTGGGGACAGTCCTCTCCCTGGCCCTGATTGTGGCAGCGGTCTGCATTGTGATCTCAATTGTAAAGCCCCTGGTGGAGGCCGGGAAGACTCCACCCATCGACCCCAATACCGTCCCTTCCACCGTCCCCTCCCAGGCGGTACAAAGTCCCACCCAGGCCGTGGAGCCCTCTGCCGGGCCCTCCACAGCTCCCGTGCCTTCTGACACGGTTGTCCCGCCCGCGACGGCGGTCCCCGCCGGGCAGGCCGCAAGCTTTACTTTGAGCACCGCCGACTTTACCATGAACGACAAATACCCAACCCCTGTCACCATTGGCGTGACCTTTGTTCCTGCCGGCTCCACCGGCACCATCACCTGGAGCAGCAGCGACCCCCAGGTGGCCGCTGTGGACGCCAACGGCAAGGTGAGCGCCGGAGGCAAAAACGGCACAGCCATCATCACCGCCAGTCTGGAGGGCGGCGGCTCCCAGCAATGTCAGGTCCGGTGCAGCTTCTCAGGGGCGCTCTCCAGCGGCAATGGAACGGGAACAGAAAATCAGAGTACATCCTCCAGCTCCCTCTCTCTGAATAAGACGGACTTCACCTTCAGCAGCTTGAATGAAACCCCTGTCCCCATGCGGGTCATTGGCACCGATTCCACCCCGACCTGGAGCATCGGGAATACCTCTGTGGCCTCCATCTCGGCGGACGGCGTGGTCAAGCCCGTCGGACGCGGCACCACCAAGATCACCTGCACCGTGGACGGCCAGACGCTGACCTGTATTGTCCGGTGCAACTTCTAAAAGATCCCTTTCCTTCTGGGAAAATTTGAGAAATGATATAAGGAGGCCCCAGGCCATGGATACCATTCCCATACCCTATCTTTTGGACGGCGCCACCGGAACCGAGCTGATCCGGCGCGGCATGACCGCCGGTGTGTGTACTGAACAGTGGGTGCTGGATTATCCAGGCGTTTTGGTGGGACTCCAGCGGGAGTATGTGGGGGTAGGCGCACAGGTCCTGCTGGCCCCCACCTTTGGGGCCAACCGGATTTTGTTGGAGGCCCACGGCATTCATGGCAAGGTGGACGAGTATAACCGCCGCCTGGTGGCCCTCTCTCAGGAGGCCGCCGGGGGAAAGGCCCTGGTGGCGGGAGATATGGCCCCCACCGGTCAGGCTATTCACCCCTTTGGGAGTGTCACATTTGAAGAATTGATCGACA
>JAAWBF010000066.1 GCA_022792555.1 Oscillospiraceae bacterium
GCCTGGGCCTTTCACAGCTGCACCAGTCTGGGCGCCATTGAGCTGCCGGAGGGGCTGATGTCGATTGAAAAAGCGGCCTTTGCAGTCTGCACCGCCCTGAAAACGGTCCGCCTCCCACCCCATGTGGTCACACTGGGCAACCGGGCCTTTGATGGCTGTATGAATCTGACCAGCATCACCCTGCCAACAGGTCTTGAGACCATCGGGAACAAGGCCTTTGCCAACTGCGGCGTTTTGGCCGGGCTTATTCTGCCGGAGACGCTGGCTTTGATCGGCAATCTGGCGTTCTCCTGCTGTACTGCTCTGACAGAAATCACAGTGCCCGGCTCTACAAAAGCGGTAGAGTGGCAGTGCTTCTCTCACTGTACCAATCTGAAAACGGTGAACATTCAAGAGGGGGTCACGATGCTGGGCAAGAACCTGTTCTTGGGTTGTACCAATCTGACCGACGTCTACCTCCCCGCCAGCGCGGTCAAGCTGAAGGAGGATCTCTTTGAAAACTGTCCCAATGTGACCGTCCATGCCCCTGCCGGGTCCGCTGCGGAACAGTACGCCAACACAAATCAGGTCCCCTTCCAGGCCACACAACCATTGTAATGAGTTCCTTTCTGTGCTATAGTCAACAAAATAGAATTGATCCCCCTGCCCTGTGGACAGGGGAGTGCCTACCGCAAAGATTTATTTGCGTGTTTCCCACGCCTTCGGCGTGGGAAACACAGATAAAAACTCTACGCTTGGGACACTCCCGCGGACAGGAGGCCTAGACACGAGGAGACCAATCAGTATGAATATCAAAGAGGCCAAGGAGCAGATTCAAAATGCGATGACGGCCTATTTTACAAAGGATCCCTTTGGGGGCTATGTCATCCCCATGGAACAGCAGCGCCCTGTTTTTCTCATGGGCCCTCCGGGAATTGGAAAGACAGCCATTATGGAGCAGATCGCCGCAGAGCTTGGGGTGGGCTTGGTGTCCTACTCCATGACCCACCACACCCGGCAGAGCGCCCTGGGTCTCCCCTTCATCACCCGCAAGACCTACGGCGGGAGAGAATACGATGTCTCCGAATACACCATGAGCGAGATCATCGCCTCGGTCTATGATCTGATGGAGGAGAGCGGTATCCGGGAGGGCATCTTGTTTCTGGACGAGATCAACTGTGTGTCCGAGACCCTGGCCCCCTCCATGCTCCAGTTTTTACAGTATAAAATCTTTGGCCGCCACCGGGTCCCCGACGGGTGGATTGTGGTCACCGCCGGGAATCCCCCAGAGTACAACAATTCGGTCCGAGAGTTCGACATCGTCACCTGGGACCGGCTCAAGCGCATGGACGTAGAGCCGGACTACGACGTGTGGAAGGAATACGCCTACCGAAAGGGGATCCACCCCTCCATTACCACCTATCTGGACGTAAAAAAATCCGACTTCTACCAGGTGGAGACCACGGTGGACGGCAAGCGGTTTGTCACCGCCCGCGGCTGGTCCGATCTGTCCGATATGATCAAGCTCTACGAGCAGCATAAGCTGACGGTAGACCAGAAGCTAGTCTGTCAATATCTCCAGGACAGCCGGATCGCCAAGGATTTTGCCGTCTACTACGACCTGTTTAATAAATACCGCTCGGATTATCAGGTGGAAAAAATCCTGTCCGGAAAGGCGGACGACGCCATCAAGGACCGGGCCAGACAGGCCCGCTTTGACGAGCGGCTGGCCCTTTTGGGTCTCCTGCTGGACGGGATCGCGGAGCACACCCGCGCGGTATACAGCCGTGAACAGACCATGACCCAGCTTATGGATACCCTAAAGCAGGTCCGTGTGGAGCTCTCCCGCCCGGATGCAGACGCCGCCAAAAGCTTGGAAAAGCAGATCGAGCAAAAGCGCGCCGCTCTGGCCAACGGGCGCCGTTCCTTCTCTATGTCCAGGGACGAGCAGTACAGCTGCGAAAGCGCCATCCAGACTCTGGAGGAGCAGCGGCAGCTTTTGATGCGGGAGCACCCGGAGGACAACGCCGCCGCCTTCCAGCTCGTCAAGGCCGACTTTGACAAGCGCGCCAAGGACCTAAAAAAGCTGTCCGCTGACACTGGAAAGCGTCTGTCTAACCTCTTCGCCTTCTGTGAGGAACTGTTCACCGAGGGCCAGGAGCTGCTGATTCTGGTGACAGAGCTCACCATCAACTACTACAGCGCCTACTTCATCAGTCGGTACGGCTGTAAGGCGTATTTTGCCCACAACAAAGAGCTGCTCTTCTACGAGCGCCAGCAGGAGCTGATTACCACGCTGGCCGCGCTCAATCTCGATCTGGATGAGGACTTATAGTCAACACAGTTGAAATGATGTGTTTTCCCCGCCGTATACGCCGCCGTGGAAAACGAATTTGACTTTTTTCGCGCCTGCGGGCGCGAACTCTGCGAGGCTTTTTCGACAGTCTGTCCCCACCCTACGGGCGGGAGACAGAATTGCTTTTCTGGATGGGGGGATTTTATATGAATCAAACAAAGCAAAACGAGACCTTACACACCGGGCAGTCACCAAAAGTTGACCCTATAGACTGGGAGCAATTCCTGGAACAGATGAATCGGGGCTGTACCATACACGCCGGCTCCGCCCTTCTATACACCCTGGACGCCGCCGCCGAGCGGGCCAGAAAGCTTACCATGCAGCTCAACCACACCTATCACGACAGGGCGGAGATCCAGGCACTGTTTTCCCAGCTGATCGGGAAGCCCGTTCCCCCTTCCTTTACCCTGTTTCCCCCCTTCTATACCGACTGCGGGCGGAATATCACCGTTGGCGAAGGGGTCTTTCTCAACGCCGGGTGCCAGTTCCAGGACCAGGGCGGCATTACCATTGGGGACGGCACGCAGATTGGTCACAACGTCGTCCTTGCCACCCTCAACCACGACCAGGACCCGGCAAAACGTAAGGACCTGCACCCTGCCCCCATCGTCATCGGGAAAAATGTCTGGATCGGGTCCAATGCCACCGTCTGCCCAGGCGTCACCATTGGAGACGGCGCCATCATAGCCGCCGGTGCAGTCGTCACCAGAGATGTCCCCGCCAATACCGTCGTGGGAGGAATTCCGGCGAAGTTCCTCAAACAAATTGAAGCCACCCAGTAAATCTATTTACGAGGAGGGGAAATCAGCTTGGACAGACAAGATTTACGGGGATTTTTGGCGGCCCTTCCGGCGGAGGATCTCCTGCGGATAGAAGCAGAACAGACAGACTATCTGTTGACTGCGCTGGTGGAGGAGCTGGAGCGGCGCAGGCGGTTTCCAGTAGTAGCATTGACGGGAGAGACCGGGATTCACACTGTGGCCAATCTCTTTGCCTCCCGGCGGCGGCTTTCCTCCGCCATCTCTAACGTGCTGACCGTGGAGCAGCAGGCGGAACGGCTGGCCCAGCCGGTTTTGGTGGAGTGTGCCCCTGTGTTCACGGTCTCCCGGACAGGGGCGGAGGTGGACGCAGGCACGCTGCCCCTCGTCCGGCACTATGAGCAGGACGCGGGCCGGTATCTCTCCTCTGGAATTGTCGTGGCCAGAGATCCAGAGACCGGGCGGTATAATCTCAGCTTTCATCGGATGCAGTACAAGGGACCCAGAAGGTTTGGAATCAGCCTCCACTCCCGCGGGGATCTGTGGCGGTATTTTCACACCGCCCAGGCCAAGGGGGTTGATCTGGAGATCGCGGTGGTGATAGGCGCCCATCCGGTTTTCTATCTGACAGGGGCCACCAGTGTCCCGGCCGCCTTTGACGACTACAGCTATGCGGCCGCCTATCTGGGTGAGGCAGTGGAGCTGGCCCGCTGCCGGACGGTCGATTTGCTGGTCCCGGCTGGAGCGGAGTATGTGCTGGAGGGGCGGATTTTAAAAGACGTCTTTGAGGATGAGGGCCCCTTTGGAGAGTACACCGGCTATGGCACCAGCCGCAGCACCCGCAACGTCTTTCAGGTGACAGCCCTGTCCCACCGGCAGGACCCCATCTGGCTGGAGCTTACCCCTGGCTGGTCCATGGAGCATCTGTTGTTGAGCCAGTATACCAGAGAGATCCTCCTGCTCCATCAGATCCAAACGGTGATGCCCAACGTCAAAGCCCTCAACCTGCCTAAGAACGGCTGTCATTTTCACGCCTATGTCTCCATAGACCATCCACTGCCAGGGCAGGCCCGGCAGCTTGGGATGCTGCTCTTTGGTCTGGATCACTATTTGAAGCTGGTCGTTGTGGTGGACAGCGATATCGACGTGTTTGATGAGGAGCGGGTCTGGTGGGCCTGCGCCACCCGGTTCCAGGCCGGGCGGGATCTGTTCCAGGTGCCTGGAGCGCGGTGCAATGTGCTGGATCCCTCCTCCAGAGAAGGGATGGCCGACAAGCTCTGTCTGGATGCTACCTGTCCGCCGGACTTCGCCGGATCGCCCATCACCCTGCCGGACGGGGTACGGACTAAGGCCAAAGCGCTGTTGGATTTGGAGGTGCGTACAGTTGGATAACCTGTTGTATGAAATAGAGCAGACCGATGAGACCGCCCAGGACGGGTCTGTGATCCTCTACCGGACGGCACAGGGATTCCAGGTCAAATTAGAGGCCCGGCCCATGGGACAGGATTGGAATGTGTCCATTACCGGCGGAGAGAAGCCCCATATCGGCGCCGCCGCCCTGGGAACCCCCTATAAAAAGCCGGACGGAACGTGGAGCGCCTGCGCCTCGGTGCTGGCCCTCCCCACCCACAAGGAGGATGCACTGGTCCGGCAAGCGGCCATCCTCCTGGCCAAACGGGCCAGGCATACGGTTTTGGTGAGCTGCGGCATTCACACCGATAATCTCACCCCAGAGCAGATCGGCATCTTTGTAGCTCTGACTCAGGCAGGCATGGAGGCGCTGGCCGATATGCTGGAAGCAAAGGAGCGGTAGTATGGGAAAGACCCTTGTATTGGCGGAAAAGCCCTCGGTAGGCCGGGAGATCGCCCGTGTTTTGGGCTGTAAACGGTCGGGAGAGGGCTATCTGGAGGGGGAACGCTATCTTGTCACCTGGGCGCTGGGCCATCTGGTGGAGCTGGCTCCGCCGGAGGACTATGACAAAAACTGGGCTAAATGGGACATGCTCACCCTCCCCATGCTGCCCGAACGGATGAAGACGGTAGTCATCAAAAGCTCTGGCCGTCAATTCCGGGTGGTTCAAGCCCTGATGCGCCGGGGAGATGTGTCCGATCTGGTCATCGCCACCGATGCAGGCCGGGAGGGGGAGCTGGTCGCCCGGTGGATTATGGAGAAAGCGGGCTGGAAAAAGCCCGCCAAACGGCTGTGGATCTCCTCCCAGACGGACAAGGCCATCCGGGAGGGGTTTGCAAACTTAAAGCCCGCCGCCGGATATGAAAACCTGTTCCACTCGGCGCGGGCCAGGGCGGAGGCGGATTGGTTCGTGGGCCTCAACGTCACCCGGGCGCTGACCTGTAAGTACAACGCCCAACTCTCTGCCGGGCGGGTTCAGACCCCGACTCTGGCCCTTATCGTGGACCGGGAGGCAGAGATCCGGCGGTTCACCCCCAGGGAGTTTTACACCCTGTCCGTCCAGACCCCCGGCTTCACCGCCACCTGGCGAGACAAGAGTGGGCAGGCCCGCGCCTTCGACCGGGACCGGATGGACACCTTGTCCGCAGCCCTGGCGGGGAAAACGGGGGTGCTAACCCAGGTGAAGCGGACCTACAAGCAGACTCCGCCCCCGGCGGCCTATGACCTTACCGAGCTCCAACGGGACGCCAACAAAAAATACGCCTACTCTGCCAAGGAGACGCTGTCTATCATGCAGTCTCTCTATGAGGTTCACAAGGTTCTGACCTATCCCCGCACCGACTCCCGCTACCTCTCGGATGATGTTGTCCCCACCCTGCCGGAGCGGCTGCGCAGTGTGCTGATAGACGAGTACAAACCCCTGGCCCAGGCGATTCTGTGCAAAAAGCCCTTACAGACCAAGTACCTGGTGAACAATGCCAAGGTAACAGACCACCATGCCATCATCCCCACCGAGGAGCAGGTAGATCTATGGCGGCTGTCTGGGCCGGAACGCAATATTTATGACCTGGTGGTCCGCCGCTTTCTGGCGGTTTTACTCCCGCCCTTCGCCTATGAGGAGACCCAGCTCACCCTCACGGTGGACGGAGAGACCTTCACCGCGCGGGGTAAGATCGTCAAGGACCAGGGGTGGAAGGCCGCCTACAGTCGGTTCACCCTGGAGGACGAAGGAGCGGAGGACGAGGACGAGGGGGATCAATCTCTCCCCTCCCTCAACCAGGGAGATCGGGTTTTGATCCAGTCTACCAAGGTCAAGTCAGGCAAGACCGCCCCCCCAAAACGCTACACCGAGGCCACACTTCTCTCTGCCATGGAGCATCCCTCCACTCAGGTCCAAGACCGGGAGCAGGGCCGGATTCTGGAGGAGACCGGCGGCCTGGGGACCCCGGCTACCCGGGCGGATATCATCGAAAAGCTCTTCTCCGCCTTCTATGTGGAGCGGCGCGGGAAGGAGCTGGTCCCCACCTCCAAGGGGATTCAGGTGGTGGACCTGGCGCCCCCCGACCTGCGTTCTGCCCAGCTTACCGCCCAGTGGGAGAAGCGCCTGGGGGACATCGCCCAGGGCAGAGAGCAGGAGTCCAAATTTGTAGGCGAGATGCGCAGCTATGCCTCCCGTCTGGTGGCGGCAGTCAAGTCCAGCGATGCCTCCTACCGCCATGACAACCTATCGCGGGAGAAATGCCCCGACTGCGGCAAGTTTTTGCTCAACGTCCAGGGCAAGCGTGGCAAGCTGCTGGTCTGTCCCGACCGGGAGTGCGGCTACCGCCGCAGTGTTACCCAGACTACCAACGCCCGCTGTCCCAACTGCCACAAAAAGATGGAACTGCGGGGAGAGGGGGAAAATCAGCTCTTCGCCTGCGTGTGCGGCTATCGGGAGCGGCTGTCCGACTTCAAAAAGCGCCGGGAGAACAAGTCCGCCGGAAAGGGGGATGTGCGCCGTTATCTGGCCCAGCAGGGACAGAAGGAGGAAGCGGGCAGCTCCGCCATGGCCGAGCAGCTCAAAAAGTGGCTGGAGCAGCAGAACAAATAAATTGTTCTAATATGGCGTATCCTAAAGTCTGTTTTAAAACAGATTCTAAACAAAATCAGGCTGTTAGGGGAATTGGCTTCTACAGGAGAAATGGGAGCCTTCCCATGCAGAAGGAGAAGCGCATGAGGAAGAAGTTTGCATCTATCTGGCTGATCGGTTTGACCGTAGCACTCTGCCTCTTAGGGAGCTGTCAGGACAGCGGAGTAATATCCTCCCCCACTCCGCCTGCCCAGACACTGCCAGCCCCTTCCATGGTGGAAACGCCGCCAATAGAAAGCCCGCCGGGAGATGGCGGAGAACAGCAGGCCTATCAGGCATTTGCGGCGTGGAACGCCGCCGAGGGGATCGACAGCCGTACTGCCACCGGATTTCTGCCCGTGGAGGACGGTTATGCCGGCCTGACTGGCGTAGTACTATACACGGATGCGGATCACAATACAGAGTGCAATCTGTCCTATCTTTACGAGGACGGGACCTGTTCCACCATTGAGGTTGTCTCCAACCACACAGAGGGTACACGAGATTTTGTTCTGGAGCAAGGGGTGGAATACCTGGGAGAAGGCCGGGTATGCCTGACTGCACGAGAACAGGCGACTGGGGCGCTGTACCAGTATACCGTCCAGTGCGGGCCGGACGGTCCAGGGACCGATTTCTCTATTCAGACCGACCTGCTGCCCGATTGAGTTTGACCTGATGGGCCGCTGGGGACAGTGGCCCCCCAAATTCCCATGTTGGGCGTGTAGGAACAACCTATGGTTGTCCGCATTTCCTGGCAGGTTCTCCGTCATAGGCGGACGGCCATGGGCCGTCCGTTTTCCTTCTCATGATTTTATTGATTTTCGATAAATATAGATTGACATTCAATAAATCCAATGCTATGATGGCAGTGACAACAATCCCCGCCCACGGTTGGACGGGGCACTGGGGGAGGCGGGGGAGATGGGCAGTCAAAAAAGCACACAGACGGTTGCGCAGGTCCTGCGGGTGATGGTGAGCATCACCTTTGGGTGCAATCTTCTGGTGCTTCCCTTTGTACCGGTGCTGGTGTCCCTCAAGGGGTATGGAATGCCGCTGTCTGAAGTTATCGGCCTGGCAATAGGAACACCCTCTGAGAGAGACTTATTTGCCCCTGAAATCACCCTCTTTTTTCTCCTAATCGGCAGGTGGATTGAAAACTTTGACTACAGTTTGGTGCTGTGTCTCTTCCTGCTGTTCTGTGGGGTGTGTACTGCGGTGATTCTCTGGCAGGCCCGCCGGGTGCTGGATACCATCCTGGCGGGGGATACCTTTACCAAGGCCAACGCCCAAAACATGTGCCGGGCCGCAGTGTGTTGCTTTCTCATCGCTGGGGCAGCCCTATGCCGGATGGTCTGGGGATTTTTCTACTACAAATCCTCCGCTCCGCTGCTCACCTACAACGCGCTTTTTATTCCCCTGTTTTTCATGGGCGGGCTGTTGTGCATGGTGATGTCCGCCCTATTCCGGCAGGCCGCCGCGCTCAAGGACGAGAACGATCTGACGATTTAGCGCTTATCCGCAAGGGCGACAAGGGAGGCGGGGAAGGAATGCCGATTGTTGTAAATTTAGATGTCGTAATGGCACAGCGCAAGATGAGCCTCAACGAGCTGGCCGCCCAGGTGGGACTTACCCTGGCCAACCTGTCTGTGCTGAAGAATAACCACGCAAAAGCGGTCCGGTTTACCACACTTGAGGCCCTGTGCAGGGCGCTGGACTGTCAGCCAGGCGATATCCTGGCCTATCTGCCTGAGACAGAGGAGGAGATGAAATGATGGAGGATGAGAAACGTATGTTGCCGCAGGATACCTCCCGTCCGCACCTGGAGCGGCGGCGGACCCCTCAGCCGCCCCCCCAGAAGCACTATCCCATTGACGGAAAGGACCGGGTTCTGCTCCTGCTAGCCTGGGGGTTGGGGGTGCTACTGTCCGAGGTGCTGATCCTCTGGTTCCACCACTGTGGACTGATCGTTCCTGTACTGGTAGGCGGGTGGTATGGCGTACTGCTGTGGTATCGGGGGCTGGAGGGCTTTACCAGCAGGGTAAATCTGGTTCTCTTTGGCGCGGTATGCCTGCTGGCCCTTTCTTATGGGCTCTTTCCCAACCCGTGGTTTCGGGGGTGGAACGCACTGGCCCTCCCCTTGCTGATGACGGTTCAGCTCTTCCAGTGGTCTGATACCCCCCGGTATCCCTGGAGTTCCCCCGTCATGGTGGGAGAACGGCTGCTTCTGTTATTGGAGGGGCTGTTCACCTTTGGACCATCTCTTCAAACTGTCCAGTCCCTGAGCAAATGCTCTCACCGGCGGACCGCAGGCGTGTTGGCTGGTCTTTTGGTCTCCGTTCCCCTGCTGCTGGTGGCTATCAGTTTATTGGGAACGGCAGATGCCTTTTTCCGCTATGTGATCGCAGGTGCCGTAGCCTGGGTGGTAGATCATGTCACTGTTTGGCTGCTGCGGCTTGTCTTGGGACTGTGCGCTATCCCCTTCCTCTTTGGCCTGCTGTATATCCTCCGGCGTCCCCAGTCCCGTCTGGAGCGTCCAGCCTCTAAGCGGGCCGCTGTACCGTTCACCTTAGACCCCCTTCCCCCTGCTACGGTGCTGGCGATGCTGGATGTCCTGTACAGCTTTTTCCTGGCAGTGCAGTCTGCCGCCCTCTTTGGCGGAGCGTCCTATCTGGGCCGGGCAGGGATCAGCTACGCCGAGTATGCCCGCAGCGGCTTCTTCCAGCTGGTCTTTGTGGCCCTGTTCAACCTGACGGTGGTGTTGGTCTGCATCCACATCAGCCGCCCATCAGGGCGGAGCTGGCAGGCTGTGCGCGTTTTAGCTTCGATACTGGTGGGCCTGAGCGGGATTCTGCTGGTCTCTGCCGCCTGGCGAATGAGCTTATATGTGGGGGCATATGGGCTGTCCTTCAAGCGTTTTCTCACTTACTGGGGTATGGTGATACTGGCTGTATTCTTGGCTGCTGCTCTGCTGAAAATCTGGAACGCCCGGTTCCCCTTCTTTTCGGTGATCTTTATGGCCAGTGTGATCGGATGGCTGCTGCTCAACTATTGCAATGTAGACATCATTGTCTCCCAGTATAATGTGTCCCGGTTTTTACGGAGCGGTGAAACCGTGTTGGAATGCTCCTATTTGAAAAATCTCTCCTACAACGCGCTTGGCCCTCTGGAGCACTTGCCGGGAAACACTGTCACCGGAACGGGAGAACCGCTCTCCCAGCTGCTGTCCGAGGGCAGAGAGCGGGCGGCACGGGAGGCCTCCGACTGGCGAACCTGGTCGGTTTCAGCCCAGCTGGCCGCAGGGGGTCTTTCCAGCTCCTCTTTCCAATCAGCGGCTGGGAGGTGCTGGGGGCTTGTCTCCCAGGCAGAAGAAGGTGAAGTCTGCACTGGCCAACAGACGGCCATCCTGGTCTGTGACCTCCACCACACTTAAAAAAGTGCTCTTTCCCCGGTGGCGGGGATGGGCTGTCGCCCGGATAGAGGCCCCCTGCCGGGCCGAGCGGAGGAAATGGATGGAGCTGTCTAAGGTGACATAGGCCCGTCCGTCTGTTCTGGCCAAGGCTGCAGCGGCCACATCGGCCATGGTGAAATAAACGCCGCCGTGGACAATCCCATAGGGGTTTAGGCTGTCCTCTCCTACCGTCTCCAAAAAGCTCACAGCATACTCCGGCGTGATCTCTATCAGTTGAATCTGGTTGTATTTTACAAAGCCCTTTTCATATAGTTTACTCTGCTGATCCAATCGTACCATAAAGCTTCTCCTCCTATGATAACGATTCCCTCCCCCAAACGGGGAGGGAATCCTCTGTTACGCTAATATGATTTCTCCGTCCTCAATCCGCTCAATGGTGGCCAGAGACTCCACACGAATATCCATGCGGCGCAGGACCTTGCCGCCCTCCCTGGTGGCTTTCTCAATCGCCACCCCTACACCGGCTACCTCTCCGCCTGATTTGGAGACCAGCTCCAACAGGCTGAGGATATCCTGTCCGTTGGAGAGAATGTCGTCCACCAAAAGTACTACATCGTCCTCATTCAGGTATCTTTTGGAGACCTTGAGGGTATAGGTCTTATCCATCGCAAAGGAGTGAGTCTCTGCCGTATAGACGTCTGGGTCGATGTGTCCGGTCTGGAATTTCTTTGCGTAGATCACGGGTACTTCTAGGGCCCAGCCCGTAAAACACGCCAGGGCAATTCCAGAACTCTCCGCTGTGAGTACCTTGGTAATCTTGCTGCCACGGAACCTACGGGCCAATGTATTCCCCATATGTTCCATCAACTCCATATCCATACAGTGGTTGAGGAACATATCTACATGGATGATACCACCCTCCCCCACATAGGCGTCAGATAAAATGCGTCGCTTCAATTCGTCCATATCGAGTCCCTTCCATATTATTCTTTTCTGCAATTACAGTGGGATAAGTTCGGATTGTTGTACCTTTTTTCTATTTTATCATTATAGCCCATTTTCTTCCCACCTGCAATATTGACAACCTTAGAAAAATAGAGTATCCTATCTGTTGTAGATTCCACCCCCCATATCAGCTTCTAGATGCAGCGGTATCGAAGTGGTCATAACGGGGCTGACTCGAAATCAGTTTGGGAGCAATCCCACGAGGGTTCGAATCCCTCCCGCTGCGCCAAGTCTCGTTGACAAAAGAGATGCAAGCAAAAATCCTGCACTTTCGTGCGGGATTTTTGCATTAATTAGGCAATAGAACCGAAAAGCAAGAACAATTTCCTACTGATTCAAAAATCTAGATCCGTAAAATAAAAATAACGCACCGGAGATGCAAATTCTCTGAATTTGGATACTTTTGGGAATCCACATGATTCGAACCCTCAAGCGTGGCTTATCAACTTTAAAATGTGAAAACAGCCGCCTGTAGCTGTCGGAGGAAATCCGGCAGCCGCAGACGGCTGTTTCTTTTTCTACTCGTTCAAATTAGTAGTTATGCTGCATTTGTCTCAGATTCTTTGTTGGAGTTGGTAATCGCTTTCGTTTGGCTTTTCAGCTATACTTCCGTTGCAAACAGCGGAAAGGAGAACAGCAGCATGGAACAACAAAAGAACCTATGCGCGCAGGTGCCTCTGAGTCTCCATATTCAGGTAACGCAGGCCAGAGAAGCCTTGGGCCAGACCACCAGCGAGTACATCACCAACCTGTTAATGGAGTACTACGAAATGAAGAAAAACGGAGATAAAACGAACGTGGCAAACAACAGCAGAATGATGGCGTTCCATATTAAGAAAAAACTGTTCCAGCATCTTAAGGCCCACCTGGAGCGCGAGACCCAGCGCACAGGCCGGAAGCTGACCCAGCGGGAGTTCGTGCTGGGGCTGGTGGAGACAGCCCTGGAAGCGGCGGAGCGGCAAGCCGGTGAGGCCGCCCCGGAGCCGGAGGAGGACGAACCCGCCGCGTTGGACGCGGAACAGGCCGTGTGAGGCCAGCCCAGCAGCCACAACCAAACAGCAGATGAGAAGCCCTGAAAGCATCCCAGCTTGGGATGCTTTCAGGGCTTCTTTTCGTTTCGCCGGAAGAAGGAGGTGATCAGACATTACGAAACAAAGCTATGCCTTGGATTTCCATTTCACGGACGAGGAGATGGAGGCCGCCAAAGGGACCGATCTGCCAGACCTGCTGGAACACCTGGGCTACAGTGTCCGGCGGGCTGGTGAACTAGGTGGGCAGCGCCAACATCAACGCAGGCGTGGCGGGCGGTTCCGTCATCCCCAGCCAATATCCCACGGCGGATGGCAACGTTACGATGACCCAGATTCCCAACCCTGATATCGCCCAGGGCAGCGCCATGAATGGCTACACCGAGGTGACAAATGACCTCTATTACAGCAATGGCAGCCTGGGGACCCTAAAGATCCCCACCATCGGCCTGACCGTCAAGGTCTACCAAGGGACAGACAGCGCGGCGTTAGCCAAGGGCGCGGGCCATTTCAAGGATACCAGTATCTGGGATGGAAATGTTTGTGTGGCCGGTCACAATCGCGGGGTGACGAACCACTTCGGCAAGATCCACACTCTGAAAATGGGAGATACCATCACCCTGACCACCCGTCTGGGGAAGCGGACCTACGCGGTCACCGGCGTGGAGAAGGTCAGCGTCAACGACTCCAGCGGTACCGCAGCCACCACGGACAACCGCGTCACCCTCTATACCTGTGTGATGAACCAGCCGGAGTACCGTTGGTGCGTCACAGCGGTGGAATTGACATAAAACTGTCTGGCAATTTTGTTGGACTTCCTCCACCTTCTGTGGTATGGTTCGGTTTACAGAAACCCCACGATATTGTGAAATGGAGGAATCGAGCATGAAAGGCAAACAAATTGTGTCCCTGCTTCTGACGGGAGCCATGACCGCGGCCCTGTTGGCCGCGCCCGCCCAGGCGGCCCCGCCCTCATCCGCTGTCCAGGTGGGCAGCTACAAGGGGAACACCCTGGAGGTGGGAGAGCGCAGCGGCCTGATCATCGGCCCCGGCGGGGCGGATTACACCGTCACCTCCAGCAACCCGGACACGGTAGCGGTGGAACAGATACTGACCTTCTGGGTGGCCGTGGCCAAGGGGGAGGGAACC
>JAAWBF010000067.1 GCA_022792555.1 Oscillospiraceae bacterium
GAGACCCTGGAGACCGCCTCAGCGGCCGAGGCAAAGGCGCTCCTGTCGGCCCTGGCCGCTGCCGCCCAGGAGGTGCTGGACCGGGACGCTGCCCTCCGGCAGACCCTCTTGGAGGAAGAGCGCCAGCGGGAAGTACAGGAGGAAGATCGGGCCGCGGCCCAGGCCGCCTTAAAGGATGCAAAGGCCCAGCGTGTCGCCCTGGGGAACACAGTCAGCGGCTATGCCCTGCGTTTGGAACAGCGCCGTCAGCGGGTGCAGGCCGGGACGGACCGTCACATAAAGCTCCAGATGGAAGAGCACGCCCTCCAGAGTCGGCTTCAGATGCTCTCCGAGATGGAAACCCTCTATGAAGGCTACTCTAAGGCGGTTAAGCTGGTGATGGGGGAGGCCAAGCGGGGCCGGCTCAAGGGGATCTGTGGTCCGGTGGCAGGGCTAATCCAGGTACCGGACGCCTATGCAGTGGCCATCGAGACCGCCCTGGGCGGGGCTATGCAGCATATTGTTGTCGAGCAGGAGGAGGACGGAAAGGCCGCAATAGAGAGCCTCAAGCGCCGGGAGGGGGGTCGCGGAACCTTTCTCCCCCTGTCCGCCATCCGTCCGGCGGAATTCCAGTTTGGCGCCGTGACCCAGGAACCGGGATTTGTGGGGCTGGGAGATGGGTTAGTTCAGTGCGAGCGTAAATATCAGGCGGTGATCTCTCACCTGTTGGGCCGTGTTGTGGTGGCAGAGGATTTAGACCGGGCCATCGCCATGACCCGCAAGTATCACCACCGGCTGAAAATCGTCACTCTGGATGGGCAGGTACTCAATCCGGGGGGATCCATGACTGGCGGATCTGCCTCCCGGAGCGCCGGTATTTTGAGCCGGGCCAATGAACTGGCCCGATTAAAGATTCAGCTTGAGACCGTTCGGGAGGACCTGGCCAAGGCCGCCCAGGCCAAGGAGACGGCCCAGCGGGAGGAGACTGCTGCCGCCTACGAGCTGGAGACCGCCCAGGAGCGGCTGCGTACCCAGGAAAATCAGATCCTTCAGATAGAGACCCGTCAGACCGCGTTAAACCAGCAGATTACTGATCTCCAAACCCGCCAGACCGCCCAGCGCGCCGAGCTCAAACAGATGGAGGCCCGCTCTGCTCAGATTGAGCAGGAGACCGCCCAGGTCCGCACCCGGATTGAGACCTTAGAGGGAGCCGCTGCCGCCCTGCGGGCGGAATCAGAGGCCAAGGCCAGGGGCCGTGGGGCGCTCCAGGAGAAGCTGGAGGCCGTTCAGGCCGAGATCGCTCTGGAGAACGTGGCCCTTGCCGCCCTGGAGGCTGAGCGGACCACCCTGGAACAGGCCCTTCGAGAGCTGGAGGATTTAAAACGGGAGATGACAGGAGACCGGGCCCAGCAGGAAAAGCTGTTGGCCGAGCTGGACGAGCACAATGAGACCTTATCCGCGCAGATCTTGGAGCAGGAACAGCTCCTTCAAACCATCCAGGCAGAAAATAGCGGCCGTCAAGCGGCTATCGACCGTTTAAAAGAGGAGCGGCTGGCTTTAGAAGCCAAGCGGACCCAGACGGACAAGGCCAGCAGAACCCAAAATAACGCCCTGCTGGAGCTAGAGCGGACGGTCTCCGTATTAGAACAGAAAAAGGCCGCCGCGGGTATGGAGGAACAGCAGATATTAGAGAAGCTGTGGGAAACCTACGAGCTCTCTCACGCAGGGGCCAGCGCCCAGCGGATTACCTTAGAGAGCGTACCCAAGGCAGTCCGGCGGATTGCCGAGCTGAAAAAAAGCATCTCCGCTCTGGGGAACATCAACTTAGATGCCATTGAGGAGTTTCAGCGGATCAATGAGCGGTATACCTATCTCATCGGCCAGCGGGACGATGTGGCAAAGGCTCAAAAATCCCTCAAAGATATCATTGCGGACATCACCTCCGAGATGCGCCGGATCTTTTCCGAGCAGTTCACTGTGATCAATCAGGCCTTTGGAGAGACCTTTTCTGCCCTCTTCGGCGGGGGCAAGGCCGCGCTGGAGCTGGAGGACCCGGACGATATCTTGGGCTGTGGTATTGAGATCCGGGTCCAGCCGCCAGGGAAGGCACTCAAGATCCTCTCCCTTCTCTCCGGCGGGGAGAAAGCCTTTGTCGCCATTGCCCTCTACTTCGCCATTTTAAAGGTGCGCCCCACCCCCTTCTGTGTGATGGACGAGATCGAGGCCGCGCTGGACGATGCTAATGTGGAGCGCTTCGCCCGCTATCTGCGCCAGATGTGCCGCCAAACCCAGTTTATTGTCATCACCCACCGGAGGGGGACCATGGAGGAGGCCGATGTTCTCTACGGCGTCACCATGCAAGAGCAGGGTGTGAGCCGTCTGCTGACCATAAATCTAAATGATGTGGAGCGGGAACTCCACCTAGCAAAATAACACGATTGAAATGACCTTGCGGCCGCTCACCTTTCACCGCAGGGCATATGGAGGTCTATATGGGTTTTTTTGATAAAATCAAGGCCGGACTGACCCGTACTAAGGAAAATATCGGCCACTCCCTGGACAATCTCTTCGCCGGGGATTTGGACGACGACTTTTATGATGAGCTGGAAGAGACGCTGATCCTAGGCGACATGGGGGTTGAGACCACCATGAAGGCGGTAGAGGCTCTGCGCAGCCGGATACGGTCTGAAAAAGTCAAAACCCCTGAGGATGGGAAGCGCTGTCTGCGGGATATCCTCTGTGAACTGCTGGAGGTGGGGGATCCCGCCCTCTGTACAGAGGGCTCCCCTGCTGTGATCCTCTTCATCGGGGTCAATGGGGTGGGCAAAACCACCACCATCGGCAAGTTGGCCGCCCGCCTCAAGGGGGAGGGCAAACGGGTTTTGATGGCCGCCGGGGACACCTTCCGGGCCGCCGCCGCCGACCAGCTCTCCATCTGGAGCGAGCGCAGCGGGGTGGAGATCATCCGCCAGCACGAGGGGGCAGACCCAGCCGCCGTGGTGTTCGATGCCCTTACGGCTGCCAAGGCCCGGAACAGCGACGTGGTGCTCATTGATACTGCGGGCCGTCTGCATAACAAGCAGAATCTGATGCATGAGCTGAATAAAATCAGCCGGGTGATTGACCGGGAGTGTCCCAACTGCGTCCGGGAGACTCTGCTGGTCCTGGACGCCACCACCGGTCAAAACGGCCTGATTCAGGCCAAGCAGTTCCAGGAGAGCGCCGGTCTGACCGGAATTGTCCTCACCAAACTGGACGGCTCGGCCAAGGGCGGCGTGGTGATCTCCATTGCGGATACCTTGCAGGTCCCAGTCAAATTTGTAGGGGTGGGCGAGGGGATTGATGACCTGATGCCCTTCCAGGCACGCGATTTTGTTGAGGCGCTGATCTAGGGGAGCGCTGATTCAATCCGTGCTGCCCCAGCAAGCTGCAAAAAAGACTTCCCGTCCTGGGCGGACAGGGAATTCATGAGGTGATACAACGATGAAAATGGTATTGGCCAGTCAAAATGCGCACAAGCTGGCAGAGATGCAGGAGATTCTCTCTGCTCAGGGAATTGAAGTGGTACAAGAATCGGAGCTCGGCCTTGCGGTAAATGTGGAAGAGACCGGGACAACCTTTGCGGAAAACGCCCTGCTCAAGGCCAAAGCGGTGATGGAGGCCAGCGGCCTGCCTGCCATCGCGGACGACTCCGGCCTGTGCGTAGACGCGCTAAACGGTGCGCCTGGGGTTTACTCGGCCCGCTATGGCGGACCGGAGGTGGACGATCTAGGCCGGTGCAGGCTGCTGCTGGAGAATATGCGGGGCATGACGGACCGACGGTGCCGTTTTGTGTGTGCCGTGTGCTGTGCTTTTCCGGACGGAACGGTTGTCACTGCGGAGGGGGAATGCGCCGGAACACTGGCCTACGCCCCCCGTGGGGCGGGCGGCTTCGGCTACGACCCTATCTTCTTTTTCCCCGCACTGAAAAAGACCTTTGCCGAGCTGACATCGGAGGAGAAGCACGCGGTCTCCCACCGGGGCGCGGCATTAAAGCAATTTCAGGAACGCCTGACCGCTTATCTTGGCCAGACTGTGGAAGCTTGATCGGCGACTAAAGCAGTTCTCAAAATTGGTGATACTGCCTCCATCCCTGGAGGGGGTGGAGGCAAGTAAAAGATTATGAATACAGGCTCTTAGGACTAGGAGATGACAACGATGGACTTGACAAGTAAACAGCGTGCCCAGCTCCGGGGACTGGCCAACAGAATTGATACCATTGTTCACATTGGCAAGGACGGTCTGGGGGAAAACCTGATCCAACAGACGGATGACGCGCTGGAGGCCCGTGAGCTGATCAAGTGCCGGGTCCTGGAAAACGCTATGCTCACCGCAAGAGAGACCGCAGCGGCCCTGGCGCAGGCCACCCGCAGTGAGGTGGTACAAGTCATTGGAACAAAGTTCGTCCTCTATCGTCAAAGCCACCGGAAGGACAAAAAGGATCGCATTGTGCTGGTCAAATCATAACTGGGTGTGGAGCGGTGAGTCCGCACCCGGTTTCCACCAGGGGTTAGACTGCGCCGCGTACTGCACTCCGATGGGGGTCAGAATATGTTAAAAATTGGAATTTATGGCGGGACTTTCAGTCCGCCCCATTTGGGACATGTCAACGCGGCGCGCTGTGCTTTGGAGTATCTGGCGCTGGATAAGCTTCTGTTTGTCCCAACCGCCCTGCCGCCCCATAAGGAACTGCCGCCCGGCAGTCCAACTCCGGAACAGCGGGCCGCAATGACCCGGATTGCTGCCGACCAGGTGGGGTGTCCGGAGCGGGTGGAGACAGCCGAACTGGAGCTCCACCGGCCCGGCCCCAGTTATACCGCCGATACCCTCCGCGCCCTTCGAACGCGCTATCCCGATGGAGAACTGTGGGTGCTAATGGGATCTGATATGTTCCTCACCCTTCAGGATTGGCACGCGCCGGAGGAGATCATGGCTCTGGCGGGGATCTGCGCCTTTGACCGGACCCAGGCGGGCTGTGACAGACTGGAGGAACAGGCGGACTATTTGCGCGAGCGCTATCATGCTAAGGTGGAAATTCTGCCGCTGGACGGGCGCATAGAGGTCTCCTCCACCCAGCTCCGGGCCAAGCTGGCCGCCGGCGGGGGAGGAGAGGGCCTGTCCCCTGCGGTTTACGGATATATTCTCCTGCACAGGCTCTATGGGACCCAGGCGGATTTAAAGCACCTGAACGAGGAGGACCTGCGCTGCTGCTCCTATTCCATGATCCGCGCCAAGCGGATTCCCCACATCCATGGTACTGAAGAGGAGGCTGTGCGGCTGGCCCAGCACTGGGGCGCGTGTGAGACGGATGCCCGCCGGGCGGGAATTTTGCACGACTGTACCAAATACCTGTCTCTGAAGGAGCAGCTTGACCTGTGCCGCAAATACCATGTGGAGCTGGACGAACTGGAAGAACAGGCAGTCAAGCTCCTCCACTCCAAGACGGGAGCCTGTATTGCAAGGTACGTCTTTGGAGAGAATGACGACATATATAATGCTATCTTTTGGCACACCACCGGAAAGGCTAACATGACCTGCCTGGAGAAGATCCTCTATCTAGCCGATTACATTGAGCCAAACCGGGATTTCCCAGGTGTGGAGGAGCTGCGCGCCTTGGCCTATCAGGATTTGGATGCCGCTATGCTTCGGGGGCTTGAAATGAGCATCCGAGATCTGACCCAGCGGGGTGTGTCTGTCCACCGCCATACCATGGAGGCGCGAAACTGGTTTGATACAAAGCTCCATACAAAGACCTAAAAGAAGGTTTGCCTATTGGTGTGAACCAGAACCAAAGTTCTTTTCTATAATGGAGTTTCTTCCCTGACAATTCGTATTACAACGGAAAGGATCAACGCGATGAATCCAGAAAAACGAAATCCACGGGGCGGAGCACGGCTGGAGCAGAATATCCGGCGGAATGCGGACAGCCAGCCCCCTCAGCACGCCGCCCCGCCTAAGACAGCACCTCCCACAAAGCATACAGCACCAAGGGAGTCTCAGAGGTCCTCCCAGCCGCAGCGGGTGGCTCCGCCGTCCAAAAAGGCAGAACCTCCGAAACGAACCCGTGGGCAGATCATCCGTCAGCGGGTGCTGATTATCGCCACTGTGATCGCCGCATTGATTGTGCTACTCTACGCGGTTTGGCATCTGATCTTCATTAAGCCCGATGTCGATCTGCAAACCCCCATTCTGCCGCTCTACACCGACAATGGCAGCGATCAGAGCGAGTGGTCAGGAACGGTGCCTAAACAGAGCGGGGATCGTAAAAAGGATTTCTTTACCTTTCTGGTCATCGGCCGGGACACCGGCGGCGGCGGCAATACAGATACCATTCTGCTGGCCGCCTATGATGTGGCAAATCAAAAGCTCAATGTGATGAGTGTCCCAAGAGACACCATGGTCAATATCCCCTATGACATTAAGCGGATCAACGCCGTGTACAACTACGCCGGCGGCGGAGATGACGGCATCAAGGCCCTGAGTCAGGAGATTAGCCAGCTGGTGGGCTTTGTGCCAGATTTCCAGGTGGTGGTAGAGTGGGACGCGGTGGGACAGCTGGTGGATGCCTTGGGCGGTGTCTACTTCGATGTTCCAAGAAATATGAATTATGACGACCCCACACAAAATCTGCATATTCACATTAAAAAGGGCCCCCAGACTTTAAATGGAAAGGACGCCATGGGGGTCATCCGCTACCGTCATGACAATGATATACGCTATGGCTATCCGGACGGAGATCTGGGCCGCATCAAAACCCAGCAGGCCTTTTTGAAAGAGGTCGTTAAGCAGTGCCTCCAGATTCAGAATGTCACCCGGATCGGAGAGCTGGCCCAGGTGTTCAGCGACAATGTGACCACCAATCTATCGGTCAACAATCTGTTCTGGTTTGGCAAGGAGGCCATCCTGGGCGGGCTTAAAATGGAAGATGTGAATTTTATCACCATGCCAAACACCGGCGCCACCGCCTGGAGCAAGACCTATCACAGCTATCAGTCCTATGTAGTCCCCAATGCCGACGAGCTGATAGCGCTGGTAAACGAGTGCTTCAACCCCTATCTGGACGAGCTGAAAGAGGATGAACTGGATATTATGTTTGTGAAGGACGGTGTCATAGGCTCCTCCACCGGACGGCTGGAGGATAAGAGCTTCAGCAACAAGGGCGGGAACAGCTCCGGCGGGAATAGCGGCTCCCTCTCAACGCCGAAACCCCGGCAGACCACCTCTGGATGGGTAGAAACCCCGCCGCCTGCTACCCGCAGCCCAAAGCCTGTGTACACCGAACCCCCCAGCGAATCGCCGGAAGAGAGCCTGCCGCCGGAGGAGAGCCCGAATATCTCCGAGGAGCCGGTGGACACACCTGAGCCGCCGCCTACTGCAGAGCCGACCCCGCCGCCGGCAGATACCCCAACTCCGCCACCCGCTCCGCCAGAGACGGAGCCGCCGTCCGTCCCCTCTACCGTACCGGTCGGCGAGCCAGACGATACGGTGCTCCCGCCCCCGGAGGCGGGGGACCTATAATGGCCCGCATCTGGAACACATGTCAATCACAGCCTATTTAACGTATGATTGATTCCCAACTTTCGTAATGGAACGGCCCAGCGTCCGCTTGGGCGGTGGGCAGAGAAAGGAGCGCTGTACATGACCCCAAAAGAAATAGCATTTACCCTGGCAAAAGCCCTTGACAGCAAAAAGGGCCAGGACATCGAGGTTTTAGAGACTGCGGAGCTGACCACACTGGCCGACTTTTTTGTGATCTGCACCGCCACCTCTACCACCCAGGTTCGGGCACTGTCGGATGCCTGCGAAAAGGTGATGAAGGAGGCAGGGGAACCACCCCACCATATCGAGGGACACCCAGGTGGCACCTGGACGCTGCTGGACTTCTCCAGCGTGGTGGTCCATGTCTTTACAGAGGAGGCCAGAAAGTTTTACGACCTGGAGCGGCTGTGGAGTGATGCTGCCAAGGTAGATCTGAGTGAGGTATTGGTGCAGGAGCCGCAGTAAAACGGAATTTTCTCTCCCGGCTGGGAGAGTCAACAGAAAGGATGGGAAAAAATGAACGTTGTGCTGCTAGAAGGATTGGGCGTCTCGGATCAGGTACTGGAGCCCTATGTTAAGAAGCTGGAGGCTCTGGGACATTCCTTTACCGCCTATCCCAAGGACACCAATCCAGAGGTGCAAGCGGAGCGCAGTAAGGAAGCAGATGTGATTATGCTGGCCAATATGCCACTGGCCGCATCGGCAGTGACACAGGCGTCCCATTTGAAGTTCATTGATGTGGCCTTTACCGGGGTAGACCACATCCCAATGGAGGAGGCCAAGAGCAGGGGAATCGTGGTCAGCAACGCCTCCGGCTATGCCACTCAGGCGGTGGCCGAGCTGAGTGTCGGCTTTATGATCCAGCTGCTGCGGAAGGTCAATCAGACCGAGGAGCGCTGCCGGGCCGGCGGTACCAAGGACGGCCTAGTTGGGAGCCTGCTATGCGGCAAGACGGTGGGCATCGTAGGGGCAGGTGCCATTGGCAGGCGGACAGCCGCCCTATGCAAGGCCTTTGGCTGTACAGTAATTGCCTTTAACCGCAGCAAGGTCAGTGACCCAGCCATTGACGAGCAGGTAACGCTGGAGGAACTGCTCAAGCGCTCCGATATTGTCTCCCTCCACTGCCCCCTGACCGCTGAGACCAAGGGGATGATTGGCAGAGCGCAGATCGCCTTAATGAAGCCCAGCGCACTGCTCATCAATACTGCCCGTGGCGGCGTCCTGGACTCTGCCGCACTGGCCCAGGCACTGGAGACACAGGCCATCGCCGGAGCCGCCTGCGATGTGTTTGAGACAGAGCCGCCTCTGGACACCAGTCATGTACTGCTCCACAGCCCCAACACCATTGTCACCCCGCACATCGCCTTTGCCTCTGCGGAGTCCATGGCCCAGCGGGTGGAGATCGTCTTCCACAATCTCTTCTCCTGGCTGGAGGGTAATCCGATTAACCAAGTATAAATTTATACATAAGACAGGCCGCAGAGGACATATCATCCTCTGCGGCCTTTGATATCTCAGTTTGATTATAATTCCCTAAGCGAAAGCTTGGGGGATTCCGCCATATATGATAAAATAGGACCCTATTTTATCATATGGTGGGGTTTTTGTGAAAGAGAAAAAAATAACGGCAGTTCAGCTCAACGCCTTTGTCCGGCATATGCGGAATGAAGAACGGGAACCGGGTACCATTGAAAAATACCTGCGGGATATCCAGACCTTTGCCGTTTGGGCAGGGAACCGGGTAATCCATAAAGAGCGGTCCACCGACTGGAAAGCATGGCTGAAAGCGCAGGGCTTTCAGCCAGAAACGATAAACTCCAAGCTGTCAGCCCTAAATAAATTCTTTGCCTTTATGGGGTGGGACGATTGCCGGGTGAAGTACTTAAAAATCCAACGCAGGCTGTTCAGGCGAGCGGAAAGAGATTTGACAAAGGAAGAGTACAAAAGGCTTTTAGACACGGCCAATGACCAGGGAAAAGATCGTCTGGCTCTGCTGATGGAGCTGATCTGCGCCACAGGGATCCGGGTCTCGGAGGTCAAATACATCACGGTGGAGGCGGCACAGAGCGGACGGGTGGATGTGTCACTTAAGGGGAAGATCCGTACCATCTTAATC
>JAAWBF010000068.1 GCA_022792555.1 Oscillospiraceae bacterium
CTCACTAAACTCACGCTGTTCCCAAGCGTCCATAAATCCAGCGAAGCGAATCTCCGGGACACTGGCCCCTTCCTTCGGAAACATCCTTTCGAGCATGGATTTCTTGATGTTGCATAACCGTGAATACTTACGCTGATAAAGGGTGATGAGGCGGTCGAGGCTTTTGAAGTAGGCGCCGATTTTGTCCTGTTCTGTTTTTGCAGTGTATGGGATTTCAATATCACCAACTAATTGTTTGTTAAGTCCACCCCTTGATCCATCTCCTGATGACATTCTTCTGATCTCTTCATAGCGATTCTCCAAATTGAAAAAGACAAATTCTGGAACAATACCTTCATCAAATGTCATTGCAGCGATGGATTGGTTCGTAGTCAGCGAAATGCAGTTAATTGCTACTGTTCCGCGAGTTTTACCTTGCCCAGCCAAGGCAATAAGAACAGAATTTTCTTTTACCATCTTTGCACTTGAGTTGTTCATTCCTTCTTTGGAAATCATATCGTCTGTGAATGTAATATACTTTTTATGAATTTCTCCCGAAGATAACCATGGGATTTCTTTTGGCTCCCAATAACTTTCGACTTTTGTACTCGGAGTTCCTCCAGCAATAATTTCAGCTACATCAGATACCTTACGCTGTTCCCAAGCATCCGTAAACCCAGCAAAGCGGATAGCCGGGACACTAGCCTTTTCCTGCATATCATTCCCCTCCCAGCAGTTTTTTGAACTCCGCAAGGCCCCTCATGTCAAATTCACTGCCTGTCAGATCGTCCAAAAGTGCAATCAGGGAGCGTTCCGTGCCGGCAATTTCCTCCTTGACCTCGGCAAAGGTCGTCTCGTATTTCTTGCAGATGGTCTCCAGTCTGCCAACGAGGTCCGCGATAACCATATCGGGCAGGGAGCGGAGGCTGTCCACAATGGGTGTGATCCACTTTTTTTGCAGAAGCTCCAACACGGCATCATCAGAAAGTCCTTCTATCGTGGCTTTCGTTTTCAGATGAAGTTCGGCGGAATCGGTCTTGATTTTACGGCGAAGCGCCTTCTCCTCTGTAATAAGCGCGTCGGCCTTTTTCAAAACTGCCAAAGTCTGCGGCTCGGCCTCTTTTGCTTTCAGCGCCTTTTTGACCTCCGCCGGGACAAATGCGTCCTTGCCCTCATTGACAAAATCCTGCTCTTTCTCCTCCTCGCTGAGTTCTTCCAGGAGCGTTTCATATTCGCCTGATAGTTCAGACAGGCGGGTTTCTAATCTTGTCAGCGCGGCCAAGGCATCCGGCAGCAAAGCTTCCTGTACCAGTGCAAAAGGAATCACATGGCCGGCCCAGCCCTCCTGCACTTCCTGATCCTTGCCGTCCTTCTTTTTGGAGACCATGTTGGGGTCAACCTGCTTCGCGGCGGCAAACCCCTCTGTCTGGATAATTTCAAGGTCAACAGCGATCCGCCCCCACTCATCATCCAGAAGCTGATAAGCGCCGTAGCGGTCAACCAGAGGAATCCCGTCCAGCCGGGAGAAAATGGCGTCACTCAGCACAGACTCCTCTTGTGCGGTATTGAGTGTCTGCATTTTATCAAGCAGCTCGGCCCGCAGTACCTCGTCAAAGTCATGGAATGCGGCTTCATAGCGGGAGAGGAACGAGACCACAGACGGGTGCGACTGAACGGCAGATTTCAGCTCCGGCACGTTCAAGCGGCAGTAAGAACCGTTATCAGAAGTGAACAGCGCGTCCTTCAGGCCGGGGAAAGCGTCCCAATACTGGTGGAGCTCCCAAAGCTCGCTGTCCGGGATACCGCCGAACATGGAGGCAAAAATATCCCAGCGCTCGGCCTTCTCCGAAGAATCTACATACCTGGGAATGTTCAGGTTGTAGTCGTTGGCGCGGATGTCGTCACGGCTGACTACTTTTGAAAACTTCTCCACGGTGCTGCGGCTCGTCACAACGTCCACAATACGCTTGATGTCACAGGCGCGCAGGATATTGTTCTTACCGGCCTTTGCAAAACCCTTTGAAGCGTCCACAATCAGCACATCCGTATTGTCCCGCTTCTGCTTTAGAACCATGATGATGGTGGGAATACCCGTACCGAAGAAAATGTTTGCGGGCAGGCCGATAATGGCGTCAACATGGTTTCGCTCAATCAGGTTTTTACGGATCGCCCCTTCCTCGCCGCCACGGAACAAAACTCCGTGGGGCAGAACGATGGTCATAATCCCGTCTGGTTTCAGGTGGAACAGGTCATGAAGCAAAAACGCATAGTCCGCCTTTCCTTTCGGCGCAAGCCCGAACTGCGCATACCGGGGGTCGGATTCCTTGTCGGCAGAATTCCAAGCCTGAGAATACGGCGGATTGGAAACCACAGCGTCTGCATAGAGAGTGTCATAGGTATGTACCGGGTCGTTTTCGTCAAAGTACGGCCAATCCTCCTCCAGCGTATCGCCATTTCTGGTCATGATGTTGTCCGGCAGGATTCCCCGCATGACGAGGTTCATTCTCGTGAGGTTGTAGGTGTTTTCTTTCAGCTCCTGCGCATAGTACATGATGTGGTCGCCGCTGCCCATATACCGCGCAACACACCTGCCGATGTTGATAAGCAGGGAGCCGGAGCCGCTGGTAGGGTCATAGATTTTGATTTCCGCCCGGCCTTTCAAATGCTGGGCAACGATTTCGGACATCAAGAGCGAGACCTCGTGGGGCGTATAAAACTCGCCGGCCTTCTTCCCGGCATTGGCGGCGAAATTGCTGATCAGATATTCGTAGATGAAGCCGAGGACATCGTAGTCCTGCTTGCCGTCCATAGGAATGTCTTTGATGAGGTAGATCAGATCGCGAATAGCCTTTGTCCGTGCGCCGGATGTCTCTCCGAGTTTAGAAAGCCCGGTTTGAAGCGTGGCAAAAATATTGTCGAACACTTTCTTGTGGGTAGGGTTAATAAGGCGGCTGAATGCAGAGAGTGCATCTGTAACATCCTCAGCAGAAAAATCGATCCCTTTGGTGATCCAGCTGGAGAAAAGATTTTCATAGGCGATAAAGTATCCGAGATTTTTCTGAATGCTCTCAACGGTCTCGCCATCCTCCTCAGTAAGCTCTGGGAGGTATTCGTCTGTCCAGTCGTTCTCTTTCAGGTACTTGACCTCTTTATCTGAAAGAAATTTGTAGAAGATGAAACCGAGTATATAGTCCTTATACTCATTTGCCTCAATTTTGGAACGCATCCTGTTTGCAGACTCCCAAATTTTCGATGCAAGCTGTTGTTTGTTCATCTGGTTTCTCCTCCCAAATCATGCGGCTTATCCGGCGATGCTTTTCCCACCCGCTGGCTGTACTGCGCCTTGGTATTGACTGGTAGAATCATGGACAGATCCACCTCCTCTGGGTGAAAAAACACATTGCAAAATGCGGTTGGCCGGTCTGAGAGATCAAATAATATCTCATGCCAATTTATCATGGCGCAATGGTCCGATAGGCGGAGGACCTGCGCCGCCTCCTCGTTAGCGCTGCAAAGTAAGTGTGTTGCACAATAGGAAATCTCAGCATGACAATACTCCAAAATCCAACGGAGCAGGTTCTGATTTGGTCTTGGGAGCTGAGGCGCCTTGATCAGTCTGGCCTGCGGCACACTGATGTGACAGGAAATCAGCGGTTTCTCCCCCCTGCAATACAGCCAGTGCTGCTGATAGACCTGATCGCACGGCTCCGGGAAGCGGGCTTTCATAACCGGACTGGCGGCGGCATAGCCGCTGCTTAAAAAGCGGCACACCGCCTGCTCCTCCCCGTTACTGAGAAGTGTGATAAAGTCTGTGTTGAAATCAATCCGTTGCTTCAGCGCAAGAGCTGATGGGTGGGCAAAAATCCCCTTCCCCTGTCTGCGAGTGACATAGCCCTCTGCAATAAGAACATGCATCGCCTCCCGCACCGTGGCGCGGCTGACCTGTAGCGCAGCTGCGATTTCGTCCTCAGGTGGCAGGCGGTTCTCTCCAGGCTCCATGGATTGGATCTCCTGGAGCAGGGCTTCATAGGCTCTGGTCCAGAGCTTGACAGGCTTGATTGGTTCCATCTTATTCCCTCCTGGCTGGCGGCTCTCATTGTGTATTGTCAAGCAAGTTTAAAAGGATACAGCGAAATTATAGCAAACACGCAGTAAAATGCAAGTATAAACTCCCTACTATACACAAGAGACATCAGCAAGAAAGTAAAAACGGGTATCCGGACAAGCGGTGATATGGACCATAGTCAATAAAGTGGACAAGCAAAATTCTTGAAGAAATTATATTCAGCTTGATTAAGGAGATTCCGCGTACTCGAAATTTATAAAAAGTGTTAAAAATCAATGGTTTTTCTAGCAAACTGTATTCAATATTGAAAACTGTCATATCTACAAAAAAGTACACTTACCTGCAACACCACATAATAAGGACGATGTCGAAAAGGCCGCGCAGAGTACGCGCCCGCAGGCGCGAAAAAAGTCAAATGTGTTTTCCCCGGCGGCGTGTACGTCGGGGAAAACACATTGTTCCAATGGATTATTCCGTTCAGCCTGGGATAATACGAAACGATACAAAACGGCGTGGGGATTCAAAAGAAAAAGAACCCGTTTTTTCTTTCACCAGCAGTGCTGTAAAAAAGTTTTTGGACGAGGTTGTTATCGGAACGGGAGCGCCTGCGCCGTGGCAGAAGATCAATCGTTAGTAACGGTTAAAAATAGAGGGCGGCGGCCCAGGCGGCGGTGGCGGCCAGCGCGCCGGCTGCGGCATAGAAGGGGGCTGGAATCCGTCCAAAGGTCTTTCTCAGGGGGGTATTCCGGCGGGCGTAGCCGCTGGCCACCTGCTGGGCCTCCTTGAGGATCTGATCTGCCGAGACGCCTGACTGATGGAACACGTCCTCTTTCATAATAAATATGGCCTGTTCAAATAGCCGCGGGTCAGGTGATTTAACCACAATCACCCGTTTAGAGACGCCCTTCACCAACTGGGACACATCCTTTCTCTTCGTTTTCTCCAGTATGGCCAAGAGATAGGATGATTATTCCAATTAGGCTATATTTTCCTTCTACAGAGTATGGCGCTGTTTTGCATATCCACGGACGGTTGCCCATAAACTAGTAGTCCACTGAATTTTTATGCGCCCTACGGGGTGCATGGATGTTGGAGGATCGTATGAAGGAACACAGGCAGCGGCTTGTCCGCGCGTTGGCAGTTCTCTTTCTGGTGAACATATTGGTGATTCTTTTCTTCCAGACCGCCCAAGCCACCACCTACCGGCTGGGTTCCTCTGGCGGCGAGGTGCAGACCATCCAGACCAAATTGCAGCGGTGGGGGTATTATAACGGCGCCGTTGATGGAATCTATGGCAGCAAGACCGCCGAGGCTGTGCGGTATTTTCAGCAAAAAAACGGTTTGGTCGTAGACGGGATCGTAGGTCCGGCCACACTATCCGCCCTAGGCATGACATCCGGCGGCGGAAATGCTGTCTCCGCCGCCCAGTCGGAGAGTGTCAGCCTCTTGGCGCGGGTGATCTCTGCCGAGGCCAGAGGGGAACCCTACAGCGGTCAGGTAGCGGTAGGGGCGGTAATCCTCAACCGGGTGAGTCACCCGGCGTTCCCCAATACCATCGCCGGTGTAGTCTACCAGCCGGGTGCCTTTACCTGTATGGTGGATGGGCAGTTCCAGCAGCCAGTCTCCGACTCCGCCGTCCGGGCCGCCCAGGAGGCTATGGCCGGCGCCGACCCCAGCGGCGGCGCCATCTACTATTTTAATCCAGATACCGCTACCAGCGCCTGGATTTGGAGCCGCCCTCTGATTAAGACCATCGGAAAGCATCGTTTTTGCGCCTAGAGCGGTTCTCAAAATTGCTGAGATAAGGAAAAGCCCTGTTGCTATTTCTGAAAACTGTTATAAATTGGATTCCCTCCCCAGATTGGGGAGGGAATTCTGCACTTAGGCCGGTTTTTTCTGGATGCCAGAGTTGGGCTCGGCCAGAGGAAGGACGATGGTCATGCAGGTACCGACCTCCTCCCAGGATCGCACTTCAAACCAGCCCTGATGCCGGTCGACAATCCATTTGGCGATAGCAAGGCCCAATCCGGTGCCGCCGGTTTGGCGGGCGCGGGAGGTATCTGTGCGGTAGAAGCGGTCAAAGATATGGGGGAGATCCTGGGCACTGATCCCCTGTCCCTCATCCTGGACCGTAAGCCGGGCCATCCCATCCTGAATTGAGATAGATACGGTTATCTGCCCCCCGGCTGGTGTGTATTTTATGGCGTTATCCACCAAAATACGCAGAGCCTGCTTGATAAGTCCCAGGTCGGCGCAGACAGGGACCGTGTCAATCCAGCGGGCGGAAAAGGTGTGGGTCTGGTCGATCATCTCGGTCTCCCGCAGAACCTCCGCGGCTACCTCGGTGAGATCAAAGGGCTCCAGTTCGATGTGCATAGACTCGTTATCCCCGCGGGCCAGAAAGAGGAGCTGTTCGATGAGCTCCTTCATGGATCCGGCCTCTGCCTGGATGGCGTCAATCGCTTCCTGCCGGGTGGCTGGGTCGTCCTTTCCCCAGCGGTTCAGCAGACTGGCGTACCCCTCGATCACGGCGATGGGAGTACGCAGCTCGTGGGAGGCGTCGGAGACAAACCGCATTTGAGACTGATAGGCCGCGTGGATACGGTCCAACATCGCATTGATAGCTGCGGCCAGCATTTTCAGCTCCTTTTGGGTGTCAGAGACTGAGAGGCGAATATCCAGGTGGGTGGCGTTGATGGCGTCCAGCTTACCAGCAAGCGCCTTCAGTTCCTCCTGGGACATGGCCGAGCTGCTGCTCAACCGGGCGGCGGCAGCGGCCAGATCCTGGATAGGGCGCAGAGTACGCCTGATCGTCCCTGCATTTTTCAGCAGGTTGCTCAACAGACTGATGGCCTGGCAGATAAACAGCACCCTGGCGGCCAGCAGAAACCAGCCCACTGGGCCGGTCAAATCCAAGGTAATGGTATAGGGGCTGTCTCCGTTGGGGATGGATAAGGAATAGCTGGTGTTTCCGCCAGTGTCTATCACCGCGAAGAGAAAATCCAAATGGCCTGGGTCAAAATACCGGGTCCCGCGCTCAATCCGGGTGGGCAGCCAGCTGGGCAGCGCCTGGCCGTTGGCCTGACTGCCGGCTGTGACAATATAATCTCCGGCCTGCATCCATTCCGTGGCCTGGGCGGTGGGAACCCCACGCTGGTCCACCAGCGCGTCGATCTCCAGACACCGCTCCTCCGCCCAGAAGAGCAGGCATCCTCCAAACAGCAGGGAGAGCAGCAGGTCCATCCCAATATAAATACCCAGCAGCCTGACAAACAGACGGGTATTCAGCCGCATCGCTATGGAGGATTTAATCCGCCCCAGTGGTTTCTCCGCTTTTTTCATGGACACTTCTCCCCCTCCTCACCGTTCCCCCTCTGCATTTGTATCCCGGATGACATATCCCACGCCCCGGACAGTGTGGATTAGTTTAATTCCGAACCGCTCATCAATTTTCGCGCGCAGGAAACGGATGTATACATCCACCGCGTTGGTCTCTCCCACAAAGTCGAAGCCCCAGACGTGATCCAGCAGAGACTCCCTGGAGACCACCTTCCCCTTATTCTCCAACAGATAGTGCAGCAAATCAAACTCCCGCCGGGTGAGCTCCACCCCCTGTCCATCCACCAAAACCTGGTGCCGGTCAGGCTCCATGGTGAGGTTCCCCGCCCGGAGAATATGGGCCGCCTCCTGCCGCGGATGCTTGCGCAGGGCCGCCCGGATACGAGCTAACAGCTCTTCAATGGCAAAGGGCTTTGTCATATAGTCATCCGCCCCGGAGTCTAAGCCGGACACCTTATCTACCACGGTATCACGGGCTGTGAGCATAATGACAGGAATGGTACTCTCCCGGCGCAGCCGGCGCAAGACTTCCATGCCCGACAGGGCGGGCAGCATAATGTCCAGCAAGATTAGATCGAAGCGGCCAGATAGGGCCTTCTCCAGCCCATCCCGTCCGTCAAAGGCTTTTTCGACCTCATAGCCCTCATAGTGCAGCTCCAGCTCCACCATGCGGGCCAGCTTTTCTTCATCCTCCACCAGGAGAATCCGCTCAGCCACTTAGGTTCCCTCCCATCCGTGTCCCCATGGGCGGGAACACCATTTCTTCCTTATGCAGAATTCCATTCAGACAGAAAACCGCTCCGTTCAGCGATCCCGATGCTCCCCGCCATGAAATTCATGCTTAACATAGTCTACCATATCGCCCACCGTCTTTGTGACAGTTCCCATCATATTATTCAGGTCCTCCCGCCCCAGATCGGGACCGGTGAACCGGTAGCGGCATCCACAGAACAGGCCCAAAATCAGCAGCGGCACCGTGATCCAAAAGGCTATGACCACTAAGATCACCAGGATCAAAATCGGTACGCTGGTCATCCGAGCCCCCTTACGCCAGACCTCCAGCTGATTCTCTGTGCTGTGACAGATCAAATTGCGTATGGTCTCAAAAATCTCTCGCGCTCTGGCCCGCCAATCTCCGTTGGTGTCGGTGCGGGTACACCTCCAATAGCCGTTTTGATTGACTGGACCTGCGGAGGCTGGGGGTGAATTCTTCTCCGGCCGGGTGCTGAAAAAACCGCTCCTGTCCGCCATCCGTCCCTGCCGTTCCAGCAGAATAAGCGCGTCCAGCAGATTCCCGTCCGTCTGCTCCAAAAGAGCCTTGGCCTCCTCATAGGAGATATCCGCCTTCTCCCGCAGCTGCTCTACCTGCTCCAACGTCACCGCCATACTCTATGCCCTCCTTTGACCAGCACCTCCATGGTACTTTTACATTCAGTATAGCCACACCAGACATAAATGGCATTTAACCTTTCTTAAAATCCTATTAAA
>JAAWBF010000069.1 GCA_022792555.1 Oscillospiraceae bacterium
ATCTTGCATGAAGGGCTGCGCCTGCTGGCGTAACCGATACATATGGTACGGTGGGACACACCGGAACCGAACGCTCGTGGAGACCATGTAAGACCTCGCTGGTGCAGGCTGCGGTCGCTGAACCGAGAATCCCCCGGCTTTACCCGTGGGGAGTGTCAACAGAAGGTTGCAAACCGTGTCTCTTTTTTCGCTTCAATGTGCGGCCCTTGACACAGGCATGAAATTTGCTTATACTTTTTTCACAACAGCTCGATTGAGGAGTGCAGTCTGTATGAAACAGTTCTATCCGTACCTGACGGCCCTTATTTTGGCTGGTCTGCTGTTGAGCCAGACTGCGCTGGCGGGGATGGAATCCTTTACATCATCTGCAACATACATTCCCTTCCCCGATGTCGCGGCTGACGCCTGGTATGCGGCAGATGTCCAGCGGGCCTATGAGCTGGGGCTGATCAACGGGAAATCAAACGGACAGTTTGACCCGGAGGGGGCGCTTACCCTGGCCGAGGCTGTGACACTGGCGGCAAAGGCCCGTTCTATCTATGAGGGGGGCGGCTTTACGCCGGGTGGTACGCCCTGGTATCGAAACGCTGTGCAATATGGACAGCAGCTGGGGTTTTTGACTATCAAAGAGTATGAGGACTACACTGTCCCTGCCACAAGGGCAGATATGGCGGGACTCTTCGCCTATGCCCTCCCCAGTACAGCCTATCCTAGGATAAACCGGGTGGGGACGATTCCCGATGTCACCGCCCAGACAGCCTACAGCCATGAGATCTATTTTCTCTATCATGCCGGTATTTTAACGGGCGGGTCGGATGGGTCCTATCAGCCGGACACCACCATCACGCGGGCCGAGGCGGCGGCGATCCTCAACCGCCTGGCCCTGCCGGACAGTCGGAAACCCCTTGCATATTCTGGCGGAGCTGGGCAGATCACCACGTCAGACGGCGGTGTCAAGCTCACCATTCCCGCCGGATGGACCCAAGAGCGTGACGGCCTGTTCTTCCAATGCGGCCCGGCAGACGGTTCGGTCAAGTTAGAACTTCTGGCCCTGGAGAAGGCCGCCGGTCAGACCCTCCCCGGCGTGACGGCGGCCCTTGTCCAGGGTCTCCGGGAGGCGGAAGGCGGCCTGTTGCTGACCGAACAGCCGGAGAACCGTCTATTCCGCGGTCTGGCCTGTACCCGTTTTGTCTATGAGACGGGAGGCACATCCCCCGCTGTTGCCACGGTCTATTGTATCGAAGGCCCCAACTATTACTATGCCCTCTCTCTTTGGACCCGGCAAAATGCCGGAGCAGAGGCGGAGACACAGCTCAAGCAAGCGGCCTTTTCCTTTGATTTGGCGCTGTCATAGAGCAGGGCTCGAAATTGCTGATATTTCTCCAACCCAGGAGGTGGAGACAAGGAAAAGCTCTCCTGCTATGTTTGAGAACTGCTATAGCAAGAGGTGGAAAGAGGTTATTACAGATGAAATTAGGAATCGTCGGCCTTCCCAATGTGGGAAAGAGCACCCTGTTCAATGCCATTACCAACGCCGGTGCGGAATCGGCCAACTACCCCTTTTGTACCATCGACCCCAATGTAGGGGTAGTCGCTGTCCCAGATGGACGGTTGGATTGGCTCTCCCAGCTCTACCAGCCCAAAAAAACCACGCCAGCGGTTATTGAGTTTGTAGATATCGCTGGTCTAGTCAAGGGCGCCTCCAAGGGGGAGGGCCTGGGCAATAAATTTTTGTCCCATATCCGGGCCACCGATGCCATTATTCATGTGGTCCGTTGCTTTGACGACCCCAATGTGATCCATGTAGAGGGCTCTACCGATCCCCTCCGGGATATCTCTATCATCGACATTGAGCTGATCATGGCCGATATGGAGATGGTACAGCGCCGCCTGGACAAGTGCGCCAAGGCGGGGAAGACGGGGGATAAAAAGGCGGCCCAGGAGGCCCAGGTGCTACAGGGTCTCATGGCCTGGCTGGACAGCGGCAAGTCAGCCCGCTCCTACCAGTGTGACGAGGAGGACGCCGCCCTGATTGCTGAAAGTGAGCTGCTCAGTCTTAAACCGATTATCTACGCGGCCAATCTAGACGAGGCCGGCTTCTCGGACGCTCAAAATAACCCCTACTATCAACAGGTCTCCAATCTGGCCTCCCAGGAGGGCGCCCAGGTGATCCCAGTCTGCGCCCAGCTGGAGTCTGAGATCGCCCAACTGGAGGCGGAGGAAAAACAGATGTTTTTGGACGACCTTGGGATCCAGGAGTCCGGCCTGGACCGGCTGATCAAGGCCAGCTACGCTCTGCTCGGTCTGATCTCCTTCCTCACCTCCGGGGAGGACGAGTGCCGCGCCTGGACCATCCGGCGCGGGACCAAGGCTCCCCAGGCCGCCGGCAAGATCCACACTGATTTCGAGCGGGGCTTTATCCGGGCCGAGGTGGTCTCCTTCTCTGACCTGAAGGCCAACGGCACCATGGCGGCCGCCAAAGAAAAGGGGCTGGTCCGCTCCGAGGGCAAGGAGTATGTCATGCAGGATGGGGACATTGTCCTCTTCCGGTTTAATGTATAGAGAACCAGCGGCCAGCTTGTAATAGAGCTGGCCGCTAAGATTTTTCCGGTATTTTATTATTTGTAGGGAGTCGTGACGTGTGATAGCAAGAAAGCATTACGAAGAAATTGATCTATAAAAGGGATCGCCATCAGCGTGGTGATACTTGGACATGCCATCATTCTCTATCCCATCAACATTCACGGTTCCTTGACGTGTTTCTTGCGCTTATGGGCTGTCTCTTCTGTATTTTCTTTGATCTGTTTGCTGCCTATTGGTTTGTCAAGCTTGTGCTGTGCCGGTTTAAGCTGCTGCGGGTATGCTTCGGAATCGTATAAGCGCCAACCCTCTGCAACAGCATAGGGAATCATGTTTCTGTCCTCCGCAGCAGCTCCAGATCCTCCGCTGTCCGCTCGGTCTGATAGGGATTGAAATACCGGTTGACTAGCTCCAACAGCTCCTCCTTCTGGGGCTGGAGATAGGACTGATTACACTGATAGGTCTCACTCCACCCCAGGTATGGGGTACACGGCAGAGTAAAGAAGCGGAGCTCTGGGACGCCGTCAAATACCGCCGTTTTTGCAAACCAGAGCAGATTTTCTCTGGACAAGTCCGTGGTAACCCGTGTCTGGACGGTCTCCACCAGTGTGGTGAGCTTCGTCATGGTTGGAGCCGAGAGGATCTGCCCAGCCAGTGCCTGTAAAAAGGCCTGCTGGGTCTCAATGCGTCCCAGATCTCCGTTGACATAGCCCCGATTGTCATTTCCGCGCCGGTATCGAATCACACCCATGGCTTGCGCTCCATCCAAGACCTGATAGCCTTTTGGAATGTGGATATAGAGATCCTGAACAGGGTCGTCGTAGTCCATCTCCACAGGGACCTCAAAGGGGACCCCGCCCACGGCGTCCACCACTGCGCCTACGGCGTTCCAATCCATTTCAATCATATAGTCCGGGTCGAAGCCCACCAGCCTGCCCACCTCGCGTCTCAGAGCGGCCTGTCCCTGGGCGCCGCCGCCGGAGAGGGTATAGACGCCATTGATCCGCTTGATATCATAGGGAATATCCACCATTGTGTCCCGCGGGATACTCATCATATTGAGGGTCTGCCCCGCCGTGTCATAGGTGGCCAGCAGCAGGGTATCGGTCTGGCCCCCGCCGCTAACCCCCGCCAGCAGGAAGGTATAAACGCCCCCTCTGCGCCCCTCCGGCAGGGTGGGCGCACCGCCGTCCCCTTTTATTTGGACCGGCTGTGCCGTCTCTTTTGGGCTGTCTTCCGGGGCCTCCGTAAAGGTACAGGCCGCGGCCAGCAGCGCCAGCAGAAGGGCCAGTGCTGTGGCCCACAGCCGCCGTTTTCCGTGTAAAATCTGGTTTAACCGCTCTCTCATCGCGCGTCCTCCTGTCGTCAGTCCTGTTGCAGCATACAGCAAACCGCCCCGCTGTCTGGCGGCCAGGGACACCAGCGTCTCTCCATAGGGAATCCGGGCCTCCTGGCCCAGCCTGGCTAGTACCGCCTCATCACAGGCCAGCTCACAGTCCCTGCGGGCATAGACAGCCGCCAGCCATACCAAGGGGTGGAACCACCACACTGCCAGACAGATCCCCCGCAGCAGGGCCCACCAGTTGTCCCTATGGCGCAGGTGGCATTGCTCGTGGGCCAGGATATAGTCCAAAGCATCCCTTTGTTGGGGCAGGGTTTGGGGTAAATAGATCCGGGGGTGCAGGAGTCCAGTCAAGCAGGGGGCGGCGGGATCTTCTGTCTGGTAGACCGGCACCCGGCCCCACTCCAGCAGAACAGCGTTCCGGTGTACCCTGCGGTAAAACAGGACGTTGGACAGCAGGAGATACCCGCCTACACAGCAGATACCAGCATACCAAATGGTCCGCAGCGTATCAGAGCGGAATACCGGTACTGCCGTCTGATCGGACTGTGGAGAAGATATTCCCTCTGGCGCAAAGACTGGTACTGTGTTTCCCGTTGTAAGGTCTGGCTGTACCGGCTGTTCCGCCGGTTTGGATCTCTCCCATACCGGCGGTGTCAATGTATGTACCAAACTTACCGGCCTGCCCGGCAGCCAGACAGGGATCAGCAGCCGCAGCAGCACCAGTCCCCACAGTCCATAGCGCAGGCGCATACTCATCCATCCCCCCAACAGGCCCCGGATCAGCAGCACAATCCCGATCAACACCGTGGAGGCCAGCAGCAGCTCAGTCATGGCCTGCCTCCTCCTTTGCCCTGCGCAGGATCTCCAGCAGTTCGTCAATCTCCTCGTCCTGGAGGGCCTTTCCCTCCACCATGGAGCTGACCATCAGCCCCAAGTTTCCCCGGAAAACCCGACTTAAAAAGCGTTCGCTCTCCGCCAGGGTGGCCTCTTCCCTGGGATAAGCCGGTCTGTAAGCCCGTGCCCGCCCCTGAGCAGTATAGCACACCGCCCCTTTGGTCTCCATGCGGTTGAGAAAAGAGATGATCGTGTGTTTGCTCCACCCCGTATCTGGGTTCAGCACATCCGTGAGCTGTTTGATGGTCTGGGGCGCCCGATCCCACAGGGCCTCCATCACCCGCCACTCCGACTGGGACAGGCTGTTATGTTCCGCCATGCTTTTCGCCTCCTTTTGCAACAGGTAATCATCTGCCTACCTAACCTGGCGATAGCATATCATATAAGGTAGGCATTTGTCAACCTTTTTTGCACAGGCAGAGAAAAGCGTCTGATCACAAAAAAATCGCACCCTCTGAGTATGAGACTCAGAGGGTGCTCAGACGGTCGAAAAAAGCCTCGCAGAGAGTTCTGGCCCGCAAGGGTGGTCAGGGCCGTGTGCGCGCTGGCAGGCCGCAGCTTAACGCGTGCTTGTCACTTTTTCGACACATTGAGCGCTGCCCGCAGCTGATTCTCAGCTGCGGGCAACGTTTGTGTGTCAACGTTCTTCTCTAAAATAGGCTAAGCCCAGGCTGTTAGGCGGCTGACTCTCCCGGCGCTGCCGGATGGAGACTGCGATGAGGACCAGCACCGTGGCGATATAGGGCGCGATGTCATAGATAGGCGCATAGATATTCCCGCCAAAGGGGAAGTAAAAGCGCATCACGGACAATCCGCCAAAGACCAGACTGCCCACCAGGGCCCGTAGCGGGCTCCAGGTGGCGAAGATCACCAAGGCCACAGCAATCCAGCCCTTGCCGTTGATGCAGTTGTGGACCCAAGTACCGCCCTGAGTCGCCATGACGATGTACATACCGCCTAAGCCGCAGATCCCGCCGCCCAGACAGGTAGCCAGATACTTATAGCGAGTGACGTTGATCCCCGCCGCATCCGCAGTAGCGGGACTCTCGCCCACCGAGCGCAGATTGAGTCCCTTCCGGCTGCTGTTGAGGAACCAGGCCAGCACCACTGCGAGAACCAGGCCCAGATAGACCATAAAGTTGTAGGAGAATAGCAGCTTTCCCGGCCCATCCAAACCGGTGACACCGTTAAAGACCGCTTTGGTCCGCTCGCCCACGGACACAAAACCGCCGGCGGCGTTGCCCAACACCTCACCAAAGAAGTTGCCAAAGCCGGTGCCAAAGATAGTCAGGGCCAGACCGGCCACATTCTGATTGACCCGGAGGGAGACGGTGAGGACGCTGTAGAGCAGAGCACCGAACATCCCCGCTCCAAAGGCACAGATTACGGCCACCAGGGCGGAGATCCAGCCGTTGTAGCCCGACCCAGCGGCCAGCTCATAGCAGTAGGACCCAGCGATTCCGGCCACGCCGCCCATGAACATCATACCCTCCACACCCAGGTTCAGGTTACCCGACTTCTCGGTCAAAATCTCTCCCAAGGTGCCAAAGAGCAGCGGTGCGCTGGCCGCCACAGCGGCGGCGATAAAGTTGAGCCAGTTACTCATGCCGCGCCCCCTTTCTGCGGAACAACAGGCGGTATTGAATGAAGAACTCACAGCCCAGCATGAAGAAGAGAATCAGGCCGGTGAGCATCTCAGCAGCGGAGGCGGGAATCTGATAGACGGTCTGGATGGTATCCGCCCCCTTTTCCAGAACACCCAAAAACAGGGCAATGAGGATCATCACAAAGGGATTGAGCTTGGCCAGCCAGGCCACGGTAATGGCAGTAAAGCCGATCCCGCCGGCGGTACTCTCCGTGAGGGTATAGCTGGCACCAGCCACCTGTAAAAAACCTACAAAGCCCGATATCGCCCCGGATAGGAGCATGGTTCTGACGATGATCTGCGGTACACGCATCCCGGCATACTGGGCGGTATTCACGCTCTCCCCCACCACAGCGATCTCGTAGCCGTGCTTGGTATAGTTGAGATACCAGAACATGACGGCGGTGAGGAGGAGGACCACAATCCAACCAATGTGGACCCCAAACACCTGGGGGAGCCGGGCGGCGTCGTCAAACATGGGAATTTTAGGGTAGGCCGAGGTGGGATTGAGGCCCGGCCCCCAGGGACCGGCCTGTAAGAAGCGGACAATTCCCAGGACAATATAGTTGAGCATGAGGGTAAACAGGGTCTCGTTGGTCCCCCATTTCGCCTTAAAGAAGGCGGGGATCAGCCCCCAAATCCCACCAACTACCAGCCCAGCCAGGGCCATTACCAACAGCAGTACCGGTCCAGGCAGCTTGTCATACCAGAACAGGGCAAAGTAGGAGGCGGCAATCCCCCCGGCCAAGATCTGGCCCTCGGCGCCGATGTTCCAGAACTTCATCCGAAAGGCCGGGGCAATGGCCAGAGCACAGCCCAGCAGCGGGACTGCTTTTTTGACAGTCTCCCGGATTCCTCTCGGCTTGCCCAAGGAGCTGGTGATCATCTCTTTATAAACCGCGATGGGGTTGTGGCCTAGGGCCAGGATGATCAGCCCACCGGTGAGCAGGGCCAGCAGGATGGCCACCGCCCGGATAAGCCACGCCTTCCCCTGGGAGATGTCACTCCGTTTGGCAATCCGAACCAGGGGTTCTCTGTGGTTTGCTGTCTTCGGCTCTCTCATGCCTCCTCCTTTCCCCCAGGTACATGGGTCATCAGCAGTCCCACTTCTTCCTTGGTGGTGGTCCGCCCATCCACAATGCCGCTGACCGCTCCGCCGCACAGTACTAAAATCCGGTCGCATAGCTCCAACAGTACATCTAAATCCTCACCCACCAGGATCACCGCCACCCCCAGCTTTTTCTGCTCATTGAGCAGGTGATAGATGGTATAGGACGAGTTGATATCCAGGCCGCGCACCGGGTAGGCGGTCATCAGGACGGTGGGATTGGAGGCGATCTCCCGGCCCACCAGTACCTTTTGCACGTTGCCCCCCGACAGCCGCCGGACCGGCGTGGACACCCCTGGTGTGACGATCTCCAGCGCCTCGATCAGCTGCTCGGCCAGCTTTCTGGGGGTCTTCCGATCCACCATGGGGCCCCTGCCCTCCTGGTAGGACTTGAGGAGCATATTGTCCACCAGATCCATCCCGGCCACCAAGCCCATTCCCAGCCGATCCTCCGGGACAAAGGCCAAAGAAACACCTATGTCCCGGATCTGTCTGGGAGACTTGCCCAGCAGCTCCTCCCCCTGGGGATTGACCGGGACATGCTGTCCAGCAACAGGCTGATCCGGGTGGGGCGGATGGTACAAAATGTGTCCCGTCCCCTTTTGCAGTCCGGCGATGGCCTCCAGCAGCTCCTTCTGTCCGCTGCCCGCCACGCCGGCAATCCCCAGGATCTCCCCGCCCATGGCGGTAAAGCTCACATGATCTAAGGTAGTCACCCCTTCACCGTTGACACAAGTGAGGTCCTGTACCGCCAGCCTTGGGGTTTGATGCTCCACCAAAGGCCGGTCAATATCCAGCGTCACCGCCCGGCCCACCATCATCTCGGTGAGCTGCTGGGGGCTGGTCTCTGCGGTGGACACAGTGCCAATGTATTTCCCCTTGCGCAGGACAGCCACCTGGTCGGAGATGGCCATGACCTCATGGAGCTTGTGGGTGATGATAATGATCGCCTTACCGTCCGCCTTCATATTGCGCAGGACGGCAAAGAGCTTGTCGGTTTCCTGGGGGGTGAGCACGGCGGTGGGCTCATCCAAGATGAGGATGTCCGCCCCCCGGTAGAGGACCTTCACGATCTCCACCGTCTGTTTCTGAGAGACTGACATCTCGTAAATCTTCTGATTGGGATCGATGTCAAAGCCGTATTTCTCGCTGATGGTCCGGATCTCCTCTGCCACCGTCCTCCGGTTCAGGCGGCCGCCGTCCAGGCCCAGGATAATATTTTCCGCAGCGGTGAGAATATCCACAAGCTTAAAGTGCTGGTGGATCATGCCGATATGTAAATCAAAGGCATCTTTTGGTGCACGGATGGTCACTTCCTGACCGTTGACAAAGATCCGGCCGCTGTCCGGGAAATAGATCCCGGAGAGCATATTCATCAAAGTCGTCTTTCCGCTCCCATTCTCCCCCAGCAGGGCCAAAATCTCGCCCCTGGCCAGGGACAGGGAGACCTTGTCGTTGGCGACTACCTCACCAAAGGTCTTTGTAATCTCCTCTAACTGAATCGCATAGGTCTGTTCCAAAGCAAATCACCTCTCTGTCTAGCCAGCGCGGTTAAAAACGAGTCAAGCAATGCTTTGTTTTCCCGCCCGCAGGGTGGGGAAACAGGACCGCTTTTCAACTGCGTTGACGATAGCAAACAGGCGGAGCTGCGGGTTGCAGCCCCGCCTGTGGGGTCAACGGTTGATTGGACTCCTCCCCCTGGAGAGAGGGAAAGGCTGGGGAGGCGCCGTCTATTTTTTATTGAATGATGGTGATCCCTTCAATGACATAGCAGAAGCTGGGGGCGCTGTTCTTGCCGCCCGCCACATCGCTCTCCTGGAACGCCTCTGTCTCTGAGAGCTCCAGGGTATCGCTGACGTTGCCGTTGCTGTCGTAGGCGCTGCCTTTCATGGGACCCTGGAAGACCTCCAAGCTGCCGTCCACAATGGCCGCCTCGGCAGTCTCCAGCGCCTCCTTGGTGCCAGGGGCGGCAATGGCCTCGTTGAGGTCGGTGAGGACTACGGAGCCGTCTTTATAGCCGGCGGTGAAATCCGTGGGGATCGCGGTGCCGTCTATCATGCTCTGGACACACTTGGTGAAGTAGGGACCCCAGTTGATGCGGGGAGAGATGAGGGAGGCGCCTGGAGCGGCCGTGGTCATGTCGGCGTTGTAGCCCACTTGGAATTTGCCGTTTTTCTCGGCGGTAGTGGCGGGGCCGGTGGAGTCGGAGTGCTGGCTGATGACCCCTGCGCCCCGGTCAATGAGGGACTGGGCCGCGCGGGACTCCAAGTCGGCATCATTCCAGGTGTTGGTGTAGTTGACCTCCATGGTGACTTCCGGGTAGACGCTCTTGGCGCCCAGATAGAACGCGGTATAACCGGAGATCACCTCTGCGAAGGGGAAAGCGCCCACATAGCCCAGCTTGGGGTTGCCAATCTCCTTGGCCTTCATGCCGGCCACCACACCGGCCAGGTAACGGCCCTCGTAGATGTCGGCAAAGGCGTTGTGATAATTGGACAGACCGGCGGCGTTGGCCGTGTCACCAGTGAGCTGGACAAACTGTACATCTGGCTCGGCCTTGGCGGCCTCCTCGGCGTAGGACTGGAAGCCATAGCTGGTGGTAAAGATGAGCTGGCAGCCGGCATCCAGGCAGGCGTTGATGGCGTCGGCACAGGCGTCATTTTCTGCGGTGTTGTACTTGACGACCAATTGGCTCTCGTCGATGCCCAGGTTGGAGAGCATCTCCTTGGTCCCCTGGACCATGTTGTAGGTATAGCCCTTGTCGCTCTCGTCACCGATGTGGACAAAGCCGATCTTCAGATCCTCCTTGGCGATCCCGCCGGATGGCTCCTGAGAGGGGGCGGCGGACGGGGCGGTGCTGTTCTCCGGCGTTCCACCGGTAGGGGTGGGGGTGGCCGCAGTTCCACCGTTACAGGCCGCAAGAGAGAGGGCCAGAGCCAGGGTTAGGAACAGGGCGAGCAAATTCCGTTTCATTGTGATTCCTCCTTTTCATCGCAAAAGCTGAAAGGTACCTATAAAAACAGCAGTGCTGTCTTTACCAAGTAAACATCAATACGGCCTACCGACAAGGCCGTGCGTCCGTTTTAAAACTGGACATAGGCCCGACGGCGCAGGATTTTTCTGTTGATCAGCAGAACTCCACGCCGCCCGCTTCACTCATCCGGGCTACTCTGGCCAGGGACTCCACCCGGACGCCCATCCCGCGGATCAGATCCCCGCCTGGCTGGAACGCCTTTTCAATGCAGATCCCGGCCCCGACCAGCTCGGCCCCGGAGGCCCGCACCAGATGGATCAGCCCTTGGAGGGCGCTTCCATTGGCCAGGAAGTCATCGATCAGGAGCACACGGTCCTCTGGGTGCAGGAATTCCTTGGAGACGATGATATCATAGACCTGCCCATGGGTAAAGGACTCCACTTTTGAGGTGTAAACATCTCCGGCAATATTTTTGGTCTTGTTTTTCTTGGCGAAGATCACAGGTACGCCAAAATACTGGGCCGTCACACAGGCGATTCCAATGCCGGAAGCTTCAATGGTCAGGATTTTTGTCACACCGCAGTCCCCAAACAGGCGCTGGAACTCCTGACCGATCTCTTGCAGCAGTTTGACATCAATCTGATGGTTGAGGAACCGGTCTACCTTTAGGACCTCGGTTCCCCGGACCTTTCCATCCTGTTGGATACGCGCTTCCAGCAGCTTCATACCATCCGCCCTCATTTCTCTTTTTTTGATACTGATTTCTTTTATATCGGATACGGCTCTCTTGCTTGGATCTCTATTTTATCAAACTTAACGCCTCCCGTCATCCCTTTTCTAAAATTTTGTTTTGCCGTCTTAGAAGGAGTAACCTTTAACCTGCCAAAACGCCGCTTTCGGTGTCGGGAGGCATATATAAAATAAGGAGTTTTTCATGAAACATCGCTATCTTGCGGCGCTGCTGACTGCCGCTTGTCTGCTTACCCCGCTCTCCTCTGCCGCAGCCTACCAGGACGCCGCCGGCTCCTGGGCGGCCTCAGTGCTGGAAAAGGCCCGTGACTACGGGTTGGTCACAGGCTACCCGAACGGTACCTTTGGGGTGGGCCAGGAGATGAGCCGGGCAGAATTTATTACCGTTTTATGCCGGATGTTCGGTTGGGAGAACACTCCGCCGGCCTCCCCCTCTTTTCGAGACTGCCCAGCGAACCGGTGGTACTTTCCCGCAGTAGAGACTGCCCTAGCCCACGGGATATTGGATCCGGACAGAGCAGTCAGACCGGAAGACTTTATCAGCCGGGAGGAAATGGCGGTGATGCTGGTCCGTGCTCTGGGCTATACCTCCCTGGCGGAATCCCTCCCTTCCGAGATTCTGCCCTTTTCTGACGTCTCCTCTCATCCCGGCTATCTGGCCATCGCCTATGATATTGGTATGATCACTGGAATTGAGCAAAATGGCAGCTTATTCTTTAAGCCTGCCTTTTCCGCCAAACGGGAGGAGGCCGTCGCCATGCTGGTACGGGTCTATGAACGGTACTGCTCCAGGGTAGATTGGCTGCATGGCTTTTATGCCTTTTCCTCCTACGGTCAGATCGATCTAACCCATGAGCTGGACGCGCTCTCTCTGGGATGGTCCCGGTTGGAGTATGATCCCATACAGGGGGCCGCCCTAAACTCCACCCGTACCAACGGCAACGAGTGGGTCATCCCCTCCGAACCGGCCCTGGCTACCGATCACTTCCAGCAAAACGGTACACCGTACAACCTCAGCATCTATGCCGATACCGCCAAGACGGTCTCTCTGTCCGACGGTACACAAACCAGTGTGGTAGAATCCGTCCTAGCCTCGGAGTCTGTCCAGCGCCAGGCCGCCCAGGTGATCGCGGATGCGGCCGGGCCATATGCCGGCATCACACTGGATTTTGAAGGACTTCGGGCGCCTGTCAAGGAGTCCTATGCCGCCTTTGTGCGGCTCCTTCGCGCCGCACTGCCTGACGAAAAAGCGCTCTATATCTGTGTCCAGCCAGACACCTGGTACACCGGCTTTGACTACCGGGCACTGGGCGAATCCTGCGACAAAGTCATTTTGATGGCCCACGACTATCAATGGGCCTCCATACCTGAAAGCTATTTAGGAACCACTCAGACCCATTCTCCAGTGACGCCTTTCCCTCAGATTTACAAGGCCCTGCAGGCTATCACCGACCTGGAGACCGGCGTCCAGGATACCAGCAAAATTGCCCTGGGCATCTCCTTTGGAACCGCCGGATTCCGAATCGATGGAGAGGGCCGCCTGCTGGAGCGCACCATCTATCACCCTGCCCAGGAGACCTTAGCCGGGCGGCTGCTTCAGCCGGATACCGAGATAACCTACAGCGAGATCGACCGAAATCCCTATGCGATCTATACCACTCCCGAGGGAGAGCGGTATCTGCTCTGGTATGAGGACGCCCAAAGTATCACCGATAAAATCCAGCTCGCCAAGCTCTTTGGCATTACCGGGGTCTCCCTGTGGCGTGTTGGTAATCTGCCCACCTATCCCCATTATGATATCTGGTCTGCCATTTTGGAACAATAAACACAGAATTTTTTCTCTTTCAGCCCCTTTTTGTTGGAAAATAATCAGAATTTCCCGGTAAATTTTGAGTCAGGCGCGACAGCCTTCCCTTCCTTTTGCCTTGAGCTATGGTAAAATATGGTTAACTTAATTTAGGAGGAGTGTTCCACTCCAGTAAACCAGTACAAAGGAGGGCCATCCATGGCTTTAATGCGTAAAAAAGGGCTATTTGAAAGCAATCGCGTCCTCTTTCTTCCTGTTGCCTCTATTTCCCCCAACCCCGATCAGCCCCGGCAGGTCTTCTCTCAGGAGGGTCTGGAGGAGCTGGCCGCCAGTATTCAGGATCACGGCATTTTACAACCCCTCTCTGTGCGGCACAAAGGATACAGCTACGAACTGATCTCCGGTGAACGGCGTCTGCGGGCTGCCAAGCTGGCTGGACTGAAGGAGGTCCCCTGCATTGTGGTCAATGTGGATGACGAAAAATCCTCTCTTTTGTCCCTGGTGGAAAACCTTCAGCGCCGGGATCTGGATTTTGTAGAGGAGGCCACCGCTCTATCCAAACTCATTCGTACTTACCAGCTCTCCCAGGAGGAGGCCGCCCGAAAAATTGGAAAGTCTCAATCGTCAGTAGCCAATAAACTACGCCTTCTGCGTCTCCCCCCTGAGGCTCTAACTTTGCTTCGAGAGCACCATATGACAGAGCGCCATGCCCGGTCTCTGCTCCGGCTGGAGACGCCAGAAGCACAGCTGTCTGCCGCCCAACACCTCGTGGAACAAGGCCTGACGGTTGCCCAGAGTGAGCAGTATATAGAACACCTCCTCCAGCCCCCAGACAAACCTGCTGGGAAAAAGCGGGCCTTTATTATAAAGGACGTCCGGCTCTTTCTCAACACTGTAACCCGCGGTCTCTCCTTGATGAAAAATGCTGGTGTAGACGCTAACTGTGACCGGGAGGAAACGCAGGATTCTATTCTGCTCACCATCCGCATCCCAAAACAAGGACAACCCTGATTGTTTCATGTGAAACATTATTGAGAACTCCTTATGTCCTCTCCTTTCGGCAGCGCAGTTTTACGGATGTTTCACATGAAACAATTCTCCGGCTCGTATTTTTTAATGAATTTTTGGGTGAAATGAAAATTACCCAGTTTTTTAGTTGAATCTTGCCGCAGGGCGCATTATAATGGAGCTTGTCACTAGTGACAGCTCCTTTTTTTGTCCTTTTTTCCCGAACAAGGCCCTCAGAGGAGCTCTTTTGATCCAGTCTATTCCAATTTATCAGGGTAGACACTGAAAGGCAGGTGTAATGAATGGCAAAAACCATTGCAATTGTAAACCAAAAAGGCGGGGTAGGCAAAACGACTACCTGTGTCAATCTAGCCGCCGCCTTACATGATCAGGGCTCCAAGATCCTCGTGTGTGACTTTGACCCCCAGGCCAACACTACCTCTGGCTTTGGGGTAGACAAGACGGTCTCCTCCCCCAACATCTATGATGTTCTGGTCAGCGGCGCCGATCCCGCAAAATCGGTGGTCGCCACCCCCTATTGCGATATCATTCCAGCTAACAAGGGGCTGGCGGGGGCCTCCATCGAGATGATCACCCTGGATCGGCGGGAGTACCGCCTGCGAGATGCCCTGGTACAGATCACGAACGGCTATGATTATGTGTTTATTGACTGTCCCCCCTCTCTGGAGCTGCTGACCCTCAACGCCCTATGCGCGGCAGATACCGTGCTGGTGCCGGTCCAGTGCGAATATTATGCTCTGGAAGGCCTGTCCGATCTGCTCTCCACCATCCGCATTGTCAAGCGCTCTCTGAACCCCTCCATCGCACTGGAGGGTGTGGTCCTGACCATGTATGATGGACGGACCAACCTCTCTCTCCAGGTAGCGGAGGAGGTAAAGCGTCATTTCCCCGGCCAGGTTTACGCCACAGTTATCCCCCGCAATGTGCGTCTCTCCGAGGCGCCCAGCCACGGGAAACCCATCTTCTCCTATGACAGCTTCTCCAGAGGCGCCGAGGCCTACGGAGCTCTGGCCCAAGAGTTCCTGGCGCAGAATCAGACCCATTAACCTTCGTTCAGTCTCATCAACACGCTCAAACAGCGGGGAGAACTCCGCTGTGCCGTCCCCCTTCTCTCCTATTATAAGAGGGCGGCAGCAAACCAAAGATGAAAGGTGTGAATTCTGTGCCATCCATTAAAGATCACGGCCTGGGCAAGGGACTGGGCGCACTGCTGGGCGATGTGGCCTTGCAGGCCCAGGAGAGCGGTTCCCTCTCCCTCCCTATCTCCCAGGTGGAACCCGGTCTGCGCCAGCCACGCAAACGCTTTGACGACGCCACTATCTCCGATCTGGCCGACTCTATCCGGCTTCACGGGGTCATTCAACCGCTGACGGTGCGCCGTCTCTCCTCTGGCTACTATCAGATCATCGCTGGAGAACGGCGCTGGCGGGCGGCCAAGCAGGCTGGTCTCAAGGAGATCCCGGCGGTGATCATTGAGGCCGATGACCGAACCGCCATGGAGCTCGCCCTGATAGAAAATCTCCAGCGGGAGGATTTAAATCCCATTGAAGAGGCCGGCGGGTATAAAGTACTTATGGAGGACTACGGCCTCACTCAAGAGGAGGTCTCCCGCCGGGTGGGAAAATCCCGCCCGGCAGTGGCCAATGCCCTGCGTCTTCTAGGTCTGCCCGAAGCCGTCCACCTGCTGTTAGAGGAGGGCAGGCTCACTGCTGGACACGCCAGGGCGATTTTAGCGGTCCCCAACGAAGCACTGCAAGAACAGCTGGCCAATAAGGTTGTGGAAGAGGACCTCTCCGTCCGCCAGACTGAAGCACTGGCCAAGCGCCTGGCCACCCAAGAAGAGGATACGGCCCTCCCCTCCCCCGACCAACCTGATATCACAATCTATCTCCGGGCAGCAGAAGAAGACCTCTCCACCCGCTTTGGCCGCAAGGTCAATATTATAAACGGCAAGAAAAAGGGTAAAATTGAGCTGGAATACTATAACCCAGACGACCTGAACCTACTCTTAGATACCCTGCAAAATTTGCCCTCTGCCCGAAAGGAGGGGGAGCCCCTTTGAGTCAAGATCCCAAATCCCAGGAAGAGGACATCGGATTACAGCACGCCGCCGAGCACGCCAAGCCAGGCAAGCGTAATCCCGTTCTTCTCTATCTTGTCATTCTCTTTGCCGCCGCTTTCCTGCTGCTGCTCATGTCCTACTTTATGCAGCAGCGGACCAACCAGGAGACCATCAGCGGTCTCCAACAGACCTCCAGCTCGGCCAAGGAATCCCTAGAAAATCTCATCACAGAACGGGACCTATTAAAGGAGCAGACCGTCGCACTGGAGGAACAGACCGCCCAGCTCCAGCGGGAACTGGACAGCGCCCAAGCCGCTGTCCAAGCTGCCCAGGACAAGCTGGAGGAGGCCGTCTGTCAGGCCCAGGCCCTCCGTCAGCTCAACCAGATCCGTGCCCTCTATAACCAGCACCGCAATGGGGACGCCCTCGCTCTCCTCCGCCAGTGGGAGGAGGAAAACCCCGGCGCACTGGAGGACACACTGACTGCCATCAGCCAGGCCATGAGCGTGGAGGAGCGGTCCATTTACGATCCTCTGGACGCCTACCACAAGCTGACTGACTGGCTGGACTTCCCACCCTCCCCCGATGAACCATAAAATGTAGATGTTTCACATGAAACATTTGCAGATGCAGGGCGGCGCCAGCCGCCCACATTTAAACAGCGAGGTGATCTGTCATGATTGATATTCGTTTTCTCCGGGAACAGCCCGATCTGGTCCGGGAGAACATCAAAAAGAAATTTCAGGACGACAAGCTCCCCCTGGTAGACCAGGTGCTAGCCCTGGACGCAGAAAATCGGACGACTATCCAGGAGGCCCAAGATCTCCGCACCGCCCGCAATACCCTCTCCAAGCAGATCGGCATCCTCATGGGCCAGAGTAAAAAGGACCCCTCCAAGCTCCAGGAGGCCGAGGCTGTCAAGGCCCAGGTCACGGCCAATGCCCACCGGCTGGCCGAGCTGGAGCGGCGGGAGGCCGAGCTGGCCGAAGAGATCCGCCGGATTATGCTGGTCATCCCCCAGATGATTGACAGCAGCGTCCCCCTTGGCCCCGACGACTCGGCCAATGTGGAGGCGGCCCGCTTTGGAGAGGCTGTAGTTCCCGACTTCCCCATCCCCTACCACACCGAGATCATGGACTCCTTTCACGGGATTGATATGGACGCCGCAGGCCGGGTGGCCGGTTCCGGCTTCTACTACCTGCTGGGGGACATCGCCCGGCTCCACGAGGGGGTCCTGGCCTATGGCAGAGATTTTATGATCGACAAGGGCTTTACCTACTGTATCCCTCCCTTTATGATCCACGGCAATGTGGTAGAGGGTGTCATGTCCTTTGCCGACATGGAGAACATGATGTACAAGATCGAGGGAGAGGACCTCTACCTCATCGGCACCTCGGAACACTCCATGATCGGACGGTTCATCGACCAGATCCTTCCCTTTGAGTCCCTGCCTCAGACCCTTACCTCCTACTCCCCCTGCTTCCGTAAGGAGAAGGGCTCCCACGGCATTGAGGAGCGCGGGGTGTACCGGATTCACCAGTTTGAAAAGCAGGAGATGATCGTCATCTGCCGCCCGGAGGAGTCTATGGACTGGTACGAGAAGATGTGGCGCTACTCGGTGGAGCTCTTCCGCAATATGAACATTCCGGTGCGTCAGCTGGAGTGCTGTTCGGGAGACCTGGCCGACCTGAAGGTGAAGTCGTGCGACATTGAGGCCTGGAGCCCCCGGCAGCAGAAATACTTTGAAGTCTGTTCCTGCTCCAACCTGGGGGACGCCCAGGCCCGGCGGCTCAAGATCCGCGCCAGGGACGAGAGCGGCAAGACCTACCTCCCCCACACCCTCAACAACACCTGTGTGGCCCCGCCCCGGATGCTCATTGCCCTGCTGGAGAACAACCTCCAGGCGGACGGCAGTGTGATCATCCCCCAGGTTCTCCAGCCCTACATGGGAGGAAAGGAGCGCCTGGTTCCAGACAAGGCATGAGGGGGTCCATCGTGAAACAAATGATAAAACCCGCCGCTCTCCTGCTCTCCCTGGCCCTCACCCTCTCCCCTGCCCTGGCGGCAGGGACGCCGGAGGGCGCGGACCCCGGCGGGGAAAAGCCCCCTGTGGTCCGCGCCTATGAGGGCTTTTCCGATGTAAAAGAAGACGACTGGTTCGCCCCCTACGTCAAGGTGTGTTATGAGGCCGGCCTGCTCTCCGGCACCGGCGCCACCCCCCTTTCCCTCTCTCAGCCTCACCCGTGCTGAGCTGGCCGCTATCACCGCACGGCTGGTCTCCCCCGCCCTGCGGGTCTCCTTCTCTCCCCAGGAGCCGGTCTATCAGGATTACACCCTCACCAAGCTAGACATTGAGGGGGACTTTACGATCATGGAATCCCTGGTGACGGCGGAGTATCTGCCGGTGAACTTCTACGACAGCCCGGAGAAAACCAACTGCACCGGCTGGGGGATTTACGACGCCGGGGGCAAGCTGATTGTCTCCCGGAGCCAGGACTCTTTGATGGAGATCTCCAACGGGCTGGCGCTGCTCATCTCCGAAAGCGGCTATTCCGCCGGTGTTTTAGACCTGGCCACAAACAAACTGGTTCTCCCCTTCGGGCGGTATGACGAGTATGCACTGTTAAGCAACGGGCAGTTCATCACCCGCGTTGAAAGAAACAGTCCCACGGAACCCATTACCCTCTGGAACCGGGACGGCACCCGCTGCGGCAGTCTGTACGGTCTTGTGGAGGAGTGGGCGCTCTATGAGGATGGCCTTGCCCCCCACATGAATTGGGGAGACATGCAGGGGGGATACATGGATCTCCAGCATCACTGGGTCATTGAGCCACAGTGGTATCAGGTCCATGGCTTCCAGGACGGCCACGCCATTGTCTGTCAGGACGGCAGATTTGGCATCATCAACCGGACAGGGGCGGTTGTTATTCCCTGTCAGTATGAACGGCTGGGCTATTTTGGCGGCGGCCTGTACTGCGGCAATCTGCCCGATGAATCCCCCCTCTGGGTGCGGCTGGATGGCTCCACGTTTACCAATCCCTACGCGAAAATCTACCACGACAAGATTCCCTACTACGGCGATTGGGACTTCCAATCCCTCAAAAACGGCTATATCCCCTATGGCAGCGCCTATCTGGACAGCCAGTTCCACCCGGTCACCCCCAAGGTCTTTGGGTGGACCGGCCCTGTGGGGGAAGACGGCTCCGCCTTTGTTCAGAAGGACGGGGACTGGTATCGGCTGACCTTCCAGCAGAACCCGTAACGAAATGGTTCCCACTCCTTCTGGAGCGGGAACCATGAATAAAACTTGACAGGAGGTCTTCTGTGTCTGCAAAAGAAAAAGCCGCTGGCTTTATCGGTGAGTTCAAGCAATTTGTCTCCAGGGGCAATGTGATAGACATGGCGGTAGGCGTCATTGTAGGCGGGGCATTTAAGGCGATTGCCGACTCCCTCACCGCCGACATCATCATGCCCATCATCGGGATCTTTGTCCAATCCAGCTCCTTCGCGGATCTGTCTCTCAGTGTGGGCGGCGCGGTCATCACTTACGGAACTTTCATGCAAGCAGTCCTGAACTTCTTCATCATGGCCTTTGTCGTCTTTTGCATGGTAAAGGGGATTAACACCTTTCACCGAAAGAA